>CACZFV010000068.1:7525-19730 GCA_902780465.1 uncultured Lachnospiraceae bacterium
CGTGGCTTTTACGGTCGTGATCATTGTCTTCCTCATGGATCTCGCTTTGCGGGTCTTTGTCGGGCTGTCGGCAAGGGCGGAGGGAAGAGGGAGACCGCAGGGGCGGCTGTACCTGATCCTCGCAGGGATGCTCCTGGTCCTTTCGGGACTGTCGTTCGTTTCGTACGTGATAACGTATTTTTCTCATTCCGAGTACGTGGTGGATGCGGACGCGGCGATCCTTGTGGAGCTGACTTCCTTTATCACGCTGCTGCAGATGATCATTTCCGCGGTCCGCGTAAGACGCGCCCGCCGCATGGAAAAGAAACGGGGGTGATGCCATGCAGCTGGATTTTCACTATTACGGCACGTACTGCGCGGCCATCCTGGCCGGCTGGTCCCACGAGAACAGCCTGAACATCTGCTACAGCGCCCAGTTCGTGGACTGCTGCTCCAAAGCGCTGCTGGCAAAGATCAGAGGACCGGTCTCCGCGGCTACCACGCAGCTGCAGGTGGAACTGATGGACCAGCATACCGACCTGCCGGGAATGCAGGACATGACAAGGATCTGGGTCTCCTTCCATTTCCTTCCCTATGACCTTTACGCGGAGGTCCGGAAATGGGCGCCGGCCCCCTACCGGAACAAGTACCGCCTGATCTGCGGACCCAACGGGCAGCTGGTGAAAGATACGGTGGAGCTGGCGAAAGGGGAAAGCCTGCAGGCGGCGGGCGTGGCGATGCATGTGCTGGCGGACACCTGGGCCCACAGGTATTTCGCCGGGACGCCCTCCCTGGTCATCAACAATACCAACTATCATTTCTATGAACTGGTCGGGGATCATGGAAACGGGACCTGGAGGCAGGTGCGGTTCCGCCACGGTCCGTCGTCCTCGGACGACCTGGAACAGGGGATCTACGTCGCGACAGTGTTCCGCGGCCGGGAGAACTCCATTATGAACCTTGGGCACGGAAGAGCGGGGCACCTGCCGGACTACAGCTTCATGCGTTACAAATATCTTCCCGCCTGGGGAAACTACGCGGAAGTCCTGAAGGACAATCCCTCGGATTACTACAACGCCTTCTGCCAGATGATCTTTGCGCTGAAATATCTGCGCGGCGTCCAGAAAGAATTCGTGACAGACTGCTACGACAAAGAGGCGGCGGCGCCTTTTGAGAAGCGGATCATGGAGATTCTGACCGTGCGCCGTCCGGACGCCTGCGAAGACTGGAAGGCCTTCGCGGAGTCTCTGTCCGGCCATACAGTGGAGGATTTTGACGAGACGCGATATGAGCAGGAGTATATGGCAGCGGAAGGGACTGCGAAGGAAGAGACCTTTC
The DNA here is from genome assembly GCA_902780465.1 of uncultured Lachnospiraceae bacterium. Classification (GTDB taxonomy): domain Bacteria; phylum Bacillota; class Clostridia; order Lachnospirales; family Lachnospiraceae; genus Moryella. The sequence continues at coordinate 8,843 of CACZFV010000068.1, forward strand.
TCGGGAACTTTATCCGCGCGGCGGCAGCCCAGAAAGCCATGGTGACTGCCGCGATCGCCCGGTCCGGGAACCGCCTTGCCGGCGTTCCCGCCATCCGGAAGGAAAGGCAGGCAGGCTGATGACCAAATACCAGAGAGTGGAAAATGTTATCATCGGTCTGATCATGCTGATCTCCGGCGCAGTCATGCTGTTCTTCCCCGAGGACGGTTTTTACTGCATCGCGATGATCCTTGCCGGCTCCCTGATCCTGAAGGGAGTGCAGAGCCTCATCTATTACTTCACCATGGCGCGGTTCATGGTGGGAGGAAAGGCGGTCCTGTTCAGCGGAGTCGTGATCCTGGATTTCGGCATCTTCACCATGTCCATGGTGGATGAACCGAAGATCTATATACTGGTCTACCTGATCACTTTCCACGGGTTTTCCGCTGTGGTAAACCTCCTGAAGGGGCTCAGGGAGAAAAAGACCCATACCGGCGCATGGAAGGTCGATCTGTCTCAGGGAAGCGGGAATCTCCTGATCATTCTTGCCTGTTTCCTGTTCCGGCAGTCTTCCGGCGTCCTGGTCGCCCTGTACTGCGGAGGACTGTTCTATTCGGCGGCGCTGCGGATCATCAGCGCGCTCAGGAGAAACGAGATCGTATACATTCAGTGAACTGCCGCGTTATGGCAGGAGCAGACTGCCGCGTCCCGGCGGGAGGAGAGAACATGGTATTCACAACGCAGAAGATCTGCAGCATGCTGCTGGACATCTTTTTGAACACGACGGAACCGGTGACGGCCGCAGCGGTCCTGTTGTTCATCGCAGGAGAATGGGGCCTGCTCAAGAAGTCCGGCATCCGCGGATGGTGGGCCCTGGTTCCCTGTGCCCGGGATTACCAGCTGGCGCGCTGCGCCGGCCGGGAGCCGGCCGGAAGGACAGCCAGCATCCTTTCTTTTCTGATCATCATCACCAATACGGTGATGTACTTCATTAAGGAGGACATCGCCCTCGCTTTCCTTGTGGTCATCGTCATCACCCTGAACACCATGCTCTATTTCTATCACCTGCAGATCTTCAGCGGACTGACGGAAGTGTACGGCGCCCGGCGCAGATGGATATGGCTGTGGCTTTTCTCCCCGACACGCTGGATCCCGGCCATGCTCTGGGGCTGGAAGAAGGAACGTCAGCCTCTCTGGAAGGTGGAGGACCTGGACCTGGAAATGAGCCGCATCGTGTCCGGAGAGAGCGCCGCGGTGATGGATACCGGGCTCACCGTGAACCTGAAGGAGCGCAGCGCCTGGGAGTTCTTCCGGAAAAAACTGCTGCTGCAGGACATCCATATGTACGTCCCCCAGGGGCACATGGTCCTGCTGCTCGGCGGTTCGGGAGCGGGAAAGACCACCTTTGTCAACGCCGTCAACGGATATGAAAAGGCAGATGCCCAGGTGGTCCTGAACGGAAGCGACGTGTACAGAAACTACAAGAGCATGCAGTACGAGACCGGCTTCGTGCCCCAGAAGGAGCTGATGAGGAACAAGGACACGGTGTATTTCACCCTTGCGGACGCGGCGCTGCTGCGGCTTCCGGAGGATGTCCCGGCGGAACTCAGGAAAAAACGCATCGAGGAGGTCATGGAGATCTTCGGCCTCAAACCGGTGCGGAACAGCCTTGTCCAGAAGCTTTCCGGCGGACAGAAGAAGCGCCTCTCCATCGCCATGGAGCTTCTCTCCAACCCGTCCCTGTTCATCCTGGATGAGCCGGATTCCGGCCTGGACGGCGTGATGGCGCGGGAACTGATGCATGAACTGCGCCGTGTCGCCGACACCGGAAAGATCGTCATCGTCATCACCCACACCCCGGACCGTGTCATCGATTATTTCGACGATGTGATCGTGCTGGCGAAGGATTCCCACCGCACTGGCCGGCTGGCCTTTTTCGGAAGCATCGGAGAGGCGAGAGAGTTCTTCGGCTGCGAGCAGATGGAGCAGATCGTAAAGCGCATCAACCGGAAGGAAGAGGGCGGAGACGGTCTTGCGGACGAATACATAAAGAAGTATCCGGAGGTGCATCATGCCTGAAAAAACAACGGATAAAAACAAAAAACCGGAGATCAAGCGCCGTTACCGCGGCAGGATCGGCCAGGTGCAGATCTATCTTGGGAAACTGCTCCGCATGTTCCTCTATCAGAACGACTGGATGGTGCTGCCCATGGCGGCGCTGGTGGCAGGACTCGTGGGCATCGTGATCCGGTGGCGCCTGTTCCGCAGCATGGAGGGAACGCTGGTCAGTTCCCTGGCAGTGGCCTGCGTCTGTCTCTGGAACGGATGCTTCAACTCCATCCAGGTGATCTGCCGTGAACGCGATGTCATCAAACGCGAGCACAGGTCGGGAATGCACATCTCCTCCTACATCGCCGCCCACATGATCTATCAGGCGCTGCTGTGCCTGCTGCAGACAGGCATCACTGTATATGTTCTTACAATCACCGGTGTGCGCTTCCCGGAGCACAGCCTGTTTCAGGGAGGCTTCCTGCCGGAGTTCTTCGTCTCCCTTTTCCTTATCACCTACGCAGCGGATATGATGTCTCTGTGGATCTCGGCGATCTGCCGGTCGACCACGACCGCCATGACGGTCATGCCCGTCATGCTGATCCTGCAGCTGGTGTTTTCCGGGGGGATGATGAGCCTTCCCCCGCGTCTTGAGCCGGTGACAGACTACATCATCTCCAACGTCGGCCTGAAGCTGATCGCGGCAGAGGCGGATTATAATCACCTGGAACTGACCAGCGCCTGGAACACCGTGGCGTCAATGAGGAACAATGAGCTGAAGGGCAGCTTTACCGTCGGCGATGTCGTGGATCAGCTGGAGAATTCGGAGAATCCTACCATAAAGAAGCTCAGGGAAGTGGTCGTCCTGAGCGGGGATCCTTTCCCGCAGGATATAACAGTCGGGTACATTGCCGATCAGATGAGCGCGGACAACCCCGATGCGGCAGATATTCGGAAAGAGGAGATCAAGTACGATACCACCTTTGGAGATCTCCTGAAGATCGTCGGAGAGGACAAAGTGCGCAGCTACATCGTGGAGAATTCTTCCAAAGCGGCGCGGAACCCCGACTATGATTATGAACAAGGCAATATCGGAGGCTACTGGGTGACGCTTCTTCTCTTCGCCGCCGCATATGCGCTTCTTGCCATGATCACGCTCGAGTTCATCGACATGGACAGGCGCTGAGATTGTCGGGAGAATGCTGATAACATTGTTCTGGCGCTGAAAATGCAGATATTGTGCTGAAAAAGTCAGGCCAAACGCTGAGAAAGTCAGGGCGGCGCTGAGAAAACGTGGTAAGTGCTAAGAAGGCATATAAAATATCCGGACGTTGATTGCAAACCTGCTTTTATATGATACTCTGGGATTGTAAGACATGTTATGAGTCAGGCATCGGCGCCAGGTTTCAAAAGGAGGTACTCTATGGATCCCAAAGCTATGTTCAAATTGTCCTACGGCCTGTTTGTCCTCACTGCCCGTGAAGGGGAGAAGGATAACGGCTGCATCACAAACACCGCGATTCAGGTGACATCTGAGCCGAACCGCATCAGCATCGCCGTAAACAAAGCAAACTATACCCACGACATGGTGATGCACACCAGGAAGTTCAATGTCTCCATTCTGAGCCAGGAAGCATCCTTTGATACCTTTAAGCACTTTGGCTTCCAGTCCGGAAGGAACGTGGACAAGTTCGCGGACTTCACCGCCTGCAAACGCGCGGAAAACGGCATCTACATCATCACCGCAGGTACGAACGCCTACATTTCCGCGGAAGTGGAGCAGACCATCGATCTGGGCACGCACACACTGTTCATCGCGAAGGTGACGGATCTGGATGTCCTGAGCAGCGTTTCTTCCGCCACCTACGAATATTACCAGAACAATATCAAACCGAAGCCCCAGGCTCCCGCAGCACCCACTGGGAAGACCGTCTGGCGCTGCACCGTCTGCGGCTACATCTATGAAGGAGACCCGATCCCGGCGGACTTCATCTGTCCGCTCTGCAAGCATCCGGCGTCCGATTTTGAGAAGATCACACAGTAAAGGAACGAAGCTGACGTAAAGAAGCAAGAAGAGCGAATAGCGAATAGCGAATGCCAGATATCGAATAACGGATAACAGATAACAGGGCAGCCGTACTCATTGAAGGTACAGCTGCCTGCTTTTACTCCTGAAGCTGCTTTGCCTAAGATCTGAGAACAGTGCGGCTGCCCTGTTCTTTCGCTAAGGTAAAAAGCCTCTTTTGTTTCCAGGTGAAAATCGCTCTTGTTTTTCAGGAAGCGCTCGACTATAGTGTATTTGTTTTTTGGAATACTATCTGATCAGCAGATTTTAGAGAAATAGTATCTGCGGAATGTAATCAGCAGTTTCCGCGGAATGAACGGAGAGAATTATGCCAGGTTTAGGAACGATCGTAAATGTGCTTGCCATCATCGCGGGCGGTATCCTGGGGATGACTGGAGGACGCTTCCTGACGGAGAAGATCCAGAACACAGTGATCACCACCTCGGGGATCTGCGTGATGTTTCTCGGGACCGGAAGCGCGCTGGCCAGGATGCTTACCCTGGAAAACGGCGTGCTGAACACCCAGGGCACCATGATGATGATCGGCTGCCTGATCCTTGGCGGCTTGATCGGAGAAGTGCTGGGGATCGAAGACCGGCTGGAAGGTTTCGGGGAGTGGCTTAAGGAAAAGACAGGAAACAGCGGCGACAATGCCTTTGTCAATGCCTTCGTGACCGCGTCTCTTACCGTGTGCGTCGGTGCCATGGCAGTGGTCGGCTCCCTGCAGGACGGCATCTACGCGGACCATGCAGTCCTGTACGCAAAGTCCGTGCTGGATTTCGTGATCATCGTCATCATGACCGCTTCCATGGGAAAAGGCGCTATCTTTTCGGCAGTTTCCGTCGGCGTCTTCCAGGGAACCGTGACGCTCCTTTCCACCCTGATCGCGCCCGTGCTGACAGAGCAGGCCCTTTCCAACCTTTCCTACGTGGGAAACATCATGATCTTCTGCGTGGGACTGAACCTTGTGTTCGGAAAGAAAGTGCGGGTAGCGAGCCTCCTGCCAGGCCTTGTGCTCGCAGTGGCGTGGGCAGCGTTCTGAGAAGGACGAGTGTCGCGGTCGCGATTTTACTGGCTTCCCGCGAAGAACTGGCGGCCGCAGCCAACAATCTTGCGGGTTGCGGCCGCGACTTTGCTGGCTTCCCGCGATGAACTGGTGGTCGCAGCCAACAAGCTTCAGGAATGTGGTTGGGCAAAACATGGCAGGGTGAGAGTTGGGCGTTTTTGGGCATATTTTGAAATTTTGTTCCCTTCAAATTACGGTTTCATGACATTTACGGGCCCCCGGAAGGGGGCTCGTGGGCGTTTTCGGAGAGTTTTTCCAAATTTGTTCCCTTTTTGCTTCTTGCGTACCCCTGCAGGAAGAGTAAAAAGGGAACAAAATTTTATAAATGCTTTAAAAACGCCCAAATCATCCTGGCCGGCGCAATAAAACGCCTAAACCGCCTTCTCCTCAGTATTTTTCCGTATATGAGATCACATATCCTTCAGAATTCAGGGTGATGCTGCCGAAGACCGAGAGCAGGTCTTCCGCGGCGTCATATCCGTAAGAAAACAGGCCTTCGGGAAGAAGGCTTTTTCTGTCTGTGGTAAAGTACGTCCCTGCATCGACAGATGCGCGGCTTCCGTCTTCCTGGAGTCCCAGGCTTTCCATCACGCAGTCTTTTCTGAGGTAGATGGTGCCGGTATAATAGAGGTCCGAACTGTCCCGGCTGCCATCGGACGGGCTCTGTTTCACGGAGATGTAGTAACCTTTTTTATTCCGTCCGGGGTTTGCAGGGACCAGATATGCGTATTCTGTATCGAACGCGTCTTTCCGCTCCAGGACCCGCTCCCCATTCTCTTTGATCTCTTTCAGTTTATAAGCCTTGCCCTCCACGGTGTAACGTTCACCGACAGAGAGATTCTCCACTTCTGCCGCGTCATATTTTTTGTAGGCGTAAAGGTTTACATTGGTCAGTTCGTAATGATCCCCGCAGTCCACAAGCTTTGAGAGACTTCTGCCGCGGTCGTCGGTCCGGCTCTCAGCGTAGGGAACCCTTGCCTTGAAAGCGTTTGTGAGATAACTGTACTCTGTCGGCATCGCAGCGTAGACTGTTCCGCAGTCCGCAGGAAGAAAGCCCTCCGGGACAAGATTCTCCGGAACCAGGCCCTCTGAAAGAAAGCCCCCCGGAACCAGGTCCTCCGGAACAAGATTCTCCGGGACAGCTGCCCCCATCATAAGAAAAACGGACAGGAAAACTGATAATAATGCAGTCTTCGCATGTCTGTACACGCAATTCATCAGAAATCCTCCTTAAAACAGTATATCCAGTATAATATCTCCTGTATCCTAAATCTATCTGAAATTACAGATGCTTTTTAACTGTTTAAGCCAAACTTAAGCTTTCAGAAGTATTCTTTTATATCATAAATTCACAGCAGGACTTTTAAGACAGGAGAGTTTTTATGAGCAGAGAAATGTGCAGAATACTGGCAGGGGGGCTTGCGGCGGCGGTGTCCGTTTCGGCGGGGGCTGCGGCATTTTCCTTTGATGCCTATGCGAATACAACCACAAATTTCACGTACCGGAAGAAGGTGATCGGCATGTCCGGGATCATGGGGATCACGGGGGACATGTCCCAGAAGGTCACCAGGGCGCAGTTTGCCCGCATGCTGGTCCGGGCCTCGGGCTACCGGAGCATCCTGACGACCACGAGCAATGTGTCGGTGTTCGCGGATGTGAAGAGCGGGAACGAGTACGCGGCGGCCATCCGGATCTGCGCGGAGCACGGCTGGATGACGGGCTACCTGGGCGGCAATTTCAAGCCGGAGCAGTATGTCACGCTGAACGAGGCGGCGAAGGGCGTCCTTTATGTCCTCGGCTACACAGCGGAGGATTTCGGCGGGGACCAGTATAACCGCCGCATGGCGGAGTACGCCTTCCTGGACCTGAATGAAAACATCGGCTATGACGATCCAAAGGCGGAACTCACCAGGAGCGACTGCATCAACCTCTTCTACAATCTCCTGAAATGCAAAAAGAAGGGCTCCAACACCTATTACGCGGAGGTGCTGGACGCTGAGATGACATCGGACGGCGAGGTGAATGCCCTGGCCATGGCGGACAACACGCTGCACGGGCCCCGGGTGGCGGATGACAGCCAGAAGGTGGATGCCTACATTCCCTTTGACCTGGACGATGCTTCCTGTTTCCTAGACGGAAAGTCCGTGCCGAAGGAGTATATCTACACGGCGGCGGGAGACTACGTGGTGCTCTACTGGAGCAGCACCACACACACGGTCTGGGCCTATTCGGCGGATGAAACCAGCGAGGCGGACAAACGGGTGGCGAGAGGCTTTGTGGAAGCCATCTATTACAACAACACGGATACTCTGACGCCCAGCGCGGTGGAGCTGGATGACGGAAACACCTACACGCTCGGCTCCTCGGAGATGCAGTTTGCCTTTTCGATCTACGGTGACCTGCAGGTGGGGGATCAGGTGGTGCTTATTTACTCCGCGAAGACGGACGAGGACGGGGATGTGAGCAGCCGCTCGGTCATTGATTATGTAGAGCCGTAAAACGGAGGATGCCGCGCCGGAAACAGCACAGTCTGAGGACATCGCGGCCGGAGAACAGCACAGTCTGAGGATATCGCGCCGGAGATCAGCGCAGTCGGAGGACATCGCGCCCGGGCCGGCGCAGGAACAGGGGATCAGGAAACATATGGCAGAAGAAAAGAAAAAGATGAGCCGGGAGACGAAGAAAAAGATCCGCAATGCAGTGATCGCGGGGGTGCTCCTGGCCGGGCTCAGCGGCGGTGGTTTCGTGTTCGCGAAGCAGCAGCAGACGAAGGCGAAGGCAGCGGCGCAGGAGAGCACCGTGAACACCGGAAAGGTGACAAGGGAGGACATCACCCAGAAGATCTCCTCCACGGGCACCATCGCCCCGAAGGACACCTATACCATCACAGCTCTGGTCACGGGCACCATTGTGGCGGCGGATTTTGAAGAGGGGGATGAGGTCAAGGCGGGACAGGTGCTCTACCAGATCGACGCTTCCTCTATGGAGTCGGAGCTTACGAGCAACGAGAATTCCCTCACCAGGGCGCAGAAGAACCTGAGCAGGGCGCAGCAGAACTACGCGGACGCCCAGGCGAAGTACGGCAGCGGCGTTTACACTGCGACCCAGGCGGGATACGTCACCAAGGTGAATATAGTGGACGGCCAGAAGATCGGGAACGGAACAAATCTTCTGGAGCTGACGGACGATAACATCATGCAGGTGCAGGTGCCGTTTCTTTCCGGCGAGTCGCCGCTCATCGGCGTGGGGGCCCAGGCGACCCTCACTCTCTCCGACACTCTGGAGCAAGTGACCGGCACGGTGATCGCGGTGGGCGCCCATGAGGTGGTGCTGGAAGGCGGGCGCCTGGTGCGCTACGTGACCATCCAGTGCGAGAATCCCGGCGGCCTTACGACGGACATGCCGGTGAGCGCCAATATCGCAGGCTTTGACTGCGTAGAGGAGGGAATGTTTGAATCCCGCTTTACGGCGACGATGTCCGCGGACCTGGACCAGAGTGTGGACTGTGTGCAGGTGCTGGTCCACGTGGGCGATTACGTGAAGCCCGGAACGCCGGTGTTCAGCATCGATTCCAAATCAGTGCGGGACATCCTGAACAGCTTTGAGGATAAGGTGGACTCTCAGAAGTCTTCTGTGGAGAGCGCGAAGCAGAAGCTGGATTCCGCTGAGGAGAATTACGAGAAGTACACCATCACGTCGCCCATCGATGGCATCGTCATCACGAAGAACTACAAGGTGGGGGACAAGATCGGCAACAACTCCGGCCAGAGCAATTCCTCCACCAGTCTCGCCACCCTCTACGACATGAGCGAGTACAATTTCAAAATGTCCATCGACGAGACGGATATTGTCCAGATCAAGACGGGGCAGAAGGTGGAAGTGAGCGCGGATGCCTTCAACGACAAGACCTTCCAGGGCGAGGTGACAAAGATCAGTCTTGAGAGCTCGGTGTCGAACGGTGTCTCCACCTATCCGGTGACGGTCACCATGGAGAACACGGAGGACCTTCTTCCCGGCATGAACGTGGATGCGGAGATCATCATCGACAGCGCGGAAAATGCCCTCGTGATTCCGGCGGACGCCCTGATGCGCGGAAACCGGGTCTATGTGAAGGACGACTCCGTCACCGAGGCCCAGGGCGCGGTGCCGAAGGGCTTCCGGGCGGTGAAGGTGCAGACCGGCCTGGTGAACGACGAGAAGGTGGAGATCCTTTCCGACGAGCTCTCCGAGGGTGATGTGGTCTACGTCCAGGAGAGCACTGTGAACACCTGGACTGGCAGAAACGGCATGCCCGGCGGAGGCGGCATGGGCGGCATGCCTGGCGCCGGAGGCCAGGGAGGCCAGGGCGGCAGAGGCGGCCAGAGCAGCGGAGGCAGCAGAAGATAATGGCGAAAGTCAAGACTGTGCGCCGGGAACCGGGCGAAGTCCTGATCGAGATGAAGGACATCTGCAAGACCTACGTGATGGGCGAGGAAGTCGTAAAAGCGAACGACTGCATCAACCTCGTGATCCGGATGGGGGAGTTCGTGTCCATCGTGGGGAAGTCCGGCTCCGGAAAGTCCACCTTCATGAACATCATCGGGGCCCTGGACGTCCCCACCAGCGGGCAGTATCTGCTGGGGGGCGAGGACGTGGGCGATATGACTCAGAACGAACTGGCGGACATCCGCAACCGGATGATCGGCTTTGTTTTCCAGCAATATAACCTCCTGCCGAAACTTTCCATCCTGGAAAATGTGGAGCTGCCGCTCCTCTACGCGAGAGTCTCCTCTTCGGAGCGGAGGGAGCGGGCGATGAAGCAGCTGGAGCGGGTGGGCCTTCAGGACAAGTGCCAGAACCGGCCGAACCAGCTTTCCGGCGGCCAGCAGCAGAGAGTTTCCATCGCAAGAGCCCTGGCCGGGAACCCCGCCATCCTTCTTGCGGACGAACCGACCGGCGCCCTGGACTCCCGCACCAGCGGGCAGATACTCCGCTTCTTCAAGGAACTGAATGAAGAAGGAAACACCATCGTCATGATCACCCACGACAACTCCATCGCCCTGCAGGCGAAGCGGGTGGTGCGCATCACCGACGGAAAGATCAATTTTGACGGGCCCGCGGCGGAATACGCCGAAGTGATCAGGGCAGGACAGTTAGCAGAAGCACGGCCGGCAGCAGCAGGAAAGCTGGCAGAAACCGGAAGATCGGAAGAATCTGAGAGACCGGAAGAAACCGGGAGACCGGAAGAAACCGGGAGACCGGAAGAAGTCGGGTAGCCGGCGGGAGCAGAATCTATGATACAGTCATTTAAGCTTGCGCTCAGAAGCATCTGGAGCAACAAGGTGCGGTCGCTTCTGACCATGCTGGGCATCATTATCGGCGTGGCCTCGGTCATCATCCTCGTGAGCCTGGTGAACGGCTACATGAGCTACATGATGTCCAGCTTTGCCAGCATGGGCGCGAACCAGATCAACATCCGGCTCACGAACCTCTCGAGCCGCTACGCCACCGTGGAGCAGATGTATGAGTTCTACGATGCTCATCCGGAGATCTTCTCGCAGATGACGCCCCAGGTCACGGTGAGCGCTTCCGTAAAGTACGGCGGCGACACCATGGACAGCACTTCGGTGACGGGCGTCAGCGAGCAGTACCTGGACATGATCGATGACGACCTGACGGCCGGGCGCTTCCTCAGCTACTCCGACATCAGCGCGCGGCAGAAGGTGGCGGTGCTGGGGTACCATACGGCC
>CACZFV010000069.1 GCA_902780465.1 uncultured Lachnospiraceae bacterium
AGGGAGCCGATCTGGCTTCCGAACACGCTGCTGAAGGCTGCCGCCACGTTGGCGGTTCCTGCGCTGCCGCCCCAGTCCAGGGTCAGGCCTGCGCCCAGGGTGCCGCAGAGCAGCGCCAGAGCGGTCAGGGAGCAGATAACGATGGTGTCCATGAAGACTTCGAAGATGCCGTACAGACCCTGCTTGACGGGATCTGTTTCAGAGGAAGCCGCGTGAGCCATGGGAGCGGATCCGAGACCAGCTTCGTTGGAGAACACGCCGCGGGCCACGCCCTTCTGGATGGTGGTCTTGATCATGATGCCGGTGGCGCCGCCGATGGCTGCGTCCGCGCTGAAAGCGCCCTTGAAGATCATGCCAAACACGGTGCCGAGCTGGCCGATGTTGCCGAAGATGACCAGGATGGCTGCCACGATGTAGATGACTGCCATGAAGGGCACCAGCTTCTCAGTGACGGAGCCGATGCGCTTGATGCCGCCCAGCAGGACCAGTGCCACGATGATGGCGACGATCACACCGATAACGATGCTGCTGGTGGGGACAGTCTGTCCAAAGATCTGGACGGAGCTTGCTTCCACGTTGCCGCCGAAAGCGTCGATGGCGGTGTTGATGGAGGAAGCGATGGTGTTGACCTGGGTCATGTTACCGATACCGAAGGCTGCAAGGAAACCGAAGACGCAGAACACGCCGCCGAGCCAGCTCCAGCTTTTGCCGAGACCGTTCTTGATGTAGTACATCGGTCCGCCGACCCAGTCGCCCTTGTCATTGCGCTCGCGGTAGCGGACTGCGAGGACCACCTCGGAGTACTTGGTCGCCATGCCGAACAGGGCGGAGACCCACATCCAGAAGACAGCGCCGGGGCCGCCGGCCGCGATGGCGCCGGTGACGCCCGCGATGTTTCCGGTTCCGACGGTCGCCGCAAGAGCAGTGGTCACGGCCTGGAACGGTGTGACTTCACCGTGTCCGGCCTGCTGCTTCTTGAAGACCTTGCCGAGCGTGTTCTTCATCGCGTATCCGAAACGGGAGAACTGGATGAAGCCCATGCGGACGCTCAGGAGGATACCGGTTCCTACGAGGAGGATCAGCATCCACGGCCCCCAGGCAATACCGTTCAGAAAATCAACAAAATTCGAGAAACTTTCCATATAGATATAACCCCCTTTAGAAACTTTTAATAAATATACTACAGGGTGCAAAATAATGCAACCTGAAGTCTGCTTTATGCAAAATGAAGGCCGGTGTATGCATATCGACAGAGACAGGCGCCGGAGTGTATGTCTTGACGGACAGAAGGGGACTGCGTCGCTTGAGTTTGCAGGCGCTCAATGTTAAACTTATAAAAAAAGAAGAAAGGTTCAGAAATGGCTGAAATGCCGGAAAGAAGTCAGAATAACAGAACACACGATCATTCAGGGATCATAAGGAAGACAGCCGCGGGCCTGGTGCTCTGGGCTGTACTTTTCGTGTTTTCTGTATTTCCGGCCGCCGCCCTGGACTGGGATCATCCGGGATTCGAAATGGGCCATATTTCGACGGTGTACAACATCCGGAACGGCATGCCGTATTCGGAGATCAACGCGGCGGCCCAGACAGAAGACGGGTTTATGTATTTCGGAAGCTACGGCGGCCTGGTCCGGTACGACGGCAGGAGCTTCTACAGATTTGATGAGCTGTCCAGCGTGCTCTGCCTCTATCCGGACCCGGACGGAACTCTCTGGATCGGCACCAATGACATGGGGTTTGCCCGCATGACCCCCCAGGCGGAATTTACGTATTACGGGAAGGAAGAAGGACTTAAGACGCTTTCCGTCCGGTCGATCGTACCTGATGGGAAGGGGAATCTCTTCTTCAGCACTACTTCCGGCCTGTATTACATGAAGAACTATAAGGAAGAGGGAGACTCCCTGATCCTCCTGGACGACAGCAGGCTGAAGGACGAATACATCACTCTGTCCGGCAAAGCCGGCCGGAACGGGGAGATCTACGGTATGACGGAGGAGGGAGTCCTGTTTTCTGTCCGGGATTTCCGCGTGGAAAAGTACTGGTTCCCCTCGGAGACCGGAAGCAAGGTGACCTGTATCTGTCCCGACCCCGGGGAAGGCGGAAAGGTTTTCCTGGGGACGGAAGAGGATTATATTCTGTACGGAAAGTTCGACGGTCCGAAGGAGGATTTTCGGAGGATCGGGATCCCCGGCCTTTCCGGCGTCAATGCCCTGGAACTCATTGACGGAAAGCTCTGGATCTGCACAAACAGCGGGATCGGCTGTCTGGACGATGAGGACGGGTACCAGATGCTGAGCCTCACCCCGCTGACGGCGGCGGGAGGCGTTCTGAAGGACTACGAGGGGAACCTCTGGTTTTACAGTTTCAAGAACGGTGTCCTGAAGGTGAGCCAGAGCGTGTTCACGGACGTCAGCCTCATGACCAGCATGAAGGACCGGGTGGTGAATACGACCTGGATGAAGGACGATCTCCTTTACGCAGGAACGGATACCGGCCTTCTGGTGTTCAGCGGCGACGGAAATGAAGTGGAGACGCCCGTATCGGAGCTTCTCCGCAGTTCCCGCGTCCGCGCGATCAAGGAAGATACCAAAGGGAACCTCTGGTTCTGCACCTACAGCGAGAACGGGCTGGTGTGCCTCAGACCGGACGGGACCTACAAGAGATTCAACCAGAAGAACGGCCTGATCTCCGATTATGCCAGGACGGTCTTTGAATGCAGCGACGGGACCATCATCGTCTCCGTCAACGGAGGCATTCAGTTCATAAAGGACGGCCGAATCTGCAGGACTGTGGGGGCCAGAGAAGGGATCCCGAACAATATCATCCTCACGATGAGCGAGGATGATGACGGCAGGCTGTATCTCGGCACCAACGGAAGCGGAATCTACATCCTTGACGGGGAGGAGCTCTATCCTTTCCGGGGAGAGTATGACCTGGATTCCCCGATCATCCTCCGGATCAAGCGGGATGTGAAGAGAAACTGCTGGTGGATCGTGACCAGCAAGGAAGTGGGCATCCTCCAGAACGGAAATATCCGCAGGATCGAGAACCTGCCTGTGAGCAACCTCTCCAGCGGGTGCTACGACATCCTGATGGCGGACAACGGAAGCATCTGGATGCTGGGCGGCACCGGCATCTATGTGGCGGACGGGGACGAACTGCTGGAAGGAACGGTAGTGGACTACCGGTTCTACAACATAAAGAACGGCCTGCCCCACATCACCACGGCCAATTCCCGGAGCTACGTCTCGCCGGAAGGCAGAGCCTACATTGCCTGCCTTGACGGCATCACCGGGATCGACCTGAACAACATGGACCGGGTATCCCGTAAGATGAAGCTGGCGGTTCCGTACATCGAGGCGGACGGGAAAAGGATCTATACCGTGCCCGGGGAAGAGATCGTCCTGCCGTCGAAGACAAAGCGCGTGGTCATCTACAGCTACGCTCTTTCCTATGCCCTGACGGATCCGGTGGTGGCCTGCTACCTGGAAGGGTTTGACGAGGTCGCATCCATCGTCACGAAGGAAACGCTTTATCCGAGGACGTACACCAACCTTCACGGCGGGCGGTATGTTTTCCATCTGAACCTCGTGGATCCCTCCGGCAGAGGAGACAACAGGGCGGAAGTCGTCATCGTCAAGGAAAAAGCTTTCTATGAACAGGTATGGTTCTGGGGCCTCATGGGATTCGCCGTCCTTGCTTTTATTACGATGTTCATCCGGCACCTTCTCTGGCTGCAGCAGCGGAAGCTGGAAAAAAAGCGGGAAGCCGAGCGCATCAGTTCCGAGCTCTCCATGGCGGCGGATATCCAGACGTCTGCACTGCCCAACGTTTTTCCTGCATTTCCGGACCGGACGGACTTTGACATCTACGCATCCATGACGCCGGCAAGGGAAGTCGGAGGAGATTTTTACGATTTCTTCCTGGTCGATCAGGATCATCTCGCCATGGTAATGGCGGATGTTTCAGACAAGGGGGTGCCTGCAGCCCTCTATATGATGTCGGCGAAGATCTCCATCAGCGATTTCGCCATGATGGGAAAAATGCCGGCGGAGGTCCTGACGGCGGTGAACAACGTCCTGACAGGAAATTCCTCGGAGATGTTCGTGACGGTCTGGCTGGGCGTCCTGGATCTCAGGACCGGGGAACTGACCGCGGCGAACGCGGGGCATGAATATCCGTTTATGATGCAGCCGGGGCGCGGCTTTGAACTGGTGAAGGACACGCACGGGATCGTCCTCGGCGCGATGGAAGGATTCCCCTACGAGCAGTATACGCTTCGGCTGGAGCCGGGCGCGAAGCTCTTCCTTTACACCGACGGGATCCCGGAAGCCAGCGATAAGGACGGAAAGTTCTTCGGACTGGACCGCACCCTGGAGGCGCTGAACAGCGCAGAGGAGGGGACTCCTGAGGAGATCCTGAACGCTGTGCACGGCGCGGTGAAGGTGTTCGCAGGGGATGCCCCCCAGTTTGACGACATGACGATGATGTGTCTGCATTTTAAAGGAAGTAAGCAATGAAAGGATCCGAATTGAACGAATCAGGAATGTACAGAACTGATCTGGAAGATGCCGAAGCAAAAGAGTCCGGGAAACCGTACCGGAAAATGCTGGAGTCTTTCAGGGAGGGGATCCTGAGCGGACGCCTGCGTCCCGGCGACAGGCTGGAGCCGGAACGCGAACTCGCGCTTCGGCTCGGCATCAGCCGCAATTCTGTCCGGGAAGGCCTGAGGGCGCTGGAACTCATCGGTCTCGTTACCAGCAGACAGGGCTCCGGGAATTTCGTTTCTGTGAATTTTGACGGGACCATGACCTACATGCTGACTGCCATGTACTATCTCAAGGGGATCAATGAAGAGCAGGTGACGGAATTCCGCTTCTGCCTGGAATGGGAGGCCATGCATCTCGCTGTGGAGCGGGCGGAGGAGAAACAGAAAAAGCAGGCGATGGAGGCGCTCCGGAAGCTTGAGGAGGCAACGACGGAGGATGAAAGGATCCGTTATGACAAGGCGATCCATGAAGCAATGGTGGAGGCTTCGCATAACGATTTCCTGATCACGAACTACCGCGCCCTCACTTCTTTCATGGATACCTACGTCAAGTCCATGCGGTGGCGCATCATTCAGGGGATGGAGTCCAGGAATGAACTGGAGATGTCCCACCGGCTTCTCGCCGAAGGAATGGCGGAGGGGAATCTGGAAAAAGGCCTCCGGGGGCTGCGCCGGCATTTCGAATACATTGAAAGGTACAAATAAAACAACACAAAAAATGTACAAAATGAAATAAATAGAAAGAAATCGGAAGCTTTTTTTGGTATAATATCTGTAGCCGGGCACTTCCGGGAAGAAAGGGCAGAAGTAAAGATGCACAATTGTCTTCGTGAACTTTTTACAAAAAGGTGCGAATCGACGCTGTTTTCTTGACTGAGCCTCTCCCGGAGGTGTATGGTAAGCAGCAGATTGGTAGTACCAAATGGAAGTGCCAATCGCAGAAAAACTTTATACAGCGGACCATAAGCTCCAGGGTCCAAAAGAAGGAGGGGAGAAATGTTAGTACTGAATTTCCTGCTTGCAATGCTTCCGATTCTGTGGCTGATGGTCGCTCTCGCCGGACTCAAAATGCCCGGCTTTAAGGCGTGCGCAGCAGCTGCAGTGATCGCCGCGGTTCTTTCCGTGGTGTACTGGAAGCATCCTGTGGCCCTGACCGGCGCGGCTGCGCTGGAGGGCATTCTGAACGCGCTGTGGCCGATCTGCCTTGTCATCATCGCCGCGCTGTTCACCTACAACCTGTCGCTTGAGACCGGCGCCATGGAAAAGATCAAGAAGATGCTCTCCAGCATCTCCCAGGACGGGCGCGTCCTGATGCTGATCATCGCATGGGGCTTCGGTCATTTCATGGAAGGCATGGCGGGCTTCGGCACCGCTGTCGCTATCCCGGCAGGTATTCTGGTGGCGCTGGGCTTTGACCCGGTCCGCACCATCGTCGCATGTCTGGTCGTAAACTCCATGCCCACCGCTTTCGGATCCGTGGGTGTTCCCACCATGACTCTGAGCGCAGTCTCGGGCGTGGACGCGCTTCCCCTTTCCGGAAGTGTGGCGACGATCGAATTCCTGCTTTTCGTTCTGTCCCCCTTTGTCATGATCGCTATTTTCGGCGGCGGGCTGAAAGCCCTGAAAGGCGTGTTCGGGGTCACGCTGGCAGCCGCAGTGTCCTTTACCATTCCGCTGTTTTTCACTGCTAAATTCATTGGCCCGCAGCTCCCCGATATCATCGGCTCCGTCATCTGTCTCGGGACCGTGATCGCGATGAGCAAGGGAAAGAAGGATTCCGATATACCGGAGGAATACCGTGTATCTGTTTCATCGGACGGCGGAGAGACACTGACCGCCAATGAAGCGCTGGTCGCGTGGGCTCCCTTCATCCTGATCCTTGTGCTCCTGCTGGTCACCACTCTGGTGCCTGCAGTGAAAGGACCGCTTTCTTCCATTAAGACTGTAGCCCACATCTATCCGGTCGAGGGCGCTTCTCCCCTGACATTTGCATGGATCAACACCCCCGGCGTCATCATCATTTTTGCTACCTTTATCGGCGGCCTGATCCAGAAGGCATCGCCCGCGAAGATGTGCCAGGTCCTGGCTAAGACGGTAAAATCCAACTGGAAGACGGTCTTTACCATCTGCTGCGTCGTCGCCACCGCGAAGATCATGGACCACAGCGGCATGACGAAGGATATCTCCAACCTGTTGGCTCAGACTGGTTCCCTGTTCCCGCTGTTCTCGCCGCTCATCGGCGTCCTGGGCGCCTTCATCACGGGCAGCGGCACCAGCACCTGCGTGCTTTTCGGCGGCATGCAGGCCATGACTGCACAGCAGATCGGCATGGATCCCGGCTGGCTCGCAGCGGCGAACGTTATGGGCGCCGGCATCGGAAAGATGATCAGCCCCCAGTCCATCGCCATCGGTCTTGCGGCTGTCGGCATGCCCGGCAAGGAGAGCGTCATTCTGCAGAACGTCATGAAGTACTGCGTGATGTACTTTGTGATCGGCGGACTGGTCTGCTACTTCCTTCCGATGATCATTCCGGTCTGACGGATCTGCGGCTGACTGTATTATCAATGCCAACTGTGTTACCGATGTCAACTGTGTTACCGATGTCAACTGTGTTACCAATGCCAACTGTGTTATCAATGCCGGGGAGGGCAGTGCTCCCTGAGAAAAATAATAAGGAGGAAAAGCTATGGCAACATACAATACTCTGACTCCGGAAATCATCGAACAGCTGAAGCAGGCTGCTCCGGGTCACATCCTGACGGGAGAAGAGATCAACGAAGATTACTCCCACGATGAAATGCCGATCTACGGAAAGCACAGCCCGGACGTTCTTCTTATGGCGACCAGTACCGAAGAGATCGCTGCTGTCATGAAGATCTGCAACGACAACCTGATCCCGGTGACCCCCAGAGGCGCAGGAACCGGCCTGGCGGGCGGATGCGTCCCGGTGCTCGGCGGCGTGCTGATCGACACCACCAAGATGAAAAAGATCCTGGGCTATGACTTCGACAACTTCACCGTGACCATCGAGCCCGGCGTCCTTCTCCAGGAGCTGGCTGACGACTGCCAGAGACAGGGCTATCTGTATCCGCCGGATCCGGGCGAGAAGCTGGCTACCGTGGGCGGCAACGTCTCCACCAACGCCGGCGGCATGCGCGCCGTGAAGTACGGCACCACCCGCGACTACGTCCTGTCCATGAAGGTCGTCCTTCCGAGCGGCGAGATCACCCGCTTCGGCGCGGCAGTCTCCAAGACAAGCTCCGGCTACAGCCTCCTGAACCTGATGATCGGAAGCGAAGGAACCCTGGGCATCATCACCGAGCTCACCCTGAAGATCATTCCGGCTCCGAAGAAGGTCATCAGCCTCGTGGTTCCCTTCGAGGATCTTGAGAGTGCCATCTCCACCGTCCCGGTCATCAAGAAGGCAAGCCTCGGACCGCAGGCTCTGGAGTTCATGGAGAGAGAGATCGTCCTGTCCAGTGAGCGCTATATCGGCCGCTCCGTATTCCCGCAGGTCATCGAAGGCGTCACCGCAGGCGCTTACCTGCTGATCACCTTTGACGCGGAAGATGAAGACACCCTGATGGATCTCGTCGAGAAGTGCAGCGATCTGGTTCTGGAGCAGGGCGCTCTGGACGTTCTCGTGGCGGATACCCCGGCGAAGATCAAGGACGCATGGGCCGCACGCTCCAGCTTCCTGGAGGCCATCGAAGCAGAGACCAAGCTCCTCGATGAGTGCGACGTCGTCGTTCCGGTCAACAACATCGCTTCTTTCCTGACCTTCTCCAAGGAGTACGGCGAGGAGTGCGGTCTGATCATCAAGAGCTTCGGTCACGCCGGCGACGGAAACCTGCACATCTATCAGTGCAGCAACGACCTGGAGGAAGCGGAGTTCAAGAAGAGAGTCGACAAGTATTTCATGAAGCTGTACGACCACGCTGTCGAGTGCGGCGGACTTGTTTCCGGCGAGCACGGCATCGGCCGCGGCAAGGTGAAATATCTGGCGGAGTCCGTCGGAGCGACCAACATGGCTCTGATGGAAGGCATCAAGAAAGTCTTTGACCCGAACATGATCCTGAACCCGGGCAAAGTCTGCTACACACTGTAAGGCAAGCATAAAGAGGAGGTATTCTGTATGGAAATTCTCGTATGTATGAAGCAGGTCCCGGATGATTCCGTGGAGATCCGGCTCGGCGCGTCCGGTGAACCGGATCTGTCCCAGGCAGAGCCCCAGGGAAACGCTTTTGATACCTATGCACTGGAGCTGGCAGTCCGCTTCATCGAAGCGAACGGCGGCACCGTCACCGTGGCTACTGTCGGAACCGAAAACGACAAGGTCTGCCTGAGGAACTCCCTGGCAGTCGGCGCGAAGGCTTCCGCACAGATCGAAGGCGTCGAGAAGGCTGACGCAGCTGTCACGGCTTCCCTTCTGGCTGCAGGCATTAAGAAGATCGAAGCGGACGCAGGCAAGACCTTTGACCTGATCCTCTGCGGAAGAGAGTCCACGGACTACATCGGCGGAGAGGTCGGCGAGATCCTGGCTGAGAAGCTGGGCCTGCCCTTCGTGACAGACGTTGTCGAAGTGACCCCGGGCGAAGGCAAAGTCACCTCCAAGAAGGAACTGGAATCCGGCTATGCCATCGTCGAGACCGCGCTTCCCAGCGTGTTCACCATCTCCAAGCCGAACTATGATCCGAGATATCCCAGCATCAAGAGCAAGCTGGCTGCCCGCCGCGCAGTGATCCCGACCATCGGCAAGGATGCTCTGGAGCTGAAGGACGGAGACCTTGAGCTTAAGCTCACCCATGTTGCTTACAAGGAGCCGCCGAAGAGAGCTGCCGGCGTGAAGATCAAGGATGACGATCCGGAAGCTGCTGTGGCAAAGGCGTTCGAAGTTCTCGCCGCTGACAAAGTAATCTGAGAAGGAGGGTTGATATGAAGACTTTAATTTTCGTTGAAATGAAGGAAGGCTCTCCTGTCGGCGCAAGTCTGGAGCTCTTCTCTGCAGCTGCAGCGATCGGCGCGGAAGCCGATGCTGTCTGTGTTGAAGCAAAAGAAGGCGGCCTTCTGGAAGATGCTGTTACGGATGCCGTGGCAAAGAAAGCTGCTGACGGCGGATACGCTCTGGTGCTGCTGGCTGCTACGCCTGTCGGAAAACTGGTCACCGCACGCATTGCCGCGAGACTCGGCGCTGCGTCCGTCAATGATGCCATCGCCCTGAAGGAAGAGGGCGGCAAGCTGCAGATCACCCGTCCGGTCTACGGCGGAACCATCCAGGAGACCCTGCAGGTCGAAGCACCTGTCGCAGTGGTCAGTGTCCGCGGCGGAAGCTACGCTGCTCCGGAAGCTGTTCCGGAGATCGCGCCCATCGCGTCTGACGCAGAGCTCCGCGCCCGTGTCGTGGAAGTGCTCGCAGAAGCAGGCGAAGCTGTCAACCTGGAAGACGCCAAGGTCATCGTCACCGGCGGCCGCGGCATCGGTTCCGAAGAAAACCTGAAGATGTGTGCAGAGCTGGCACAGCTCCTCGGCGGAGCAGTGGGCGGTACCCGTCCCGTCATCGAGAACGGCTGGCTTCCCAGAATGCAGCAGGTCGGACAGTCCGGCAAGATCGTCGCTCCGGATCTCTACATCGCCTGCGGCGTCTCCGGTGCGACCCAGCACCTGTCCGGCATGGTCGGCAGCAAATACATCATTGCCATCAACAAGGATGAAGAAGCTCCGATCTTCTCCGTCGCTGATGTCGGCATCGTGGGAGACGTGAAGAAGGTCCTTCCGCTGATGATCGAAGAGTTCAAGAAAAAGAAAGTGTAATAATACAGCACCCCGGAAAAAATGAGGAAAATCTGAACGGGGAGCTTGCTCACCGGACAGATTTTACTCATTTTTTCCAGGTGGACAAGGCGCGGAGCGCCTCTGGACACCAACAACGAGGGATGCGAAGCATCCCGAGTCCGGGGTGCTGAAAAACATAAATATTAAAGGAGACGATCGATATGTTTAAGATGGATCAAGACCACCTGGATCTGATCACCCTGTACAGGGATTTTGCGGAAAATACAGTTAAGCCCCTCGCTGCGGATCTTGACAAGGAAGCAAGATTCCCGGAGGAGACCATCGCGCAGATGGCGGAGCTGGGCATGCTCGGCATCCCCTTCCCGGAAGAGTACGGCGGCACCGGCATGGACAACCTCTCCTATGTGCAGTGCGTTGAAGAGCTCTCCAAGGTCTGCGCCTCCACAGGCGTGACCCTGTCCGCGCACACCTCCCTCGGTTCCTGGCCGATCTACCACTTCGGAACCGAAGAGCAGAAGCAGAAATATCTGGTTCCCCTTGCTTCCGGTGAGAAGCTGGGCGCTTTCGGCCTCACCGAGCCGAATGCCGGAACCGACGCTGCCGGCCAGAAGACCACCGCAGTCGACAAGGGAGACTACTGGCTCCTGAACGGAACCAAGATCTTCATCACCAATGCCGGCCCGGCTGAGATCTACATTGTCTTTGCCATGACCGACAAGGAAAAGGGCAACCGCGGCATCACTGCTTTCATCGTTGAGAAGGATATGGAAGGCTTCTCCATCGGAAAGCACGAAGAGAAGATGGGTATCCGCGGATCCGCTACCGCAGAGCTGGTCCTTGAGGACGTGAAGGTCCCGAAGGAGAACATGCTCGGTGAGCTGAACAAGGGCTTCAAGATCGCCATGATGACGCTGGACGGCGGCCGTATCGGCATCGCCGCACAGGCTCTCGGTATCGCGGAAGGCGCGATCAAGGAGACTGTGGAATACGTGAACAACCGCGTGCAGTTCGGCAAGCGCATCTCCCAGTTCCAGAATACGCAGTTCGAGCTGGCACAGATGGCGGCGAACACCGAAGCTGCGAAGCTTCTGGTCTATCAGGCCGCATGTGCGAAAGACGCAGGCGAACCCTACAGCCACCTCGCAGCCATGGCAAAGCTCGTGGCGGCACAGAATGCCAGCGACGTGACCCGCCGCTGCCTGCAGCTCTACGGCGGCTATGGCTACGTCAGAGACTATCCGATCGAGCGCATGATGCGCGACGCGAAGATCACAGAGATCTACGAGGGAACCTCCGAAGTCCAGAAGATGGTCATCGCAAACTGGCTCGGCGTGAAGTAAAGAGGGGATCCTGGGCCTGTAACTGCTGAATCGGTTTTTGAATATAACGCCCCGGGCATCAAAGCAACTTGTATGTCCGGGGCGTTTATGCACATTACGGGTCCATCTCCCCCGACGAAAAGAAAGGAGCAGGTAAAGTATGAGCAAAATGCCGGATGAATTGTATGAAAGCTTTAAAGCAAACCTTGAGAAGGTGGACGGAAAATGCTTCCGGGCGTCAAAGGACACTCTGGCGGAGACGCTGACGGGCCTTTTTAAGGAGCTTGACATTAAGGACACCTGCATCGCGGAGACGCCGCTCTTAAAGGAAGCGGACCAGTACGGGATCGCCGAGCTCGGCACCATGGTCCAGTTCGGAGATGAGGTGGATGCGAGACTTGTCGGGACCATGTCGGAGTCCTACTTCGGCGTTGTGAAGGGATCGACCATCGTCCCCCTGTATGACGATATGTTCGAACTTCTCGGAAACCTGCCGGAGCTTCCCAACTTTGTCGGATTTATCACCGGACCGAGCCGCACCGCGGACATCGAGTGCGTCGGCACTGTCGGCGTGCACGGCCCCATCCGGCTGACGGCAGTCGTTGTGGATGACATGTAAGACGGGAAGGATCAGAAAGGAGGGAACAGAATGGCAAGCAACGAACTGAAACAGGAAATACGCTCCGCGCTGGATAACTCCACGCTTGCGAGGACCCTGGGAAATTTCTGCAAAACATATCCTGCCAAGAGAGAAAACTCCTACGCGGGTGTCGATTTTGAGAAGGTCCGGGAGCAGATCAGGGAAGTCAAGTCCTATGCCGCGGATCATGTCGACGAGATGATCGAGGAATTCACCGCCAACTGTGAAAAGCGCGGCGGCGTCGTGTTCCACGCCCGCAGCACGGAAGAGGCGATGGAGTGGATCCGGAACCTGGTGAAGGAAAAGGGCGTCAAGTCCATCGTGAAGTCCAAATCCATGGCATCTGAAGAGATCCATTTCAACAAGGTCCTGGGAGACGACGGCGTCCTGGTCCAGGAGACGGACCTCGGCGAATTCATCATCGCCCTCGAGGGAAATACGCCGGTCCACATGGTCATGCCGGCGCTGCATCTGAACAAGGAGCAGGTGGCGGATCTCTTCACGGACTACACCAAGGTGAAGAATGAACCCATCATTTCTGAAGAAGTGAAGACCGCGAGACGCGTCATGAGAGACCGTTTCATTCACGCGGACATGGGTGTCTCCGGCGCGAACGTCGCGGTCGCCGAGACGGGAACCGTGTTCACGATGACCAACGAAGGCAACGGCCGTATGGTGGGCACCCTGCCGAAGATCCATCTCTATATCTTCGGTATCGAGAAGTTCGTCAAGTCCTTTAAGGACGCGGCCCCGATCTTCAAGGCCCTTCCGAGAAACGGCACGGGCCAGCGGATCACTTCCTACATTTCCATGTACACCGGCGCCTCCGAGGTGGTCACGGACAAGGAAAACGACACAAAGGCAAAGAAGGAATTCTACGCAGTGATCCTGGACGACCCGGGACGCCGCGCGATCCTGGAGGACAAGGACTTCCGCCAGGTCTTCGACTGCATCCGCTGCGGCGCATGTCTTGACGTATGTCCCGCCTTCGCGCTGGTGGGCGGACACGTTTACGGCTCCAAGGTCTACACCGGCGGCATCGGAACACTTCTCAGCCACTTCCTGATCTCCGAGGAGAGAGCGGAACAGATCCAGAGCATCTGCCTGCAGTGCGGACGCTGCAAGGAAGTCTGCGGCGGGCACATTCCGATCACGGACCTCATCATGAAGCTGCGTGAAAAGAGCCAGGCGGAACACCCGGACGCGGTGAAGAAATTCGCTCTGGACGCCGTCACGGACCGGAAGCTGTTCCACTCGATGCTCCGCATCGCTGCCGTGGCCCAGGCGCCCTTCACGAAGGGGCAGCCGATGATCCGCCACCTGCCCATGTTCCTGTCCGGACTCACCGAGGGAAGAAGCTTCCCGAATATCGCAAAGGTGCCGTTCCGCGACCTGTTCCCGATGATCCCCCAGAGGATCGAAGGAGAGAAGAAGGGAACCATCGCCCTCTTTGCAGGCTGCCTGTTAGACTTTGTCTATCCGGATCTCGCGAGGGATGTGATCGCGGATCTGAATTCCATCGGCTGGAAGGTGGCGTTCCCGGAGGGCCAGGCCTGCTGCGGATGTCCGGCCTCCAATATGGGTGACACAGAGAATGCGGCGAAGGAGGCCCAGATCAACATCGAGGCCATGGAAGCCGAGAAGTACGACTACATCGTCTCCGCATGTCCGTCCTGCACGCATCAGCTGAAGAGCTATCCGACCTTCTTTGAGGAGGGCACGGAAATGCATAAGCGCGCGCAGATCCTGGCAGACAAGGCCTTCGATTTCTGCAAGCTGTTCTATGACCTGGGCGGCCTGAAGGACGAGGGCGACGGTAAGGAAGTCAAGGTGACCTACCACGATTCCTGCCACCTCTGCAGAAGTCTCCGGGTCACGGAGGAGCAGAGAGAGCTGTTGCGGCACACGAAGGGCGTCGAACTGGTGGAGATGAACGACCACGACAACTGCTGCGGCTTCGGCGGCTCCTACAGCGTCCTTTATCCCGAGATCTCCGCGCCGATCCTTGCGAAGAAGATCGAGAACATCAAGGAGTCCGGCGCCGACGTGGTGGCGATGGACTGCCCGGGCTGCATGATGCAGATCAGGGGCGGCCTCGACGCGCGGAATATCGACATCAAAGTGAAGCACACCGCCGAGATCATTGCGGAAAAGAGAGGCCTGATCTGATATGACCCGGGAGGCGGAGCTTGACCGGGTAAGGCAGTGTATCCGCACAATGACCGCGCATTCCTTCGCCGGAACGGAGACAGGTGCCGTCCTGGACGATGTGCTCGGCTCCGCGGGGAAGATGATCCGGCCCCGGCTCCTGCTTCTCTGCAGCGGCTTCGGTCCGCTGAGAGAGGAGAGGTTCGGGAGGATCTGTCTGCTGGCTGCCATGGTGGAACTGACGCACATGGCGTCTCTGGTGCATGACGATATTGTCGACGACGCCAGGTTCCGCCGCGGAAAGCCGTCGGTTCAGAGCCGTTACGGCAAGGACGCCGCAGTTTACGCGGGCGATTTCCTGATCTCCAGAGTCAACTACTGGGAGGCGAAGGAGGATCTCCGGGAAGCCGCGATGCTTCTTTCCGGGACTGTGGAAAAGATGTGCGTCGGCGAGATCGGCCAGGCAGTGTGCAGGTACCGGGAGGACGTGACTGCGGAGGAGTATCTCCGGAACATCCGGGGAAAGACCGCGGCACTGTTTCAGACCGCCTGCCTTCTGGGAGCGCGGGAAGCCGGCTGCCCGGATGAGGAAGCGGAAAAACTTGGAAAGATCGGAGAATATATCGGGATCATGTTCCAGTTCAGGGATGATCTCCTGGACTTTATCTCCACCCCGGAAGAGTGCGGAAAAGATACCCGGAAGGATTTTCTCGAGGGGATCTTCACCATCCCGGTGATATTCGCCGCGGAAACAAAAGCTGCCCGGGAACCGCTCCAGGCCTTCATGCGGAAGGCAAAAGCCGGAACGCTGACAGAAAGTGATCTCCGGCAGATGACGGAGCTTGTCCTGACTTTCGGTGTGGAAAGGACCAGGCAGGAGATCCACCGTTTATACCGGAAGAGCATCGCTCTTCTGGATACGATGGAGGACAATGAGTCCAATGACCGGATCAGAGAACTGATTGGTAAGATCGATGCAGTCTGAAAACAAATACCAGCCGCTCACCGCGAAGCAGGCGCTGCAGCTGGCGGCGCCCCACACCTGGGCCGCCTCCGTCTGCCCGTCCCTGTTCGGGATCTGTTATTCCCGGCTGATGGGGGTTCCCCTGGGGCCGTTCCGGGCAGCAGCAGTGCTGGCCGCCTGTGTTTTCCTGCAGAGCGCGGTGAACACGCTGAATGACTATGTGGATTTTGTAAAGGGGACCGACAGCGCATCGGACAATGTGGAAGTCTCGGACGCCGTCCTGGTGTACGGCGGCATCGATCCGAAAAGCGCGCGGAACCTCGGATTCTTCTATCTTTTTGCCGGACTGCTGTCCGGCCTTGCGGCGAGCGCCGGCGCGGGACCTGTCCCGCTTCTTATCGGCGCTGCCGGAGGAGCGACTGTCCTTCTCTATTCCGGAGGACCGCTGCCGGTGTCGTCTCTTCCCCTGGGAGAGGTGGTCTCCGGGTTCGTCATGGGAGGACTGATCCCTCTCGGGACAGCGGCCTGCGCGGACGGGAAGCTCCATCCGGAGATCCTTTTTTACAGCCTGCCGCTGATCATCGGGATCGGGCTGATCATGATGAGCAATAACGGCTGCGACATTGAAAAGGACCTCCGGGCGGGCAGAAGGACGCTGCCCATGATCCTCGGAAGGGAACGGACGCTGAAGCTGTACCGGTTCCTTACGGTGTTCTGGATCCTTTTGCTTCTCGTGCTGCCGGTTCTTCTCACCGGGCGGCGCGGGTTCCTGTGCGGCGTTCTGCTGCTGCTCTTTGCACGGGAGAGATTCCGGAACATTCTGGCGTTACAGCTGAGACCGGAGCAGAGAGTGCTTCAGATGAAGGGCATCGTCGCCGCCAATATTTTCGGAAACGGAGCGCTGATCGTCACGCTGCTGGCGGCAGTGCTCATGGAGGCTCTGCATGCCTGAGACATCCGGAAAAGAAAAAACTGTTTACCAGATATTCCAGAAGATCGCGGGCCGCTATGACAGGTCGAACGTCCTGATCAGCCTGGGCCTGCAGGGGCGCTGGAAAAAGATGCTGACCGGGAGGCTTTTAAAAAACCTGCCGGAGGGCGCAAAGGTGCTGGACGTGTGCTGCGGCACAGGGGACATTGCCCTGGAGCTTTCGCGGGCACGCCGGGATCTGCGTGTGACGGGGATCGATTTTTCCCCCGCCATGCTGGAGGAAGCGGAAAAACGCAGGCGGGGGCGGAAAAATGTCCGTTTCCTGCAGGGGAACGCGATGGCGCTTCCTTTCCGGGACGCCGTGTTTGACGCGGCAGTGATATCCTTCGGTCTCCGGAATACGGCGGACTACGGGCGGACCCTTCGTGAAATGGTGAGGGTCGTAAAGGAAGAAGGCAGTGTCGCCTGTCTGGACTCCTTTGTCCCGGACATGAGACTGGTGCGCCCATTTTACCGCTTTTATTTCCGGAACGTGATGCCGCTTCTCGGCGGCGGACTGAAGCACCTGAAGGAATACCGATGGCTTTATCTGTCGACGGAGTCCTTCCTGCGCGCGGAACAGCTGGTCCGGCTGTTCAGAGATGCCGGACTGGAGGATGTCTGCTCAGAGAGCCGTATGTTCGGCGCCTGCGTGCTGGTGACTGGCTGCAGGACGCAGAACGGTTCATGAGCAGGGTGCGAAGCGGATCGCGAATGTCCGCTTTGAATTGTTAACAGCAACTAAGGAGGAGATTTATATATGAGCGAAGAGAAATTTGATGCCATTATCGTGGGCGGCGGACTCGCGGGCTGTTCCGCGGCCATCGTCCTGGCCCGGGCAGGAAAAGAAGTGCTCATGATCGAGCGCGGCGATTACTGCGGCGCGAAGAATATGACAGGCGGACGTCTGTACGGGCACAGCCTGGAGAAGATCATCCCGAACTTCGCGGAAAAGGCTCCCATTGAAAGGATCGTCAAAAAAGAAAAGGTCTCCCTTATGACGGCGGACGGATCGCTGGATATCGGCTATCACTCCGCAAAGCTCAGCAGCGCTCCGGAATGCGCTTCCTACACGGTGCTGAGAAGCAAATTTGACCGGTGGCTCGCCGCGCAGGCGGAAGAAGCCGGGGCAGAGATCATCCCGGGGATCGTCGTCGACAAAATGATCGTGGAAGACGGAAAGGTCGTCGGCGTCGAGGCCACGGGTGAAGAGATGTACGCTGACGTGGTGATCCTGGCGGACGGCGTGAACTCCCTCCTGGCGCAGCAGCTGGGAATGAAAAAGGAGCTGGAGCCTCACCAGGTGGCAGTAGGCGCGAAGGAAGTGATCCGCCTCGGGGAGGACGTCATCAACCAGCGCTTCGGCCTGAACGGAAATGAAGGACTGGCATGGCTTTCCGCGGGCGATCCCACGGAGGGGAGCTTCGGCGGCGGCCTGCTCTACACCAATAAAGACACGGTCTCTGTGGGAATCGTGGCGACGCTGAGCGATATCGGACACTCCGACCTCTCTGTGCCGCAGATGCTGGACAGATTCATGTCTCATCCCTCCATTGCGCCTTACCTTGAGGGCGGTACGCCCATCGAGTACTCCGGCCATCTGGTCCCGGAGGAGGGATACGGCATGATCCCGGAGCTGGTGCGGGACGGCGTGCTGGTGGCCGGCGATGCGGCAGGGTTCTGCGTGAACCTCGGGTTCACTGTGCGCGGTATGGACTTTGCCATCGAGTCCGGACGTCTCGCCGCGGAGGCGGTGCTGAAGGCCCATGAGGCGGGCGATTTCAGCAAGGAGACCCTCTCGGTCTACGAGAAGCTCCTGAACGAGAGCTTTGTCATGAGAGACCTGAAGCAGTTCAAGGGATTCCCGACGATCCTGACAGAGAGAGCCATCTTTGAGGATGTCCCGGACACTGCGGACAAGATCTGTGAGAAGCTGTTCACTGTCAACGGGGAACCGACCGAAAGCGCGATCATGTACGCGGTGAATCTCATTGCCCAGAGGACCAGCGCGAGAAATGCTGTCGATATGATCACCAAGATTGTGGAGGCGTTCTGATATGAAAAAAATGACCATTGAGGACAAACTGGGACTGAACCTGTTCCACACCGACGAGGAGAATTCCCACATCGAAGTTGACCTCGAGTTTAAAGATGAGGCGGAGATCAGAAAGCTCCTGCTCGCCTGCCCTGCGGAGTGCTACAAATACGAGGACGGAAAGCTGTCCTTCTCCTGGCTGGGCTGCCTTGAGTGCGGCACCTGCCGCGTCCTGTCCCACGGAAAAATCGTGAAGGACTGGCATCACCCGATGGGAGAGATCGGCGTGCAGTACAGGCAGGGGTGACCTGCGCCGGTATCTATGGGAAGGATCATCCTTTTTACGGGGAAAGGCGGTGTCGGAAAGACCAGCGTCGCGGCGGCCCACGCAGTGAAGTCCGCGGAAGAAGGGAAGAAGACACTGCTTGTCAGCGCCGACATGGCGCATAATATCGGCGATATTTTCGAGACAAGGATCGGCCGGACCCCGGTCCCGCTGGGAGAGAACCTGGACGGCCTGGAGCTGGACCCGGACATGCTGCTTCTGCAGGAGTTTCCGGAGGCGGCCGCCGCAGTCAGGAAGCTTCTCCAGGGCAGCGGCGCCGGGGCGGCGGATCCGGGGGATCATTTCCTGATCCCCGGCTTTGAGGATCTCTTCTCCCTCCTGAAGATCATGCAGATCTACAGGAGCGGGGAGTACGAACGGATCCTGGTGGACTGCGCGCCGGCGGGAGAGACGCTGTCGCTCCTGAAGCTTCCGGAGCTCCTTTCGTGGTACATGGAAAAATTTTTCCCCGTCGGAAAAACGATGGTGCGGGTCCTCGCCCCGCTGTCAAAAGCGAAGTACCATGTGGAACTGCCGGACAGGAAAGCCATGGACGAAATAGAGGAGATGCACCTGGAGCTTCTCCGGCTGCAGGAGCTTCTGAAGGACGGGAACATCTCCAGCGTCCGTCTGGTGTGCACGCCGGAGAAAATGGTCGTGGAAGAGACGAAGCGGAGCTACATGTTCCTGAGCCTGTACGGCTACCGGCTGGACGGCGTCTTCATCAACCGCGTGCTGCCGGAGGAGGCGGACAACGTGTTTTTCCGCGGCTGGCGGGAGATCCAGCGCGGCTATATGGAAGAGCTGCGGCAGGTGTTCCGGGGGATCCCCGTGAGCGAGATCCCCTGGTATCCGGAGGAAGTGCGCGGAAAACATGCCATCGGGAGGATCTGCCGGGAGATCCTGACGGATCCGGATCTGTTTAAGATCCGGGCGGTCTCAGGGGGCGAAGAGTACACAGGGATCCCCGGGGGATACCAGCTGTGCGTCTCTCTGCCCGGTGCCCTGCAGGGACAGGCAGAGGTGCAGGTCCACGGCCTGGACCTGGATATCATCCTGAACAACTATACCCGGCGCATCCCGCTTCCCAATTCCCTGAGGGGGATCCGGCCGTCTGAAGTGGTGCTTGAGGACGGAAAGCTGAGGATCTCGTTTCCGGCAGAGCGCGGGGAGGAATCCCCTGCGGTGCGGGAAGGGGGGCAGTCATGAGGATCCTGTTCTATACGGGGAAGGGCGGTGTCGGAAAGACCAGCATTGCCGCAGCGACGGCAGTTTCCCTGGCGCACCGCGGGAAAAAAGTCATGATCATGAGCACAGACCAGGCCCACAGCCTGGGGGACGTCTTTGAATGTCCTCTGGACGGCAGCGCGAAGCGGGTGACGGA
>CACZFV010000070.1:0-11788 GCA_902780465.1 uncultured Lachnospiraceae bacterium
GCTCTATGGTCAGTGTCGCACTTTTAAGAGTCCAGTCTGCCGGGACAGGGCGCAGCGGAGCGATCCGGATCCTGCCGAGCTTCGGCATGAGAAGGCTGTCATTTTCAAACCGGAGATTGCGGTTCACGCACATTGTGGTATACGACCACTTCGATCTGTGTTTTGATTTATATCCTGGATACCCTACCCCCTTCTTTTTCCCGAAGAAGTTCCTGAAAGCCGTATCCAGGTGGCGCAGGGACTGCTGCAGGGCGATCGAATCTGCCTCCTTCAGCCAGGGAAGCTGTTTCTTCAGTTGCGTAAGCCTTGCGGAAAGCCTGTTGTAACTGACAGAATTTCCGCTGCTATGGTATGCGGTAGTTTTATAGTTCAGAGCATCGTTATAGACAAACCGGCAGGAACCGACTGTCTTCATAGCAAGAACGAACTGGTCATCCGTCAGGTAAGCCCTGTATCTGAATGCTCTGCTACACATGTGGATCTCCTCCTCTGATCTTTGCTAATAGTATAGCATATTTTCGAGGAGAAGTCGAACGTTTGTTCTGTGTTTTAATTATTGTTTTTTCGGTATTATTATTGTTATTGTTTTATTGTTTTATTGAAAATGATTACAGTTTGTTTGGGCGATTCATCCCGCCGTTTTAGAAGCGGGGGTATTCTCGCCAATTAGTGATAAATCCCTGCCCATCCCTCCAGTGGCCAGAGAATGGATATCCAGCGCCGTGTGAAGACTGTTGTTATGAACGATCGGATCTCTCTGGTCCTTCGGCATCTTATTAAGCACCCGGATATCAAAAGGCCCCGCCTTCGGCAGGCTGTCTTTCATCTTTTTAGCTGTCTGGAACAAGGTCCTGGAAGCTTCTCCGATCTGGTTCATACGGGCAGCGGCTTGCTCCGGTGAAAGAGTGGAAAAATCCGTATTGACGCGATCTTTAAATTTCCGGTGCTCATTTTGCAAATCATCGAAACCCTTGATATCCGCCAGGCCCGGAACCTTCAGTCTTTCTTCCAGCCCACGGGAAAATCTGATGGCATGGATCATGACATCAAGATGGGAGAAGGGGACGTGATTCTCGAGCGCCGTCTGTATGTTATCAAGATGTCCGAGTACCGTCGTTTTAACCCCGCGCTCGCCTTTCCAGTCCCGAGTTTTTGCCTGGTTACGCTCTCCGCGGGCGAAGATCTTGGAAAACACATCCATATCTTTGTCGGATATCTCCGAGAGCGCTTCGGCATCCGCGCGGATGGAAAGGCAGCCAGCCAACAGCTGCTGACGGAGTGTTTCCTGATCTTCCAGGCTCATCTTATCTGAACCATGCAATGCCCTTTCCAGAAGAAGCTCATTGTCCGTGAGCTTCTCCAGCATCGACGCAAAGGGGAATTGCTTCATCAGGAGGTTGGCTTCCTCAAAGCCGGACAATTCACGAGCCGGATCCTTTAATTCCTCGATCAGCCTGGCCGAATCCTTAACAGGGGGCTTGCCGGTGAAGTTGATAGGATTGATCAGATTCGGTATCCGCCCTGAACGCATATTGAAAAACAGATTGGTCCTCGGGAGCAGATTGATATCCGTTCCGCCCAGAATTAAACTAAGGTCGCTTGAACAGATAGTCCCCACCAAAAAACGCGTCGTAATTCGAAATTAAGGCACCGAGCTCGGCGCTGATTTTTGTATTGTAGAATTCCGGATTTGGCATAAATACTGCTTCTTTCAAAAGTACCGCCGCCGGGTGAGCGGCAGATCACTGATCACTATTCTCCCCTCTCTGTCATCTGAACAGAGGTGTTCTTTGCTTCATTTATAATATTGGCCTTAGTATTATAGCAGTTCGATGATCACACTTCTGTCATACTGGTGTTGCTCTCCGATTCCCCGAGAGCCCGTTTTTTCCTGCGGCGCCTTCGCTTTCTGCGGGCAGGCGCCGGGACCTGTGTCTCTTCCTGAACAGAAGTTTCCGTCCGATCCTGTATCTCGCCCTGGGCGGATGTTTCCGTCCGGTCCTGTGTCTCATCCTGAGTAGAAGTCTTGCCGGCTCCGCGCCGTTTTCTTTTTCCCCCGGGCGACTGTTCCGCATACCAGGCCCGGAATTCTTCTCCGCTGATCCTTACGACCGGAGCCTCAGGAACATGTTCCACCGCGTTCAGGGCCTCTTCATATGCGCGGATAAAATCCTCAATGGCTTTCTGCATCAGCGAGAGGTTTTTATTCTCGCTTCGGACATCGATGTTTTCCAGAGAGATGACCGGCGCTTTTTCCTCCGCGTGATTGACCGCGTTGCGCACCTCGCTGATATGATAGTAAGATTCCATCAGCCGGAGAAGCAGGTGTCTCTTGCCGTCAAGCACAGAGTAGGCCCGCACAAAGTCATCATGATCCTCGAACAGCTCCATGATCCGGAGTATCGCGTAAGCATGGGATCTCTCCCCGTTTGACGGGTTGGCCCCGGGAAGCGATCTCCCGTAAAACTTGATGAAATAGTGATCCGGATCTTTAAAGGTCCACCTCTGGGCGGGATGGGCTTTTTCATAACACAGTCTGAGTGACTGGAGCATATGCAGGCGTGTCTCGTCGTCCCTGGCGTAATAGAGGATCCCCTTTTCAACGATCTCCAGCGGGATCTTCGACTCGATAATGGTCAGTGTCTGCTGATACAGCTTCTTCCGGTACGCCCATTTGACCAGCTCGAGCCCGCTGATCTTTTCTTCGGTGAGAAG
The DNA here is from genome assembly GCA_902780465.1 of uncultured Lachnospiraceae bacterium. Taxonomy (GTDB): domain Bacteria; phylum Bacillota; class Clostridia; order Lachnospirales; family Lachnospiraceae; genus Moryella. Next base: position 2,716 of record CACZFV010000070.1, read on the forward strand.
CCTTCCGTAGTCCATCTGTATCGTGCGGGAGATGAGCCGGAAAATATTCGATTCGAGCTCCTGCTTATGATCCGTGCCCGGAACAGAAAAAACCTTTTGAAGGATCCGTATCCCGTATTCGAGATTCGCCAGATCACAAAGAGAGATCCCATCGGACACATTCTGCATGCCATAGAGCAGAAGCTCGATCCGCGGATGGTCAATGTGTCTGCTGTACCAGTAGTCCCGGATCAGGTCGACCTTTCCATACTTAAGAAAAGTATTCATCCCGGCCACAAGCAGGTTGATGTCATACCGCTTCATCTCCTGGTCGTCAATGGGGCTGGCAAAACTTGAAGGAAGGGAATGGGTGGTGATCAGCCCCCGGATGGAGATCTGACGGGTAACATCGTTGGCGATCATCGAGAAGACCGAGATCAGAGTAAAACCGTCCGCGCTGCCGATCCCCTGCATATCCATGTAAAGATGAATGTGGTCCGGATCATCAGAATATACTGTCTTGACGATCTCCAGTATATTGTCCAGAGGCAGCATTGAATCCTTTGCACGGGCGATCGGTACGAAACACATCTGGATCTTTTCATTATATTCCGAGACATGCATTTTAAAGGACGGATCAAGTCTGGCAAAGAGATACATCATCAGCCAGCGCATCTCCTGGTCTGAAAAGCCGGAAAGCTGCTGCTCCATAAGCGTCTGGAATTCCGGGATCCGGTTCAGCAGATGAAAGGCCCTTTTTCTGGTAACACGCTGGCCGCTGATCCGCTCTTCCTGTTCACATATGGTGCGGAAAGCCTCCATGATCTCTTTCTGCCGGTCAGGCTTGATGCTTTCGAGCACATCCGCGCCCTCCACGTCTATGTCTTCCATAAACTGGGCGATCCGGTATCGGAAAAAGCTGTATTCCGAAAGGTTTTCTATCCCCTCGGCGGAATAGTCCTCAAAATTGCGCAGGACCTGCGGCCGGAGCGCATCTTCAGGATTGTAGGAAGCTCCGGACCCAAGCACGATGATCTCGTCGATATTCTTTTGGGAAAGGATATATTTGGTGCCGGCTTCCGCAACGCTGAGACTGTTGCAGTAGCTGAGATGACCGTGATTGTCGTAGTAAAAATACTGGTAATCAAGACGGTCGTCTCCTGAGCTTCCAAGTGTTGTGAGCAGGACACTTTTCTCCCTCATATACGATCCTCCATTGACGCAGGCAGACGGTATTCGAATACGCTTTTAGTATAACTCACGTGAGTCTGTTATAATATTACCAATACAGAAAAATATCCGGACCTGATCCGGATCCCGAAGCATAGAAGGAGGAAGTAAAATGAAAAGAATTCTGCATGCGGCAGCTGCGGTGCTGCTGTTTATGATGCTGATCTCTCTCTCCTCTTTCGCCGCTGCAAAGCCCTCGCCCGGTCCGTCGGAAGCGGGTGCGCTGCGGGTGGAAGGAACTCAGCTTCTCAGTCAGGACGGGAAGCCCGTCCGCCTTTCAGGTATCAGCACTCACGGTCTGCAGTGGTACCCTCAGTATGTCAGCGGCGAGACTTTCCGGGAACTCCGGGAGCGATGGAACGTCAATGTGGTCCGCCTTGCCCTCTATACAGAGGAATCCGGGTGGTGCGCTCAGGGAGCAGCTGAAAAGGACCGTCTCCGTGAGATCCTGCACCGAGGCATCCGTCTCGCTGCCGAGAACGATCTCTATGTGATCCTTGACTGGCATATCCTCTCTGACGGCGACCCCAACCAGCATCTTGCGGAAGCGAAGTCCTTCTTTCAGGAGTTCTCTCATGAATACAGGGATTCCGTCCACATCCTGTATGAGATCTGCAATGAGCCGAACGGCGGCGGCTCCTGGGCACGGATCAGACAGTATGCTGAAGAAGTGATTCCTGTTATCCGCGGCAATGATCCCGATGCCGTCATTCTGGTCGGCACACCTACCTGGTCCCAGGATATTGATCAGGCCCTGGCTGACCCCATTGCAGGATACGGAAACCTCATGTACACTTTCCATTTTTACACCGCCACTCACGGGCAGGATCTTCGCAGCCGCCTTGAGAACACCGTGGATCAAGGTCTCCCTGTCTTTGTCTCAGAGTGCGGCCTCTGCAGCGCCGACGGGAACGGCAGCATCGACCGCGAAAGTGCTGCCGCCTGGCTGGAGCTTCTTGATCGGAAAGGGATCAGCTGTGTCTTCTGGAATCTTTCGAACAAGAACGAAGCATCCGCGCTCCTCTCCCCCTCCTGCTCCGGTATTTCCGGTTTCTCCGCAGTTGATCTGAGTGAAAGCGGAACGCTGGTACATGATTATCTGACCTCTGCCAACCCAGTCTATCCCTCCGGAAAGAAAACTGCCGGACCGGCTGAAAGCGCGACGGCTGAGAAGCCTGAAAAGACGGTCCTCCCTGGCAGCAGCGCAGCCACAGCAGCTGAGGGGACGATCCTTCCCGGCAGCAGCGTGACCGCTGCCGTAATTCTCCGCACCTCCTGGCCGGAAGGAAGCCGCAGGGCAGAGCTCTATGATGTCACTGTCACAGCTTCCGGCAGCGCAGTCAACGGGTGGGCCGTCGACCTTCCCGTGCCTGCTGACGCCGTCCTCCGGGACAGCTGGGGCGGAACCTTTACTCTGGAAAACGGCATCCTGCGAATCCAAAGCCTCGATTACAACGCGGCCCTGAAGGCAGACGGGTCCGCAGGGAACATCGGCTTTATCATTATAAAAAACGACAGGATGTGATTTGATGAAAAAATGGCGACCACTAAAACGTGATCGCCATTTTTTATTCCTGTTATTCCTGCGGATCCTGAAGGTCTCCTATGCCCGTCGCCTTCCCGCTTCCGGACAGATAATAGTCGATATTGTCGTAGGTCGCGTCGACGAAAACAAGTAATCTCTTTCCTTTCCCGTACTTTTCGTACTTCGCCTCTTCCTTTGCTTCTCCGTCCCCCAGGAACCAGGTGTCCAGAAGCGTCAACCCACTGGACGGATCATAGGCATAGGCTGCCGTGACCGCTTTCCCTCTGGTCCTTTCAACAAACACAATCGACCTTTCCGGATCTGCTGCTTCAACATAATCGATCTCGCCGAACTCTTTCTTCTGCAGACCTGTACTGTTGTAATACAGGAAAGAATTCACCATGTCATCCCATCCCTCGTCTGATACAACAGACATTTCCAGAATGCCGTCATTGTTAATGTCCGCCAGGGCAAATTGTCTGGCCTCGACCCCGCGGCTGTTCCAGGTCTTGTTCCATAAAACGTTCCGGTAAGCAGCTGCAGCTGCTTCTGCAGCGGACGACATTCCTGAGACCGACGCGCTGAAGCCTCTCTTCTGCACGACACCGTTTACTACCCACTGTCCGTCGCTGTTCACGCGGTATCCGTCGATCTCATTATCGTATGCCATGTAGCCGTCACTGTAGAAATAATAGCATTCCGCAGTACCGTCCACATTGCCGTCGATCCATTTCCACTCAGCAGCCGGGTAAGTACCGTCATCATTCTGGTACCACCACCCTCTGTCATCGAGCTTCCACTGGCCCGCGAAAGAAGAGACCGACGCGGCTGCTGTCAATGCAATTCCGATAATAATACTTCTGATCAGGTTTTTGTTTGTCATTTTGATCATCCTCGCTTGTCACCGTTCTCATCACTGTTCTCTCCAAAAGTGCTGGTATGTTAATTATAAAGGCAGTTTCACTCCTTGTCCAACAAACCTGGGTATATTGCACATCCTGCAAAACACAGATATGATTGATACAGGAAGTCCTCTCCGTATGCTTTGTTTCACAGCGGCGGAGATCATAGAAAGGCAGAGATCAATGTACGCACTTGTGACCGGCGCGAGCGCCGGAATTGGAAAAGAGGTCGCCAGGTATCTGGCAGAGCTGGGTTATGATCTGATACTGACAGCTCGGACGGAAGAAAAGCTGCAGATGGTACGCCGTGCCATTTTAAAAAGATATCCGGAGCGGAGCATACTTCTGATTCCTGCGGATCTGTCAAAAAGAGAGGATTGTTTCAGGCTGCACCGCGCAGTCTGCGAACAGGCGGGCAGGGAAAATATCGGTTTTGTCGCGAACAACGCAGGCATGGGCGTCTACGGGCTTTTCCTGGAGACAGACCTGGAGAAAGAGCTGCAGCTGATCGATCTCAATGTCACTTCTGTCCACATCCTGAGCAAACTCTTTCTGCGGGATATGAAGGACAACGGGCATGGCGTCCTGATGAACGTGGGCTCCTGCGCGGGTTTCATGTCCGGTCCCACATTCTCCAGCTATTACGCCTCGAAAAACTATGTGGTAAGACTGACGGAAGCGATCCACGAGGAACTCCGGCGCGCAAAAAGTCCGGTCAGAATAAGCTGCTTATGCCCGGGGCCTGTCGACACCGACTTCAACCGCAATTCCGGCGTTTCCGTTTCAGGAAAACAGACCCGCCCCTCCCAGGCAGCAAGAGAAGGCGTGAACGGGGCACTCAGAGGAAAAATGATCGTGATCCCCGGTCTGAAAATGCCGCTTGTTGTAAAAGCATCCGGCCTGATCGGTGAACATCTCTCCACAAGAGTCAATTACTTGCTTCAGGTAAAAAAAGCCGGCAAACACTAACTCGATTTTTGGAAGGAGGCCTCCATGATCAACATCGCCATCTGGGGCGCGGGCGACAGCGCCGCAACCCACGTAAGATCTTTCCTTAAGTATTCCGGTCAGTGCCGGATCACTGCAGTCATCAACCACAATGCGGACCGCGCGGAAGCCCTGGTTCAAAAATACGACCTTACAGAGGCCCGTGTCTTCACGAGTCTGGACGCCGCGGCGGATGCGGTCCCGGTGGATGCCGTCTCTCTCTGTCTGCCTCCGGCGCAGCACTGTGAGTGCGCCGTCGCAGCGCTGGACCGCGGGATCCATGTCCTGACGGAAAAACCCATGGCGAACTCCCTGGAGGAGTGCGACCGCATGATCCGGGCCGCGGAGAAAAACAGGAAGCTTCTGGCGGTCATCTTCCAGCTGCGCTTCACCAATGAAGCACAGCGGATCCGCACTCTTCTGAAGAGCGGAGAATTCGGTTCCTTCCGGTACGGGAACTTCAACAGCATGTGGTACCGGGGAGAACATTACCACGACGTTGCCTGGCGCGGGACCTGGGCCCTGGAGGGCGGCGGCGTCCTGACTGCCCAGGCTATTCATCACCTGGACCTGGTCCAGTACCTCACCGGCATGCCGGAAAAAGTAAACGCTGTCATGGCCAACGTGGGGCACGGAAACACCCAGTGCGAGGACGTCCTGACCGCGGTCTTCCGCTATCCGGAGGCCTTCGCCCAGTTCTCCGCCTCTCTGGTCTCCCATGGCCAGCGGCAGGAGCTCTCCTTCCACACAGACCGCGCCCTCATGAATATTCCCTGGGCCCCTGCTTCGGACAGAGGACAGCCCAACGGCTATGCCGAGAAAGATGCCGATACCCTTGCGGCGCTGAAGCAGGCCTATGACAGCATTCCGCCGCTGGGCGCGGAAAAGCACGACGCCCAGATCCTGAATTTCCTGAATGCCATCGAAGGGAAGGAAGCTCTGCTGGTGGACGGTACGGAAGGCCGGAAGAGCATCGAACTCACCACTGCGGTCTACAAGTCCTGCGTCACCGGGCAGGAGGCCGCGCTTCCCATCACGGAAGCGGATCCCTTCTACACAGCTGAAGGACGCACTGCCGCACTGCCCCACTTCCACGAGAAGACCCGCAGCACTGCCCGGTCGGGCAGCGGAAACGCTCTCTTCGCCTGAACGCTGAAGGCCATGTACCTGCCGTAAACTGGAAACGTTTTCGTTTCAAGCCCCGTCTGCGGGGTAGAAAGGATTCAACACTTATGAAATATATCGCTACCGTCACAGACGGATCTTTCCCCAGCAACTCCGCCGTGATCCAGGCCCCGGTCCGGGAAGCCTTCGTCATAGCGAAGACTGCGGGCTACGACGGGCTCCAGCTGACCATCCGTGACACCACGGATTACGACATTGATGAGCTTCAGGATCTCATGCGTGAGACTGGCCTTGTCATCACAGCTCTCGCCACCGGCCGCATCTATTCCATCGACCACATGAGCCTCGGCGCAGGCGATGAATCCGTGCGTCAGGGCGCTGTGGAGCGGATGAACAAGATCGCCGCCTGGTCCGTCCCCCTCGGATGCCCCGGCCTGGTCATCGGCGCAGTCCGCGGGAACTACTCCGACGCCGGCAGCATCGACCTCTATCTGTCTCAGCTGGAAAAAAGCGTTCGGGAGATCGTCGCCTTCTGTGAACCTCTGAAGGTCCCGGTCATCCTGGAAGCCATTGACCGGAACGAATCCCGGGCCTTCTGCGATCCGGAGGAGACCCAGAAGTTCGTGGAGAAGATCGGTTCACCGTATTTCTATATGTACCTGGACACCATGCACCTCTATCGGGAACACTATGACGTACCACGGTGCCTGCGGGAGTTCGCTCCCTTCGCTTTCCAGATCGACATTTCCGGGGAAGACCGGAAGCCGCCCATGGAGTCCGCCATCGATTTCCGGGCCGCTGTCCGTGCCATCATCGCTTCCGGCTACGACGGGATCATCAACTTCGAGATCCCCGCGGAGCAGGAGAAAGCAGTTTCCCTGAAATATATCCGGAAGCTTGTACGCGAGGAAAAAAATACAAACAACTCTTGAACGCGGAACAAACTTCAGTATTATAAAATGACATCGTAGAACATCAGGAGGACAGACAGGATGTACAGAAAGAGATTACTGCTATTGCTGCTTGCCGCAGCTTTAATGACAAATCTGACAGGATGCGGCAGTTCCGCGGGAACAGCAAAGCCTGCGGAAACAACAGCGGCATCTGAAGAAGAAACAACAGAAGCGGCATCTGAAGAAGAAACAACAGAAGCGGCAAAAGAAACATCCAAAGCACCTGCAGCAACAGAGCAGTCGCCCGAATCTGCATCGGAAACTGAATCCGAAGCCCCGTCGGAGCCGGCAGTATTCAGCGACCCCTCTGCATTTGAAGGATTCGATACCATCTCTTATTACAACAATGTAAAAGGCGAGATGAAGGTCACTTTTGGCGTGACAAAATTCGGGGAACTAAATATCACTGATATTGAGAACATCATGCAATACCCCGACGATGTCAACGAGCGTATGATAGATCCTGAAAAGCTGGGCCCGGGTGCATTCGGCCTGGTCATCACCAGCTGGCAGACAAAATCAGGCGCTTCGCAATGCTATATGATCTGCAATCCGGCGGAGGAGCCTGCCGCCCCGGAAGACTGTGTACTCACAGGTGTCAAGGATGCCGAAGGTCTCCAGTTTTCAAACGGGATCCGCTATGAAAGCAGCCCGGATGAGATCAGAGCGATCCTCGGCGAGCCGAATGAGATCATCAAACATTCTCAGTCTACATTTACTTACTGCTGGCGGGATGAGACAGGTGAACACGAACTGACACAGACCCTCTATGAGCCCGAAACCGTCGGTGAGGTCGACGGGATGTCCTATTCAAACTTCACAATTGCCGGCAAATAACAGGATGCCTCCATGATTCACATCGCTGTCTGATGCGCGTGATCTGCCATGTGCAGCACAAATAGTGACTGCCGCGAGACTGTCATGAGACTGCTGCGGAATTGCTGTGAGACTGCTGCGGAATTGCCTTGGGCGTTTTTCGAGGTTTTTTCAATATTTGTACCCTTTTGCAGCCCTCTAAGGATCTTATTTTTGACTTCTTAGTGGGCTGTTTGGGCGTTTCTGACCCATTTCCCGTTTTTTGTACCCTTTTTTGAAGAAAACGCGAGTACAAAAAAAGGAAAAAAGGGTACAAAATTCGGAAAGTGCTTAAAAAACGCCCAGGCATATCAGAAGAGGCCGTCGCACCATTTGTTGGTGGTGCGGCGGCCTCTCCTGTATGATGACCTTTTAATGATGATCCTCCACGCTTCAGACGATCCTCCGCAGTTCAGACGATCCTCCGCGGTTCAGACGATCCTTCCGAGCACTTCTTCTCCGGCAAAGTATTTCACGATGTTTTCCGCCGCGATCTTTGCGCAGTTATAAGCGGAATCGTGGGTCGTGGGCGCGTAGTGGGGCGTGCAGATCACGTTCTTCATGGCAAAGAGCGGGCTGTTCTTCGGGAGCGGCTCATCCCAAGTGACGTCCAGGCCTGCGCCGCCCAGGCGCTTCTCCTGCAGCGCGCGGATCATCTCCGGCTCGTCTACCACCGGTCCCCGGGTGCAGTTGATCAGAATACAGCCCGGCTTCATAATCGAGAATTCATGCGCACCCACACAGTTCCTGGTCTCCTCGGAAAGGTAGCAGTGAAGGCTCAGGAAATCCGCCTCCCGGAACACCCGATCACGATCGGAGGTCAGTTCGCAGCCCTCAGGCACTTCCGTGATATAAGGATCGTAGACCAGAACCTCCATGTCAAATCCGTACCGGCACATCTTCGCCATCCGGCTGCCGATCTTTCCGCAGCCGATGATCCCGATGGTCTTTCCCTTGAGTTCGATGCCCTCACAGGTATTCTTGATCCCGAATCCCACGTTCCGGTAACCCTGGGAGATGGGGATCAGATTTTTTGCCAGCGCGATCATCATCGCGAAGGAATGCTCCGCCACAGACTGGCTGTTGGCGCCCGGCGCGGTGGTGACCACGATGCCGAGGTCTCTGGCCGCTTCCAGATCGTAATTGTCAACGCCGACGCCGTGCTTGCTGATGATCTTCAGCTTCGGATTACTCTCCATCATTTCCCGCGTCACCGGGAGGATGCGGTTCAGCAGCGCATCGCAGTCTTTGATGTACTCTTCAAAGACACTCTGTTCGATGGACGGCATCCAGATCACTTCGTGTCCGGCGCTGTGAAGCACCTCTTCCGCGACGGGATTCATTTTTTCCGAGATCAGTACCTTTGCCATGTCATTTTCCTTTCCAAAGCTTCATTTCTGCAGTATATCCTGAGTTTATCCCGACTTCCGGCGACTCTGTTTCCGGCTCTCTTCTCCATAACAAATTATAATAAAGGAGCGGCTGCAAAGTCCAATAGCGCCTTGGTCATAGCGCTA
>CACZFV010000070.1:11817-12879 GCA_902780465.1 uncultured Lachnospiraceae bacterium
CGCATAAGTCTTTCCGTCGGATCACAGCGCCCTGCAGCACTCTCTGACATAATCAGTGAAGGGTTTCAGGATCTCTTCCCTCCCCGATCTGCCGCTGAAATAGACGTTGACCGGGCGGCTGGTCTCCGGGTGATCGATCTTATAGAAATACATCTGGTCGCTGCCTCCGACATAGTGGGGAATGCTGGCGCGGGTAAAGGTGATGCCCTGGCCCGCCGCAGAAAGATAATAAGCGCTGAGCAGCTGGTCCAGGTACATGACGATCCGGGGCGTGAATCCTGCGTCCCGGCAGATCTTCATGCCGCGCCGGTACATGTCGTTGCCTTCCTTCAGCATCAGGAAGCTCTCTTCCTTAAATTCACTGATCCTGATCTTCGGACAGTTTTCATCCTTATAATGTCCTTCCCGCATCTCCTCTGCCGTAAGCCGGTATTGCTTCAGACGTTCATTGATCTCAAGAGAAGCCGGGGCTGCCAGGACAATCGTCTCTTCCGCGAGGCCGATGCACTTCAGATCCGCAGGCATGCTGTATCCGACGCTGATACCGAGATCTGCGGCTCCCGTGCTCAGGAATTCCCGCAGCTCATTGTCGTTGGTCTCGATGACGCGGATCTGGAATTCCGGATGTTCCTGACGGAACGCGTCGATGATAGGCGGAAGCACATATCTGCAGAAATAGGAAGGGGCGCCGATAGTCACGACGCGGTCTTTCAGCCGCATCCTGGTCTCACAGTATTCTTCCAGTTCCTTCTGGACATCCAGCATTCTGCGGAAATACGCCGTGACTTCCCGTCCTTCAGGGGTGAGCTGCAGCGGCATGGAGCTCCGGTCAAAGATCAGGAGTCCCAGCTCCTGCTCCACCTTTTTGACGATGCGGCTCAGAGCCGGCTGGGAGATATACTCCTTTTCCGCCGCCCTTGAAAAGCTTCCGGCATTTTCCACCGCCAGAACGTACTTTATATCCGTGACATACTCCCACCACTTTCGCTGTCGCTAAGAAGTGGGGGCTTCCTGTTCGACAGCCCTGATGGGCTGAGCATAAGCAGGCTAACCCCGCGTGTC
>CACZFV010000071.1 GCA_902780465.1 uncultured Lachnospiraceae bacterium
AAGACCCTGTGTGATGTCGCCGCCGGCCACGCCGCCGGTATGGAAGGTTCTCATGGTCAGCTGCGTACCGGGCTCACCGATGGACTGGGCGGCGATGATTCCGACCGCCTCGCCTACCTGCACCGCCTGCCCGGTAGCCATGTTCGCACCGTAGCACTTCGCGCAGATGCCGTTCATGCACTTGCAGGTCAGGATGGTGCGGATCTTAACGGTCTTTCTGCCAGCGCTGTTCAGGGCCTTCATGACCTTTTCCGCGCGCCGCGGCGTCACCATGTGGTTCGCCTTGACAATGACCTCTCCCGTCTCCGGATCCGCGATGTCCTCGGCGATATATCTGCCGGTGATACGGTCCTGCAGGGATTCGATGACTTCTTTCTTTTCGGACTTCTTTCCTTCTTCAAAGGCGGCGATCTCCATGAACGGGATCTCCTTGCCTTCACAGCAGTCCACCTCGCGGACGATGAGCTCCTGGGAGACATCGACCAGACGGCGGGTCAGGTAACCGGAGTCTGCGGTACGGAGCGCCGTATCGGACAGACCCTTGCGGGCGCCGTGAGCGGAGATGAAGTACTCCAGAACATCCAGACCTTCACGGAAGTTGGAGGTGATGGGCAGCTCGATGGTGTGTCCTGTGGTATCCGCCATCAGTCCGCGCATGCCTGCCAGCTGCTTGATCTGCTTGTCAGAGCCTCGGGCTCCGGAATCCGCCATCATGAAGATGTTGTTATACTTGTCCAGTCCGGCGAGCAGATCGTGGGTCAGCTGTTCGTCCGTCTTCTGCCAGGTCTTGATGACCTGCTTGTAGCGCTCCTCGTTGGTGGTCAGTCCTCGGCGGTAGTTTCTGGAGATCTTCTCCACCGTAGCCTGCGCGTCTTCGATCAGCTGCTTCTTCGTCGCCGGCACCGTCATGTCGGAAATGGAGACCGTCATTCCGGCGATGGTGGAGAACTTGTAGCCAATGGCCTTGATGTCGTCCAGCACCTCGGCGGTGCGGGAGAGGCCGTGGACATTGATGACCTTCTCCAGGATCTGCTTGCACTGCTTCTTCTTGACCAGGAAGTCGATCTCCGGCTTCAGCTCGTTGCCCGGGATGGTCCTGTCCACAAAGCCGAGGTCCTGCGGAATGATCTCGTTGAAGAGGATGCGTCCCGCGGTGGTCTCCTGGACGGAGCTCAGCTCCGTGCCGTCCGGCATGGTCTTTGAGAAGCGGACCTTGATCTTGGACTGGAGCGTGATGTCATAGTTCGCGTACGCCAGCAGCGCTTCGTTGGGGCTCTTGAAGTACTTTCCTTCGCCCTTTACGCCGTCTCTCTGCTGGGTCAGATAGTAGATGCCGAGGACCATGTCCTGGGACGGCACTGCCACGGGGCCGCCGTCGGAGGGCTTTAAGAGGTTGTTCGGAGAGAGCATCAGGAAGCGGCTCTCTGCCTGGGCCTCCACGGACAGCGGCAGATGCACTGCCATCTGGTCTCCGTCGAAGTCCGCGTTGAACGCGGTGCAGACCAGCGGATGAAGCTTGATCGCCTTGCCTTCCACCAGGATCGGCTCGAAGGCCTGGATGCCAAGTCTGTGCAGTGTGGGCGCACGGTTCAGCATGACCGGGTGCTCCTTGATGACCTCTTCCAGGACATCCCACACCTCTGTCTGCATGCGCTCCACCATCTTCTTGGAGGCTTTTACGTTGTGTGCTTTTCCGTTCTCCACCAGTTCCTTCATGACGAAGGGCTTGAAGAGCTCGATGGCCATTTCCTTCGGAAGACCGCACTGGTAGATCTTCAGCTCGGGTCCCACGACGATAACGGAACGGCCGGAGTAGTCGACTCGCTTGCCCAGCAGGTTCTGACGGAACCGTCCCTGCTTACCTTTCAGCATGTCGGAGAGGGACTTCAGGGCGCGGTTGCCAGGTCCGGTGACCGGACGGCCTCTTCTGCCGTTGTCGATCAGGGCGTCCACCGCCTCCTGCAGCATGCGCTTCTCGTTGCGGACGATGATGTCCGGCGCGCCGAGCTCCAGGAGTCTTGCGAGACGGTTGTTGCGGTTGATGATCCTGCGGTACAGGTCGTTCAGGTCACTGGTCGCGAATCTTCCGCCGTCCAGCTGGACCATGGGGCGGATATCCGGCGGGATGACCGGGATGATCGTCATGATCATCCACTCGGGGCGGTTTCCGGACTTCCGGAACGCCTCCACCACCTCCAGGCGCTTGATGAGCTTCGCGCGCTTCTGGCCGGAAGCGGTCTCCAGCTCTTCCTGCATGGAAGCGGATTCCTTCTCAAGGTCGATGGCCTTCAGAAGTTCCAGGATGGACTCGGCGCCCATTCCGGCGCGGAAAGCATCCCATCCGAACTGCTCCTGGTACTCGCGGTACTCCTTCTCGGAGAGGATCTGCTTCACGGAAAGAGGGGTCTCGCCGGGATCCAGAACAATGTAGGAAGCGAAATACAGAACCTTCTCCAGGACTCTCGGGGAGAGATCCAGGATGAGTCCCATGCGGCTCGGGATCCCCTTGAAATACCAGATGTGGGAGACCGGGGCGGACAGGACGATGTGGCCCATGCGCTCGCGGCGCACGGAGGATTTGGTGACCTCGACACCGCAGCGGTCGCAGATCACGCCTTTATAGCGGATCTTCTTATACTTTCCGCAGTGGCACTCCCAGTCTTTGCTCGGTCCGAAGATACGCTCGCAGAACAGTCCGTCTTTTTCCGGCTTCAGGGTCCTGTAGTTGATGGTCTCCGGCTTCTTTACTTCACCGTGGGACCATTCGAGGATCTTCTCCGGGGACGCAAGTCCGATCTTGATCGCGTCAAAGGTAATCGGCTCATAACTCGTTTTCATATCAGGCATTTAAGCTTAGCCTCCTTCTCATGTGCCGGTCGTTATTCTCAGTCTTCATCAAACGAATCACCGGGGAAATCCTCCTCAGCGCCGTCATCGTCCGCGGCGTCCGAACTGAATCCGGCATCCTCCGCGTCCACAAGTTCACCGTCCCGGAATTCCTGTGCCGTAAAGCCTGCGCCGGCAAAGTTCTCCTCGTCGCGGTATCTGCGGTCGCCCTCCAGGATGGAGCGCATGGAAATATTCTCTTCGTCGATGTTTTCCTTCAGTTCGACTTCTTCGCCGTTGTCCTTCAGGACCCGGACATCCAGGCCGAGGGACTGCAGCTCTTTCAGAAGCACCTTGAAGGACTCCGGAACGCCGGACTGCGGAATGTTCTCACCCTTGATGATCGCCTCGTAGGTCTTGACACGGCCCACTACGTCGTCCGACTTCACAGTCAGGATCTCCTGCAGGGTGTATGCCGCGCCGTAAGCCTCCAGGGCCCAGACCTCCATCTCTCCGAAACGCTGGCCGCCGAACTGGGCCTTGCCGCCCAGAGGCTGCTGCGTGACCAGGGAGTAGGGGCCCGTGGAACGGGCGTGGATCTTGTCGTCGACCAGGTGGTGCAGCTTCAGGTAGTGCATGAAGCCGATGGTGGTGGGTCCGTCAAACTCTTCGCCGGTACGGCCGTCGCGGAGGCGTACTTTTCCGTTCGCCGCGATCGGGACACCCTTCCACTCCTCTCTGTGGTCCAGATGATCGCCGAGGTACTGCATGACCTCCGGGCGAAGCACTTCGCGGTACTTCTCCTGGAAATCTTCCCAGGTCCCGTTGGCGTAATCGTTGGCCATTTCAAGAAGATCGGTGATGTCGTGCTCGTCCGCGCCGTCAAACACCGGCGTGGAGACATTGAATCCCAGGACCTTCGCCGCCAGGGAAAGATGGATCTCCTTCACCTGTCCGATATTCATACGGGACGGCACGCCCAGGGGGTTCAGAACGATGTCCAGCGGGCGTCCGTTCGGCAGGAAGGGCATATCCTCCACGGGCAGCACCCGGGAGACGACACCCTTGTTTCCGTGACGGCCGGCCATCTTGTCGCCCACGGAGATCTTTCTCTTCTGGGCGATGTAGATGCGGACATTTTCATTCACGCCCGGCGGCAGCTCGTCGCCGTTCTCTCTCGTAAAGACTCTTGCGTCCACGACGACACCGTAAGCGCCGTGCGGGACCTTCAGGGAAGTATCCCTGACTTCTCTTGCCTTCTCGCCGAAGATCGCGCGGAGCAGACGTTCTTCCGCCGTCAGTTCAGTCTCGCCCTTCGGCGTCACCTTTCCGACCAGGATATCGCCGGCACGGACCTCCGCGCCGATGCGGATGATGCCTCTCTCATCCAGATCCTTCAGCGCGTCGTCGCCGACGCCCGCCACGTCTCTGGTGATCTCCTCCGGTCCCAGCTTCGTGTCTCTGGAGGCGCACTCATACTCCTCGATATGGATGGAAGTGAACACGTCATCCCTGACGAGACGTTCGGAAAGCAGGACAGCATCCTCGTAGTTGTAGCCTTCCCACGTCATGAAGCCGATCAGCGGGTTCTTGCCCAGGCCGATCTCTCCGCCGCAGGTGGAAGGTCCGTCGGCGATGACCTCGCCCGCCTCCACATGGTCGCCTGCGTCGACGATGGGCTTCTGGTTATAGGAGTTGGACTGGTTGGACCGCTGGAACTTGGTGAGTTTGTAGCGGTCGATCTGTCCGTTGTCATCTCTTCTGACGGTGATCTCGCTGCCGGAGCTCATCACGACAGTTCCGGCATTCTTCGCCACCTGGCATACGCCGGAGTCCACCGCTGCCTTGCCTTCGATACCGGTGCTGACCACAGGCGTATCAGTGATCATCAGCGGCACAGCCTGACGCTGCATGTTGGAGCCCATCAGGGCGCGGTTCGCGTCGTCGTTCTGGAGGAATGGGACCATGCTCGTCGCGACGGAGAAGACCATCTTCGGGGAGACGTCCATCAGGTCGACGGTACGCTTCGGGAAGGAGGAGGTCTCGTCTCTGTAGCGGCCGGACACGTTGTTGTTCAGGAAGTGCCCTTCCTCGTCCAGTTCTTCGTTTGCCTGCGCCACGACGAAGTTGTCCTCTTCGTCCGCCGTCAGGTAGACCACCTTGTCGGTGACGATCGGATTGGAAGGATCCGTTCTCTTGTCGACGACGCGGTAGGGCGCCTCCACGAATCCGTACTGATTGATCCGTGCAAAGCTCGCCAGGGAGTTGATCAGACCGATGTTCGGGCCTTCAGGGGTCTCAATGGGGCACATTCTTCCGTAATGCGTGTAATGGACATCACGAACTTCGAATCCGGCGCGGTCTCTGGAAAGTCCGCCCGGGCCCAGGGCCGAAAGTCTTCTCTTGTGCGTCAGCTCAGACAGCGGGTTGTTCTGGTCCATGAACTGGGACAGCTGGGAGGATCCGAAGAACTCCTTCACCGCCGCTGTCACAGGCTTGATGTTGATCAGGGACTGGGGCGTGATCTCCGCCATATCCTGGGTGGTCATGCGCTCGCGGACCACACGCTCCATACGAGAAAGGCCGATGCGGTACTGGTTCTGCAGCAGCTCACCCACCGCCCTGATGCGGCGGTTGCCCAGGTGGTCAATGTCGTCCTTGCTTCCGATGCCCTCTTCCAGATGCATGTTGTAGTTGATGGAGGCGAAGATGTCCTCTCTGGTCACATGCTTCGGGATCAGCTTGTCCACGTGCTTGCGGATATACTCTTTCAGCGCCGCGTCCTTCTTCTCATCGGTATCCAGCTCCGCGTCATTCTGCACGGTATCCATCAGTTCCTTCAGATAAGGATAGAACACCGGCTCGGTGATGCCGTACTCCGTGGGATCTTCGATATCCACGAAGCCGCGGATATCGACCATCATATTGGAAAGGACCTTCACTTTGCGGTCGATGCCGTTGACCCAGACGTAAGGTACGCCGGCGTCCTGGATCTCCGTCGCCAGTTCCCTGGTGACAGCGGTCCCGGCTTCCGCAAGGATCTCGCCGGTATTCACATCCACCACGTCCTCCGCCAGGGTGTGGCCCACGATGCGGTTCCGGAAGTGAAGCTTCTTATTGAATTTGTAACGGCCCACCTTTGCCAGGTCATAGCGGCGGGCGTCAAAGAACATGGAGTGCAGGAGTCCTTCCGCGCTTTCCACGGAGAGCGGCTCGCCCGGGCGGATCTTCCGGTACAGCTCCAGAAGGCCGTCGGCGTAGTTGTCCGAAGGATCCTTCTCAAAGCTTGCCTGCAGCTTCGGCTCGTCGCCGAACACGTCCAGGATCTGGGCGTTGGTACCGAGTCCGAGGGCGCGCAGCAGAACAGAGACCGGCACCTTTCTGGTGCGGTCCACGCGGACGTTGAACACGTCATTGGAATCCGTCTCATACTCCAGCCATGCGCCCCGGTTCGGGATCACCTGGCAGAAAAAGCATTCTTTTCCCAGTTTGTCGTGTTCAATGGTATAATAGATTCCAGGGGAACGGACAAGCTGACTGACAATAACGCGCTCAGCGCCGTTGATCACGAAGGAACCAGTGTCTGTCATCAGCGGAAGATCGCCCATGAAGATCTCATGTTCCTTATGCTCGTCCTTATCCTTATTATAAAGCCTGACCTTCACCTTCATCGGTGCAGCGTAGGTCGCATCGCGTTCCTTGCATTCCGGAATGGTGTACTTGACATCATCCCTGCAAAGCTGGAAATCAACAAAGTCGAGGCTCAGATGTCCCGCGAAATCCTCGATCGGGAAAATGTCCCTGAACACTTCCCTGAGGCCTTCGCCAAGGAACCATTCATAGGAATCCTTCTGGATCTCTATGAGGTTCGGCATGTCAAGAACTTCTTTTTGTCTGGAGAAGCTCATGCGAATGCCTTTACCGGCTCTGATAGGACGCATATTGCTTTTTTCCATGTACGTTATCACCCCTGTCAATTATTGGAAACAACAGTTACCGCCGTGCCGGCCTGTCATGCGGCCAAATGAGAGCAAGCTCTCTTTGTCCGCCTGCCATTCCGGCCATGCACGGCTCATTGCTTCGCGCAAAAAGGGCATAGTATCCCCCTCTGCCCAATAGTGCAAACTCCATAATAACATCGCCATTTCAAGGTGTCAAGCAATTTCGCTTGCGTTCTTTTGACAATTCTGCTATAATGCTGTAGCATGTTTTTATAACATTTTCATAACCGGGAGGGCTTTCGATGAAACTTGGCACCGTTCTTCTCATCATCCTCGTAATTCTGATCGCTGTGCTTGTGTTCCTGTATTTCTACGGGAAACGCATCCAGGACCGCCAGGCGGAACAGATGCCTGCTTTTGAAGCTGCAAAGCAGACGATCTCCATACTGACCATAGACAAAAAGAAGATGCGGCTCTCAGAATCCGGCCTTCCTCAGATCGCGATCGACCAGGCACCGTTCTACACGCGGTGGATGAAGGTCCCTGTCGTGAAGGCAAAGGTCGGTCCGAAGATCATGACTCTGATGTGCGACCCCAACGTGTTTGAACAGCTTCCGCTGAAGCAGGAGTGCAAGGTCGTGATCAGCGGCATCTACATCGCCGAACTGAAAAGCGCCCGCGGCGGCATCAAGCCCGTACCGAAGAAGCGCAGCCTGCTGGACAAGATCCTCGGCCGAAACAAGTAAAAAAAGAAAACGGTCTCTGTGAAATGCAGAGGCCGTTTTTATTATGCATCAGGAAGTGCCGCACGTATCCAGGCGTCATCACTGCGCCGGAGGGCTTCATCGCGTCCCCCGGCGCCGCGGCTGCGACCCAGGTTTTATGGAGCACGAAGCGGCGTCCGATTGGGACACGATGAAGCCGACAGAGCAGTCCTGCACCCGGTACGTGCGGCCTTCCGGCATCTTACCGCGCGCTGACCTCCACACTGATGCTGCAGTCGGAAATATGCTCTTCCGCGATGTCCATGGAGTAATCCACGGAGACGCGGATGTTCCGGTCGCTCTCAGTGATGGAGATATCGTTTGTGGAGATCCCGATCATAAGATCTCCGAAAGGGGTGCTGTAGCAGCTTGTAGTCCGCTCGGTGCTGTTGTTGAATGCCATATGGACATTGGAGAACCCGCGTTTGATGATCTGCATGGAACCGCCGCCGATCAGGATCATGTTCTCCGTGATGTTTTCTCCGCCCTCTCCGGGCTCGTCATAGCGCACGATATGCGTGCCGCTCTTCCAGGAGTAGGTACCCGGAGTCACGAGCTCCACATCTTCATTATCCGCTCCCATCAGCCGGTTTCCGCTGATCGTCACAAGAACGTCTCTGGTCATCAGTACTCCTCTATCTCTATCTTCTGTGTGCTGTCCACCTGCCCCGGCAGGATGGAACTGGCAAAATCACGGAAATTGTCCGCCAGATCGCTGACATAAAACTCATGGTGCGGGGCTGCCGGTGCGACATCAGTTTCTGTTCTGCCCACAGTTCCGGGATTCAGGAGACCCTCCATGGAAAGGATCTGCTTCAGCTCCAGCGCCGTTTCGTACGCAGGATTCACCAGCGTGACCTCCGATCCCATGATCCGCGCCACCGTGGAGCGGAGCAGGGGGTAATGCGTGCACCCCAGCACCAGCGTGTCCACATACTTTCCCTTCAGTTCCTGAAGATACCGGGACAGGATCTCATCCGTGACGCTGTCGTGCAGAAGGCCTTCCTCCACCAGCGGCACCAGCAGGGGACACGCCTTGCCGAATACGCGGATATCGGGGTTCAGCCCGTGGATCACTTTCCCGTAAATGTCGGAGTTCACGGTCCCCCGGGTCCCGATGACACCGACGCGTCCATTCTGTGTGGCCTTTACCGCCGTTACGGCGCCGGCATAGATCACTCCAATCACCGGGATGTCGCTCTCCCGCGCTATCGTCTCCAGTGCAAAGGAGCTGGCCGTATTGCAGGCGATCACAATGGCTTTCACGCCCCTGTGCCGCAGGAACCGGACGATCTGACGGGAATAGCGGATGACCGTCTCCCTTGACTTTGCTCCGTAAGGGAGGCGTGCCGTATCACCAAAATATACGATCCGTTCCTCCGGAAGGAGGCGCATGATCTCCCGTGCCACAGTAAGACCTCCGACGCCGGAATCAAAGACTCCCACCGGTGCCTTGGGATCCCTAACCGTCCGAGGCTGCTTCCGGTGCGGAACATAGAGCTTTACCGGATCCTGTTCAGGTACCCGCTCCTGCTCAGGCAGCTCCTCCCGCTCCGTCTGCGTTTTTTTTATTATCTCCATAACAACTCCCTGTATAAAGATGCCTCTTTGCGGGAAAGATCAGTTTTCTCTTGCAAAGCCGAGATCGATCACCGTCTGGATCAGTTCCTTTTTGCCGAGGCCCCGGGCCTCCCACAGCATGGGATACATGCTGATCGCCGTAAATCCGGGCATCGTATTGATCTCATTGAACACCACTTCTCCTTCCGCCGTCACGAAGAAGTCCACTCTGGAAAGGCCATAGCCGTCGACCGCGTTGAAAATACGCACCGCGGCTTCCCTTACACGCTCTGCGGAATCACCGGGAAGTTCCGGGTCCACCACTGTCTTGGACTCGGCGTTGAAATACTTCGCCTCATAGTCGTAGAAATCTGCGGCAGCAAGGATCTCACCCACGCCGCTGGCCTGGACCGGCATCTCTCCTCCACCGAGAACTGCGCACTCGATCTCGCGTCCCACAATGGTCTCCTCCACCAGGATCCGCCTGTCATAGTGCGCCGCCTCCCGGAAAGCTACGGCAAGCTCGTCTCTGTCGTGGGCCTTTACGACACCGCAGCTGGAACCCGCATTGCAGGGTTTTACAAAAACAGGATAGGAAAAACGGCTTTCCACCCGGTTCATCACCTTCACCATATCCTGCATATCCTGAGACGTGATCAGCTCCCAGGCCGCCTGGCGGATGCCGAGATGCGCCACGATCTGCTTCGTGAATCCTTTGTCCATACATACCGCGGACGCCGCCACGCCGCAGCCCACATAGGGGATCTCCGCCAGCCTGCAGAGTCCCTGCACCGTTCCGTCTTCTCCCCAGAGTCCGTGAAGGACCGGAAACACCATATCCACTTTGACCTTGATCATGGAGCCGCTCTCATGAATGATCAGGCATTTTTCCGCCGCGTCCGGGGACAGGACGGCACCCACACGGGATTCTCTCCATTTCCCGCTGCGGATATCGTCCACGCTGTTCGCCTTGACCCAGTGGCCCTGCTGCGTAATACCTACAAGAATA
Source organism: uncultured Lachnospiraceae bacterium (assembly GCA_902780465.1). Taxonomy (GTDB): domain Bacteria; phylum Bacillota; class Clostridia; order Lachnospirales; family Lachnospiraceae; genus Moryella. Next base: position 10,101 of record CACZFV010000071.1, read on the forward strand.
AGATCATATTTCGCGCGGTCGATCTGATCGATCACATTTGCAGCCGACATGCAGGAGACCTCATGCTCCGAGGACTGTCCGCCGAATAACACCGCGATGGTCTGTTTCGCCATTGTTCTGCTCCTTAATATTTGATGTAAGGGAATCTGACCCTGTTTATCTTTAAAAGATATCACGGATCGTTCCACGCTTCGCGTTCTCACGATCCTGCGGAACATTCGGAATCCGCGGGGCCCCTTCTGCGCCTCGCTCCTTCCTCATGTTCCGGCGGGTCATAAACTCCTTCACATACCGGCAGGCCAGCCTGCCGTATGTTCGGAGTTATGACCCTGATATCTACATATTCAAATTTGTCATGATGGTGATCTCCTGGTTATCGATATGCTCCCGGGCGATGCGCTTTGCCAGGTCGCGGTCCCGTTTTTTCAGAGACTCCATCATCCGCTCATGTTCCACTTTCAGGATCTGCCGTTTTCCGACGTCCTTGATATACTCCAGACGGTACCGGTACATCTGGTCTCTCAGGTTGTTCAGCATCTGGATCAGCTTTTCATTTCCGGTGCCGTCATAGATCACGCTGTGAAAATTCTCGTCTGCCTGTGCGATCCGGATCAGATCGTTCGTGCTGAGAGCCTCCACAAATTCTGCCTGCGCTTCTTCCAGCAGTTTCATCTGTTCTTCGTTCATCCGCTGGACCGCAAGATCCATCGCCAGTTCTTCCAGGGAACGCCGCACCTCCAGCACATCCCTGAGACTCTTTTCTGATATGCCAGCCACCTCGGCGCCTCTTCTGGGGATCATTTTCACAAGTCCTTCCAGCTCCAGCTTCCGGATCGCCTCCCGGATCGGCGTCCGGCTCACCCCCAGCATGGTGGCAAGACGGATCTCCATCAGCCGCTCTCCCGGCTCCAGTTCTCCCTTCAGGATCGCCTGCCGCAGTGTGATGAACACAACATCACGCAGCGGCAGATAATCATTGATCGCCAGTTTCAGATTATCTGGCATGCCCTTTCCCTCTCTTTCAGATCTCACTGCTGTACTGCTTTTTCAAATTAACCGGCGCGGTCAAGAAGATCCGGCCCGCTGTCCCGTTTTCCCTGAGTGCCTGGCAGGCGCGCTCTGCCTCTCCCCGGTCTTCGAAGATACCGAATACCGCGGAACCGCTGCCGCTCATGGATGCTCCGGCGGCTCCTGCTCTCCGGAGCGCCTGTTTGATCATTCCGATCTCCGGGTGCATTCTGAGCGCCGGAAGTTCAAGGATATTTCCCATATGTTCCGCCGCTTCCCGCACACTGCCGTTCCGGATCGCCTGCACGACCCTGTCCATCTCCGGATGATCCGCCGGGCCCAGGCTGTCCGCATGAAGCGTCCCGTAGATCTCCGCAGTACTGCAGTCAAAAGGCGGCTTCACAAGGACGATGCTGCAGTCCGGCAGGGAAGGCAGGGGCGTCAGCACCTCTCCGATGCCCTCCGCCAGTGCTGTG
>CACZFV010000072.1 GCA_902780465.1 uncultured Lachnospiraceae bacterium
AGTTCCAGACCGGCTTCCGGCATCATTTTCACAGCAGACTTTACAGGCTTCACAAGAAAGCGGTCATCATAAATGCCACCGACAACTTTTCCACGATAATAGATGATGTATTCTCCCATCATCGCCCTGTAAGTTATATCATCCAGCTCTGAGAGCTGTTCTATAATAAAATCCAAATAATCTTTGCTCGATGCCATTTTTACATTCCCCTTGTTTTATTTTGCTGGAATTAAATCCTTGAACCCACCCATGCAATGAGCCGCCAACCTCATAACTCTTTCTCATCCTTTCATAGGTCTTCAATTAAAAATGGCAACATGTATATTGGATATAATTTCAGCATTTCACTATTGCCTATATCTTTTTGTGATAACAATATTTCCTTCGAAACATGCTTAGAATACTTTTTCTGAAATTCTGTAATTGATTCATGCTTACCGATTCCGGATGACTTAACTTCAATCGAAACTATCTTTGTTTTCGAAGCAAGCAAAAAGTCAACCTCATAATAGTGAGAACTGTTTTCTTTCTCCCATGTGTGATAATAAAGATCTATATCTGATCCGGCGATTACCTGAGCAACTGCATTTTCGTATAAATATCCCAAATCTGCAGGAAGTGAATCGCTCAATAATTTCGTATAAATATTTTCATCCGTCTTTCCTGATGATCTGAAAATCATGGTAGTAAATAACCCTGTATCAGCCAAATAGAGTTTGAACGTATCATCATCTCTCGTTTGAGGTAAAGCAACGCTCGGATTAAGGACATTATGGCATGATAATACCGTCTTTGAATCCAGCAAATCATGTAAACGCTCTAAATCTTTATCAATCTTTTTTTTGCCTGTAGCTGCTGAAATAACATAGCTTCTTTTATCCGTTGCTAACTGTGTCGGAACAGAATCATACATTCTTCCAATCAGTCCGGTATCATCGATCTTGAAGAAATCGTCTTTGTACAAATCTATGATTTCTCTCTTTACTTCATCGATTTCTGTAAAATTCCTGCCTTCCACATAAGCTTCTACAGCCTGAGGCATTCCACCTACCGCCATATAAATTCTGAAATCCCGCATCAACTTTCTGTTTAAGGAATTTCCAACCGGCTTCCCAAGCTTATATAAATCCCGCAATACGCCATAGGTATCATTTCCGATGGCCCACATAAATTCTTCATAGTCCATCGGATATATCTGTATTTTCATCTCCTCAGATGGAAGCACTATATCCTTGACATTCTTTTTTATACTGATCAGAGAACCGGTCTCAATATAGTCATATCTTCCGTCCGCAACCAGGTACTTTATAGCCTGGCGCACTTTAGGCATAAGCTGGATCTCGTCATGGAGTTCCTGAACGTTGTGTGTACAGATCTCCTGTATCCCATGCTTGATCCGGAAGAACCGTCAGAGGAACTGAAACCGTATATTGAGCAGATGCGCGTAAATATCGCAAAGACAATGGCGCTTGACACCGATCGGATCAGCATTAAGGCAACGACCGAAGAAAAGCTGGGCTTTACAGGGCGAAAAGAAGGCATATCCGCCCACTGCGTTGCTCTCATCACAAAAGAATAATATACCGAAAAGTCCCTGAAAGCAGCCTTGTTTCAGGGACTTTTGATAATTTAGTCATAAAGGTGACGGACAGGGATCTGTTTGCTTTCGAGGTATTGCTTTAGCTCACCGATCGAGATCTCGCCAAAATGGAACAAAGAAGCCGCCAAAACAGCGTCGGCTTTGCCGACGGTGAAGGCGTCTTCGAAGGCGTTCTTCATGATCTGACCCGTCAGTGTCACGGTCGTGGTCTTTCCATTGGTGCCTGTCACCGCCACCAGCTGTCCCTTTGCCACCTGGTAACCCAGTTCGATCTCGCTCCAGAGCTGCACTTTATTGTCTGTCAGCAGCTTCACGAAAGGAGTCTCCAGGTCGATGCCGGGGCTCATGACGCAGATCTGGATGCCGGCGAAATCCGGCTTCTCCAGTTCGCCCAGCTTCAGGGTGATCTTTGCATTCTCGGGGAATTCCGCCAGGACCTTCTCCGTATCCAGTTTTTCGTTGCTGTCGTAAAGCAGCACTGTTCCTCCGGTCTCCAGAAGCAGCTTCGCCGCGGCGATCCCGCTTTTTCCCGCACCGGCTACCATTACTTTATCATTCATAATCCTCTTCTCTCCTTTTTCCATTGCACATGCTCAGCCAAGTCCCAGCCATGCAGCCAGCGACAGGATCACTGTTACGATCGTAAACACCGCGACCACCCGGGTCTCCGACCATCCTCCCTTTTCAAAATGGTGATGGATCGGGGCCATCCGGAAAAAGCGCTTTCCGTGTGTCTTTTTGAAATACCCCACCTGGATCATGACAGAGATCACCTCGATCATGTAGATGAAGCCGACGATGGGAATAAAAAGCGGCATTCTCATGATCAGCGCCGAGGAAGAAATAAACCCGCCCAGCGCCAGGGCCCCGGTGTCTCCCATGAAGACTTTCGCGGGATAGACATTGTACAGAAGGAAAGCCAGCAGGGCGCCGATCACCGCGCCCGCCGCCGGAGCGCAGGGGATCCCGAAGCGGATCGCGGCAGCGCCGAAGAACAGGGCTGTGACGACTGTGACGGAGGAACAGAGACCGTCCAGTCCGTCAGTAAAGTTGGTGCCGTTGTCCGTTCCCAGAACGACAAAGAACACCGCAGGAACAAACAGGATCCCGAGATTCAGAACAAATCCCGTGTCAAGTCCTCCGGTGAACGGGACCAGCATCCCTCTCGCCTCCTCCCCGCGGCTGTAGAGCCAGAAGGCCAGGATGGCCGTCGCCACGAGCTGAAGTGCGAATTTCTGTTTCACAGTCAGTCCCTCCGACTGCTTTTTCCGGATCTTCAGGTAGTCATCCAGAAAACCGATAAAGCCGAAGGCCGCGGTAAACAGCAGTACAGGGACCGTCAGCGGCGCGCTTTTTAAAAAGGGCAGCGTGCCCGCGATGATCCCGAGGACGATCATGATCCCGCCCATGGTCGGAGTGCCCTGCTTTTTCAGGTGGCTCTCCGGGCCGTCGCTGCGGACGTTCTGTCCGAATTTCATGCGGTGCAGCACAGGGATCATGAGCCGGCACAGGACCGCGCACACTGCGAATGAGATCAGCAGTGCCCAGATCGATTGATTCATCATTATAATGTAATACTCCGTTGTCTTTTATATTTTGCAAGGCACAGTGACATCATTATGTCAACTGCACGCAATCCAACTTAGTATATCGCGAACGCGCCGGGTGTGCAAGCCCCGGCGCAGTACGTCTGTTCCTTCAGGTTTTCCGGCGGTTCCGCCCGGATCAGGCCTCCGGTTCCGCAGATGCCGTCTCATTCCCGGGAGGAGCTCCGGGCAGCTGGTTGTTCTGTGCGCTCTCTCCTCCTTCTTCTCCTGCCGGCAGCGGCTCCACATATTCTTCCGTCTCGTAGACGACTTGCGGCTGGGTCTCTTCCGGAGCAGGAGTCAGCTCACTGATCCCTTCCTCCTGCGGAAGATTCCAGTAGAGGCCTGCATCGTCCGCGATGTCTGCAGCCGGGAACACGTTCAGGTACGGCAGGATCTCCTGCATGATGTTGTGGAAGATGCCGCTGGCGAAGGTACTGTGGGGCTGGTCCGCGGTGTGGGGCGTATCCACGATGCAGTAGCACAGGACCTGGGGATCGTCCACGGGGGCAAACCCGCAGAAGGAGACCAGGTAATTTCCCGTGCCGCGGGGATATTTCTCAGCCGTACCGGTCTTGCCGCCGATATCGTAGCCTTCCACGCCGGCCAGCTTTCCGGTTCCTTCGCTGACAGTGCGGTGCAGCGCGTTTCTCAGGAACGCGGAGGTATCCGCCGAACAGGTCTCCCGGACCAGCTCCGGCTGGATCTCCCGGACCACCGCGCCGGAGGAATTCCGGATCTGCTTGACCACATGCGGCTGATAATAGGATCCTCCGTTGATGGCGGAGGAAAAGGCTGCTGCCATCTGGATCATGGAGCAGTTGTAGTTCTGACCGAAGGAGTTCGTGGCAAGGTCGGAAGACGCCATGGTCTCCGGATTGTAGATCAGTGTCGAAGTCTCGGCTTCTCCGGGAAGATCGATACCAGTCTTTGAGCCGAACCCGAAGAGGCGCTGCATCTTTCCGAAGGGCTCCTTCCCCAGGGACGCAGCGATCCGCATCATGACGACGTTGCAGGACTGCATGATGCCCTCCGTGACATTCAGGGGGCCGTGGCCGGAACGCTTCGCGCAGTGGATCGGCCATCCGCCGACTTCCAGAACGCCCTCGCAGTTGTAGACCTCGCTGCCGTTGATCACGCCGTTCTCCAGTCCGGCGGCAACAGTGAATATCTTGGAGGTGGAACCGGGCTCATAGGTGTCGCTGACTGCGAAATTCCGCCAGAGTTCAAACAGGGCGTTGGTCTTCTGCTGGTCGTCCATGGCATCCAGCTCTTCCTGGCTGTAGTTTTTCAGAAGAGGTCCCAGGTCGCGCGGATTGTTCAGGTCAAACTGATGGTTGGTCGCCATTCCCAGAATCTCGCCGTTGCGGGGATCCATCACCAGGACCGCCACCGTATTGCCGCCCATTTCCGCCTCAAACTGGGCGATGTATTTCTCAATGGTGCTCTGCACCTTCACATCGATGGTGGAAACGATGGTGCTGCCGTCCACCGCCGGCTTGATGACGCGCTCCAGGTTGGAGTCATCGTTCAGATATCCGTACTCTCTTCCGGAGATCCCCACCAGCTGGCTGTTGTAGTACTGCTCGATTCCTCCGGATCCCTCCGAACCGTCGCTCAGTGAGAAGCCCAGGACATTGCATGCCATGGAATTATAAGGGTAAGTCCGCAGATAGGAATCCTCGAACCAGACGCCGTAGACTCGCCGGGTGTCTCCGGCTACGCGGAACGCCTTGTTCACTTCGTCCTTCCGCTCCTCGAACAGAGTCTTCTGCTCATGAGACAGCTGCTTGTCGTAGCGCACATAATGCGATTCCGACCGCTCTGCCAGCACGCTCCGGATATCCTCCGCCGTGTAGCCGAAGACCTCGCTCAGCAGATTTACCGTGGGCTCAAGATACTTCTCCTGGTCCGAATTGATCTGGAACGGGTCCAGGATCAGGTTGTAGACCTTGTTGGTCGTGGCGAGGTACGTCCCGTTCCGGTCCACGATGTCGCCTCGCCGGTAAGGGATCTCTCTGGAATCATAGCGCTGCTGGGACAGGACCTTCTGGTTGTAGCTCTCGGCGTTGTAATGCTGGATGTACCAGAGCCGGTAAATTAAAGCAAACAAAGCCAGCATGATCACCAGGGTGGTGATTGCCAGCTTTTCTCGCATATACAGAAGCATCCCGCCTGCGGGACGATTCTTATTTCCTTTTTTCCGTTTCTCCCGGGATGTCCTCATACTGCCTCACATACTCACTTTCCGTCTTTTTGTAGCGAATCACCTGATTGCGGTCGGCGTAGACCATGCCAAGCTGTGTTGTCGCCACGTTGTAAATATGATCGAGGTCAATATCGGTATGGATCGCCGTCTGGAGCGCATCGTTCTCGCTCTTCAGCGCCTCAAGCTGCTGTTCATACTTTTCAATAGACCGCATGCTGGAGGAGATGGAAGATTTCACCCGGATGTAACTGCAGCAGATGAACAGCGCTGCCACAGTGGCCAGAGTGAGCATGACAAGATAGAAGAAGTCCATGTGGAGCGCCTGTTCCTGTCTGCGTCTCACCGCACGGTTGTGACGGCGCGCTTCCAGTCTGCGCTCCCTGCGTGCTTCTTCTCTTTCCGGCGCGAGTACCCGTGCCGTACTGTCGTAGTTATAGCTTTCGACCGTATGAATACGCGCGTTTCCCCGGCTGCCTGTACGGGCAGTACCATTCATTCTTCTGCTCATTTTCTTCCCCCTCATCCCTTTCCGCCGTCTGACGACCGCAGGAAGGGTAATTCATGCTCTTTCAAAAATCCGGAGCTTTGCGCTCCTGGAGCGCGGATTTTCTTTCTCTTCTTCCTTTGTCGGAAGAATGGGCTTTTTAGTGATCACTGTACCCCTGCTTTTCTTACCGCACACGCAGACCGGGAAACCCGGCGGGCAAGTACATGGTGATTCATTTCTCCGGAATCCGTTTTTGACGATCCGGTCTTCCAGGGAATGGAAGGTGATGATGCAGAGCCTTCCTCCCGGATTCAGGAGCCCGATCATCTCGTCGATCGAGTCCTCCAGGACCTGCAGTTCTCTGTTCAGGGCAATGCGCAGGGCCTGAAATGTCCGCATCGCCGGATGTCCTCCCGTCACCTGGATCTTCATGGGAATGGCTCCGCGGATGATGTCGGCAAGTTCCCCGGTGGTCCGGATGGGTCTCCGTTCTCTTGCCTTTACGATGTGCTTCGCGATGTTCTTCGCGAAGCGGTCCTCCCCGTAGTCGCGGATGATGCGGAACAGTTCCTGCTCCGTGCACTCGTTCACCAGGTCTGCCGCCGTGCGGTCTTCCCTGCGGTCCATCCGCATATCCAGCGGCGCGTCTTCCATGTAGCTGAATCCGCGTTCCGCTGTATCAAGCTGATAGGAGGAAACTCCCAGGTCCAGGCAGATGCCGTCCACGGCTTCGATGCCGAGGTCCGCCAGGACCTGTTTCATATTCACATAATTGTCGCGGACAATGGTCACTCGGTCTCCGAAAGGCTTCAGCCTCTCTCCCGCTGCCGCAATAGCGTCCGCGTCCTGATCGATGCCGATCAGCCTGCCGCCCTCCGTGAGCCGTGCTGCCACCTCTGACGCATGACCTCCGCCTCCCAGCGTTCCGTCCGCGTAGATGCCGTCCGGCCGGATGTTCAGCCCTTCTATGGTCTCCGGAAGGAGCACCGATACGTGCCGGAAGGTCATAAGATGAACCCCAGGCCGTCCAGTTCGGCCGCGATCTCTTCCACGTTCTCCTCGATCTTCTGCTCCTCGGCCCAGCGCTCTGCGCTCCAGATCTCAACTCTTGAGCCGTTGCCCGCCAGCACCGCGTCCTTCGCGATCCCGGCGTACTCACGCAGGTTGGAGGGGATCAGGATCCTTCCCTGCCGGTCCGTCTCGCAGTTCACGGCGCCGGCCATCAGGAAACGGGTGAGCTTTCTGGCGTTCTGATTCGTGAGCGGCAGTGCCCGGAGCTTTTCCACCAGCTGCTCCCACTCACCGTTGCCGTAGACGAAAAGACATCCGTCCAGGCCCTTCGTCACCACGAATTCCTCGCCTAATTGTTCACGGAACTTAGAGGGGACGATCAGTCTCCCCTTGGTGTCCATTGTATGGTTGTACTGTCCCATGAACATCATCTGTCACCCACAATTCACCACAATTCACCACTTCATGACATAATAATAATAAAACCGTAATAAAATTGCAAGGCGAATTGGGCAAATCATTGCAAAAAAAATGAGCATCCACGCGGTTTTTCGCGGATGCATCAAGATGTGGGGGAAAGTGGGGGGAGTGGCACAAAATGTGCTCACCCCCCACTTTTACTGTATTTTTCCTCTCTTTTTTCGGGAGACAGGGGGACGGTTCTCTGTCTCCTCTCGGTCTCAGGCCTTTTTCCGGCCCAGGACGATCAGGATCGAGGCCGTGACGAAGCAGATCCCGGCGATGCACTGGGAAACAGCGAGGCTGGTGCCGGGGATCAGGAGGGAATCGGTGCGGAGCGCCTCCACCCAGACTCTTCCCAGGCCGTAGCCCGCAATGTAGACAAGAAAGATCTCCCCCGAGAAGACCTGGCGCTTTCTCCAGACAAACAGGATCAGGAGAAGAAGGCAGAGGTTCCAGCAGGACTCATAGAGAAAGGTGGGGTGCACCTGGATGTACTCCACGCCGTTCTCCACGATCAGGTGATCCAGAAGCTCCTGGTCGATCATGATGGGATTGACGATCTCCCGCCGGATCCGCATGGCGAACAGGCTCTCCGTATAGCTTCCGAAGGCCTCGCAGTTGAAGAAATTGCCCCATCGTCCCAGGATCTGTCCCACCAGAAGGGCCAGCACCAGGGAATCCGCCATCTCCAGGAATTTCTTTCCCTTGAGGCGGCACCAGACGACCAGCGCCAGGATCCCGCCGATCACGCCTCCGTAGATCGCGAGGCCTCCGGCCCGGAGATTGAAGATCTGCAGCAGATCGTTCTTATAGGAATCCCACTGGAAGAAAACGTAGTAGAGCCGGGCCCCGGCAACTCCGATCAGGATCCCGTAGATAATAAAATCGTACACCGCGTCCTCTCCCGTCCCGCGATGTTTTGCGTCCTGTGCGGCGAGCCAGGTCCCGAGGATCATCGCGATGCCGATGATGATCCCGTAAAAAGCGATGCGGAATCCGAATACAGAGATGCTGCTCACCATATGCGGAACAGTGAGTCCCAGATTTACAAACTTCAGATCATAAACCAATCTTCCTTACCTGCCGCGTCCCGCCTCCACGGGCCGCTCCTTTCCTCATTCGCTAGCGTTTATCTCAGTGGGCTTCTCCCACTGAGATATAATGCCTGGTCAGGTCCGGGTCAGAGACCTCTACCGTCCCGGAATCCCGGTACCACACAAGCCTTGTGACCGTGCCGTCCTCTTCGTCGCGGCAGATCCATCTGCCCGAGCCCTCTTTCCGGTACTCCAGGTAGCGAAGTGTCTGCGTTCCTTTTTTATCCACAGAACTCAAGGCCGTGATCATGCCCTCTCCCCAGGGGGCGCACTCAAGATACCAGGTCCTGTCAGCCGGCGCTTCCCGGGAGCTTCCATCGTTATAGATGAGGCGGTCCATGCGGTACTTCCCCTGGGGCACGTCCGCGGCAGCCTGTACCGCGCCGGCACTTCCGGAGTTCTGCGCCGCGCCGTTGTTTTCCGTCCCGCCTCCCGACGCCGTCCCGCTGCCTGAAGCCGTTCCGCTGCCGTCCATCCGGACACGCACCACCTGGCCGTTCTGCACCCAGGCGCCGTTCTGATCGACCTCATAGCCATCTTTTGTCATGTAGTCCGTGATCAGCCACCCGTCCTCATCAAACAGGTACCATTCCCCGATCCCGTCTCCATTCCCGTCGATCAGCTCCCAGCCCACGGCCCAGGTGCCGTCCTGATGATCATACCACCAGGACTCGGGATCATCTTCCCCCGTCTTCCACACGCCTGCGGAAACCGGAGCGGACACAGCCAGCGCCAGAAGGACAGCGGTGACAAGTACTGCCTGTATACTATTCCCTGGATGTCTTCTCATCTTTTTTTCCTCCGCGGACGATGCCGGCTCACGCTTCTGAGCCGCAGCCGTGTCTTCAGGCTTTATACCGTTAGTATATACCCGTTTCTGTAATAAGCGAACATGTACTGCTGGTAAATTCCGTTCCAGGGGCTGTACTCTTCATATGGATAGCCGCCGGGATACTGCTCCTCCAGGACTTTCCTGATCCACACATCCACCGGAAAAGCATTCAGATGGTGCAGGCCGAACAGGAGCACACAGTTCGCCACTTTGGTCCCCACACCGTAGATTCCCTTCAGGGCAGCCAGCGCTTCCTCGTCCCCGGCTGCGATGAGCTTTCCGAGGTCCAGGCTGCCGGAAAATACTGCGCCTGCCGCGGCGCTGACATACTTGCATCGGTACCCCAGCCGGCAGTCCGAAAGCTCCTGCCCGGAAAGTCCCGCGATTCTTTCCGGAGTCGGGAAAGCGTAAAATGTCTCCCCGCGCCGGTCCGTCTTCCTCTCTCCCGCCATTTCTGAAAGCATCTCTATGGACTTCTTTATGGCTGGAATATTCTTGTTCTGGGAGATGATAAAACTGACCAGCATCTCCCAGGGGTCCTGCCGCAAGATCCGGATCCCCTTCTCCATTTCACAGGCAGCCGCAAGAAACGGATCCTTTGTTTTCTTTACCCGCCTCCTCACCTTCCTGTAATCCAGATCCAGATCGAGGTAAGGCCGCCACACTGCCTGGAACTCTTCTTCCGAACAGTCAATGCGGTATTCCCCCTCCCCCGTTTCCTCCATATATACACAGTGTCCTCCGTGGATCACCCGGAAGCAGTGGCCCTCCGCCTTATTCCATCGGAAACACTGTCCGCTCTCCGCGATCTTCAGAAGATCAAGATCATCCTCCGTCCTGAAACAGTACACCCTTCACTCTCCTCCGTCCTGAAACAGTATATCCTTCGCTCTCCTCCGTTCCGGCCAGCGGGTTTATATTGCAGATTCCCCGGGAAAAAACTATAATATGTCTATTCAGCGCCCCGGAACCGGAGAGCTGTATATCTACAAAGTATAATCTTTTTCACGCTTTGTGGCAAACGGCCGGCCGGAACCGCTTTCCCCGGCTGGAAGGATCAAGGCAAAAATGTGGGGAATATTCCCACCGGAATAAACTGAGGTTTATAAAGGAGACAGCAGGAAATGAAATTAGGAATCGTCGGTCTGCCGAATGTCGGCAAAAGTACCTTATTCAATTCTCTCACGAAGGCGGGCGCCCAGGCGGCGAACTACCCCTTCTGCACCATCGACCCCAACGTGGGTATTGTGGCGGTGCCGGACGAGCGCCTGAAGAAGCTGGGCGATCTGCACCACTCGAAGAAAGTTACCCCGGCGGTCATCGAATTCGTTGACATCGCCGGCCTTGTCAAGGGTGCCTCCAAGGGCGAAGGCCTGGGCAACCAGTTCCTGGCAAACATCCGCGAGTGCGACGCCATCGTCCATGTGGTGCGCTGCTTCGAGGATGAAAACGTGATCCATGTGGACGGCTCCGTGGACCCGGTCCGGGATATCGACACCATCAACCTGGAGCTCATCTTCGCGGATCTTGAAGTGCTGGAGCGCCGCATCTCCAAGACCTCCCGCTCCGCCATGAACGACAAGTCCCTGAAGAAAGAGCTGGAGATCCTGAAGGAACTGAAGGCCCTTCTTGAAGACGGAAAGCCCGCCATCAACTACCAGAACGACGATCAGGACGTGATGGCCTTTGTCCGCTCCCTCTGCCTCCTCACCGCAAAGCCTGTCATCTTTGCCGCCAACGTCAAGGAAGACGACCTGGCGGACGACGGCGCCTCCAATCCCCATGTGGAAGCTGTCCGCAAGTTCGCGGCAGAAAGCGGCAGCAAGGTCTTTGCCGTCAGCGCCCAGATCGAGCAGGAGATCTCCGAGCTGGACGATGAGGAAAGAGCGGATTACCTTGAGGCTCTCGGCATCTCCGAGTCCGGTCTTGACAAGCTGATTGCCGCCAGCTACGACCTGCTGGGGCTTCTCTCCTTCCTCACCACCGGAGAAGACGAGACCCGCGCATGGACCATCAAAAAAGGGACCAAGGCACCCCAGGCAGCCGGCAAGATCCACACCGACTTTGAGCGCGGCTTCATCCGGGCCGAAGTCATCAACTACGACGACCTCATCGCCTGCGGCTCCTCCACCGCCGCAAAAGAAAAAGGCCTGATGCGCCTCGAAGGAAAAGACTACGTCGTCCAGGACGGAGACGTGATCCTCTTCCGGTTCAACGTGTAAA
>CACZFV010000073.1 GCA_902780465.1 uncultured Lachnospiraceae bacterium
CATGTTCGCCGCCACCCTGGCGGTCGGACTCTTCGGCGGCCCCGGCTCCACAGACCTCCTGAAGGCCCTGATCTTCTCCGACTTTGTCATCCCCACCGCCATGTACGGCTATATGCTCATCCTCCGCCACCGGCGGGAAAAAGAGAAAGACAAAAAGGAAAACCGGGAAAAGTGACCCCGCATCATGTCTGACCATGTCCGGGTCGGGTCATTCGTTTAGCTCCCTGTCCTTACTCCTGGTCCGGTCCACTGGTCTTTCTCCGGGTACAAAACTTCAACGATCCTTGAAAAACGCCCAAATGCAGGACCTGGCTGTGCTGTCAGCGCAGCCAGGTCCTGCTTAATTCAAAATCTGCTTTTACTTCCGGTAAATGATCTCATCCCTCCCGGGTCCGTTGGAGACCATGGTGATCGGGAAGCCGATCTGCTTCTCGATGAACTCCACGTACTTCCGGCAGTTTTCCGGCAGATCTTCGTAGTTCCGGATGCCGCGGATGTCGCAGTGCCAGCCGGGCAGAACTGTGAGGACGGGCCTGCATTTCGCCAGCACCGGCGTCACGGGGAAGTCCTCCAGGATCTTCCCGTCCAGTTCGTACCCTGTGCACACGGGGATCTCCTCCAGATATCCCAGGGCGTCCACCACGGTCAGCGCCACTTCCGTGGCACCCTGCATCGCGCAGCCGTAACGGGAGGCGACAGCGTCAAACCATCCCACTCTTCTCGGCCTGCCGGTGGTCGCGCCGTATTCTCCCCGGTCGCCGCCGTGCTTCCTGAGCTCCTCTGCTTTTTCAGGATCCAGGATCTCGCTGACAAAATCGCCGCCTCCGACAGAGCTGGCGTAAGCCTTGGTGACCGCCACCACTTCCTTCAGCTCATAGGGCGGGAAGCCCGCGCCCACAGGCGCGTATGCCGCGATGGTGTTGGAGCTCGTCACCATGGGATAGATGCCGAAATCCGGGTCCTTCAGGGTCCCGAGCTGGCCTTCCGCCAGGACCTTCTTTCCATCCTTGAGGGCTTTCCGGATGAATAAGCTGGTGTCAGCAAGATACGGAGCGAGAATATCGCGGTACTCACGGAGCGTCTCCAGAAGTTCCTCCTGAATGATCTCCGGCTGACCGTACAGATGACGGAACAGCACATTCTTCACAGCGCAGATCTTTTCCGTCTTCTCCTTCAGAAGGTCCTCGTCAAAAAGCTCGCAGGCCTGGATGCCGATCTTCGCGTACTTGTCGGAATAGAAAGGAGCGATGCCGGAATGGGTGGACCCGTAGGCCTTTCCCGCCAGTCTCTCCTCCTCATAAGTGTCCTGCAGAACATGGTACGGCATCAGAAGCTGCACTCTGTCAGACACCAGGATCTTCGGCTCGGGTACGCCGCCCTCCACAAGGGCCTTCAGTTCCTTCGCGAATTTCGGGACATCGAAAGCCACGCCGTTTCCGATCACGTTCGTGATGTTCGAGGAAAACACGCCGGAGGGCAGCAGGTGCAATGCAAAGCGGCCGTACTCATTGATGATGGTATGGCCCGCGTTGGCTCCCCCCTGGAACCTGACAACAATATCCGCCTGCTGGGCAAGCACATCCGTGATCTTGCCTTTTCCTTCATCGCCCCAGTTTGCTCCTACGATCGCTTTTACCGGCATATGATACCTCCTTGCAAATGCTGCTGTATGTTGCTGCCGTTTTCCGGCTGTTTTGTCAGATCCTGCTGTCTTTCGATCCTTTCATCAGATACTGATCTCCGCCTTGGCTCCCAGTTCCTCTTTGTACTGCTCCAGCACCGGGCGCACGGTCTCCGCGAGATATTCGGTCACCTGCTCCGGGCTTCTTCCCACGTATCTCATCGGATCCATGGTCTTCTGAAGATCGGAAAGATTTAAGTTGAATGCGGGATCCGCCGCGATCAGCTCCAGGAGATCATTGTCACGGCCCTCCGCCTTCACGTGGCGGCCGGCCTCCATGGAGAGCTCCCGGATCTTCTCATGCAGCTCCTGGCGGTCTCCGCCCGCCTTCACCGCGTCCATCATGATATTTTCTGTCGCCATGAAAGGCAGTTCCGCCATCAGCCGCTTCTCGATGACCTTCGGATAGACCACCAGCCCGTCCACGACATTCATGTAGAGCTGGAGGATGCCGTCCACGGCGAGGAAGCCCTCGGGCACGGAGATCCGCTTGTTGGCGGAGTCGTCCAGTGTGCGCTCGAACCACTGGGTGGAAGCGACGATCATCGGATTCATCACATCGCACATCACATAGTCCGCAAGGCTTGCCATTCTCTCGCAGCGCATGGGATTCCGCTTGTATGCCATGGCGGAGGAACCGATCTGGGTCTTCTCGAAGGGTTCCTCGACTTCCTTCAGGTGCTGCAGAAGACGGATGTCATTGGAGAACTTGTGCGCGCTCTGGGCGATGCCGGCCAGGACGTTCAGCACCCGGGTGTCCACCTTCCGGGAATAGGTCTGTCCGGAGACCGGGACGCAGGAATCAAACCCCATCTTCTCCGCGATCATCGGATCGATGAGCCGGATCTTCTCCTCATTTCCTTCGAACAGTTCCTTGAAGCTCGCCTGGGTACCGGTGGTGCCCTTGCAGCCGAGAAGCTTCATGGTAGAAAGCACGTAATTCAGATCCTCGAGATCCAGCATCAGTTCGTTGATCCAGAGAGTGGCTCTTTTCCCGACAGTGGTAGGCTGGGCAGGCTGGAAGTGAGTGAAGGCCAGGGTGGGCAGGTCCTTGTACCTGTCGGCGAAGGCCGCCAGCTCCGCGATGACATTCAGCAGCTTTTTCCGGACCAGCTTCAGGGCTTCGGTCATGAGGATAATGTCGGTGTTGTCGCCGACGTAGCAGCTGGTGGCGCCGAGGTGGATGATGCCTTTCGCCTTCGGGCACTGGACGCCGTAGGCATAAACGTGGCTCATGACGTCGTGCCGTACCACCTTCTCGCGCTCTTCCGCCACTTCATAGTTCACATCGTCCGCGTAGCGCTTCAGTTCTTCGATCTGATCTTCCGTGATGTTCAGCCCCAGTTCCTTTTCTGTTTCCGCCAGGGCGATCCACAGTTTTCTCCAGGTGCGGAACTTCTTCTCCTGGGAAAAAATGTACTGCATCTCTTTACTTGCGTAGCGCTGCGACAGCGGGCTGGTGTAGCCTGTGTAATTCTTCGACATTGACGGTCATCCTCCTGGTGTGGTAGTGCGGTTTCTGAAAACGGTGTGCCAGTGACGGTTTTGAAAGCAAACAGGGAAGGAAGCCTGGGCCCCCTTCCCGAACAGTTACTGTTCCCTGGAAATGCCGAGCCTCCGGGCTACTTCCCTGTAGGCATCCGCAACATTTCCGAGCTGGTTCCGGAACCGGTCCGCATCAAGCTTTTCATGCGTAACTTTGTCCCAGAGTCTCATTGTATCAGGTGACAGCTCACCTGTCACTATGATCTGGTCCTTGTTTCTTGCAAACTGGATCGTAACATCGACCAGATCCATATTTTTTGTCGACAAATAGCCCGACAGCACCTCATTCACATGGAACGCGGTCTTCACGATCTCTTCGATCTCGGCTTCGGTGACCAGCTTCATCGCGAGAGCGTCATAGCCGTTGATGAACGGTCTGCCGAGACCCTTCTTCGTACAGTGGAACTCCGCCGTCGCAGCAGGGAGGGCGGTGCCTTCCGGCAGTCCCGTTCTTGCCGGATACTTTCCGGCGCTGTAGCTGCGTACCGTGACCAGGAGCGGGATCGTTTCCTCTCTGCGGAACAGCGACTCGGTATCCGTGACCTCCTCCACAAAAGCAGTGTGGAAGCCTTTCGTCTCCAGGAGACGGTAGAGGTGCGCAGTCATCCTGCTGCAGACGGTCCCTTTTCCCGGGATCTCCTCTGTCCGCTGTCCGCTTTCATCCGCCACCACATCCTTCGACCGGACCAGGATCCGTGTTTCATCACTTGTGGCGCAGATGTCCACCGTGGGTGTGCTTTCCAGAAGTTCTTTTATTTCCATTCTGATGAAGTCCTTTCAGGTAAGTCCCGCGCTTCAGGCAAGTTCATCTCCGATGACGTCCATCATCGTGTAATATCCTGCAGGTTTTCCCGCCAGGAACGCTGCGGCGCTGAGGGCTCCTTTCGCAAAGACCTTCCGGGAATACGCCGTGTGGCTCAGTGTGATCACTTCATCTTCTCCCGCAAAGATCACATCGTGGTCACCCGGGATCGTGCCGCCGCGCACGGCTGAGATACCGATCTCGGCCGCGTTCCTCGGGGCATGCCGGTCCGCTCTTCCGTAACAATAGGTGTATTTCCCGCCGCAGGCGGCATTGACAGAATCCGCCAGAGCAAGGGCTGTTCCGCTGGGAGCATCCAGCTTCCTGCGGTGATGCTTCTCCACGATCTCAATGTCATAGCCCTTCGCGGAAAGGATCTTCGCCGCATCCGCCGCCAGCTTCAGCAGCAGGTTCACACCGAGGGCCATGTTCGCGCTGCGGAGGATGGCCGTGGTCCCGGAGACCTCTTCGATCCTTTTCAGCTGTGCTTCCGAAAGGCCTGTGGTGCAGATCACGGACGGAATACCGGTCTCCGCAGCAAATTCGATCACCTCGTCCACCGCCTTCGCGACGGAAAAGTCCACGACGACATCAGCAGAGACAGCGCCGCCGGCCTCTTTCATAGAAGAGAAAACAGGGTAGCCGAAGTTCACGGTGGTGTCGATATCCACACCTGCTGCGATGCTGATCCCGCTCTCTTCGAGGGCAGTGCTGCTGATCATTTTTCCCATATGGCCGTTGCAGCCGTGCAGTATGATTCTGGTCACAGGATTCCGTACTCCTTCATTGCAGATTTCAGTGTCTTCACATGCTCCTCATCCATCTCGCACAGCGGCATACGGAGCGGTCCCACGTTCTTTTCCATCAGGTTCATGGCGGTCTTCACCGGGATCGGGTTCACTTCGATGAAGAGCTGACGGATCAGCTCCGCCGCCTCGATCTGCATGGCCGCTGCCTTTTTCACGTCTCCGTCAAGCATCGCCTGGCACATCTCGTGGGTCCTGCGGGGCGCCACGTTGGAGAGCACGGAGATCACACCCTTTCCGCCGAGGGACATCACAGGGACGATCTGGTCATCGTTTCCGGAATAGAGGTCGATCTTGTCCGGACCGCCCACCAGCTCCAGCGTGCGGAGGATGTTGGTGAAGTTGCCGCTGGCTTCCTTTATGCCCACGATGTTCTCCTGGTCCTTCACGAGCTTCGCGATGGTCTCGGGGGCGATATTGCAGCCGGTCCTGCTGGGTACATTGTAGAGGACGACCGGGATGGTCACTGCTTTCGCAGTCTCGGTGAAATGGCGGTACAATCCCTTCTGGGTCGCCTTGTTGTAGTACGGGGACACCAGGAGAAGTCCGTCCGCGCCGCTGCGCTGCGCCTCCACGGAAAGATAGATCGCGGTCTCAGTGCAGTTGCTGCCCGTACCTGCGATCACCGGGATCCTGCCCTTCACGATCTCCACTGTGCGCTGGATCACCTCAAGGTGCTCCTCATGGCTCAGGGTCGCCGCTTCTCCGGTGGTCCCGCACGCGATGATGCAGTCTGTTCCGCCGGCGATCTGCTCCTCGATCACCTCTTCCAGCTTCTCGTAATTCACAGTATAATCTTCGTTCATCGGTGTGATCAGGGCTACACCGGCGCCTTCAAAAATAGCCAATTTATTTTCCTCCATTTCAGGCTTTCTAAGCCCGAATCGTACCATAGAACAGCTGCAGATTCAAGTATGCAGGCCGTTCTGGACTGTTTATACACAAATCTCTGGACATTATGTCCTGCTCGTTTCGCGGTTTTCTGCCGTTTTTTTCTTCCCGGTACTTCGTTTCCCGGTGATTCTCTTCCCTGCGTCGGGTCTTTTCTCCCCGCGGTAGTATCCTTCTGTCTTAAGAAAAGCCTCCCGCAGAAGATATCCCGCGTTTCCGCTCTTCACCTGGCCGGTCCTCCGCCCTACGAATCCCCGCAGCTTCTCCATATACTCACCGGGGCTGATGGTTCCGTCCGACACCATGGTCAGTCCCTTCTCCCAGCTGGCAGTAAGCTCAGGGTTCAGGAGCTGCTTCATTGAGACCTCCACCGCTTCATAGACCATTTCTCCCAGCAGCGTCGGCGTGATGATCTGGGTCTTCGCGTTCAGGGAGAGATACCGGATATTGAACAGCTTTTTCAGGATCTCCGCCCTGGTGGCGCTGGTGCCGATGCCGGATCCCTTGATCTGGCTCCGCAGCTCTTCGTCCTCGATCAGCTGTCCCGCATTCTCCATGGCCAGGATCATGGAACCGGAGGTGTACCGTTTCGGCGGGGAAGTCTCCCCTTCCTTCACTTCGTATTTCTCCGGGGCCACGATGCTTCCCTTCCTCAGTCCGTCGATCATCGCGCGGTACGCGGGATCTTCCGCATGTCCGCCGGTCATATCTTCTTCGTCGGACTTCTCCGGTCCGCCCTCAGCCTTTCCCTGCCCGCTGCCCGCAGAATTCCGGTTCTTCATGCCGGCGACCTTCATCCAGCCTTCCTCCAGCCGGAACCGGAAGGAGGAGAAGAAGTGTTCTGTTCCCACCAGAACTTCGATGCTCTTCTTTTCAAAGACTGCCGGGGGATAAAAGATACTCAGGAATCTCCGGCAGATCATGTCGTAGACGTCCGCGGCGAGAGGCCGCAGAGATCGCAGCGCGCCCAGTCCCTGTCCTGTGGGAATGATGGCGTAGTGATCCGTGATCTGGGAGTCGTTGGTGTAGCGCGTCTTCCCGATCTTCTTCCAGGCATCTCCCGCCAGGACCTCTTCCGCAAAGGCGCCGATCTCCGGCACGGACCGCAGGCCGGAAAGGTTCTTCCCGATCTCCTTCGCAACTGCGGTGGAGAGGACTCTGGCATCCGTTCTGGGATAGGTCACCAGTTTCTTTTCATAGAGCTCCTGCACGATCTTCAGGGTCTCGTCCGGACTGATCCTGAACCGGCGGGAGCAGTCGTTCTGCAGCTCCGCAAGGTTGTAGAGCAGCGGCGCGTTCCGGATCTCCTTCTTCTTCTCGGCCTTCAGGACCTTCGCCTCAGAAATGCCGGAGAGGCCCCGGATCAGTTCCTCCGCGTCCTCCCGTTTTTTGAATCCATTCTCTTTATAGAGCTTCGGGGAGCCGAAATACCTGGAGCCTTCCACGGCTTTCCATTCTCCCGTGAAGCTCATGCCGTCCTTCGAAAAAGTTCCCAGCACCCGGTAGAAGGGTGTCTTCACGAAATTCCGGATCTCCCGCTCCCTCCGGACCACCATGCCAAGCACGCAGGTCATGACCCTGCCCACGCTCACCACGGTCTTTCTGTCGTTCTTCAGGAAAGCAGACAGTGTGCTTCCGTACTTCAGCGTCAGCGCCCGGGAGAAATTGATCCCCATCAGGTAATCCTCCTGGGCCCTGAGGTACGCTGCGGCGCTTAAGTTGTCGTAAGCGCTCCAGTCCTTCGCCTCCCGGATGCCCCTGAGGATCTCCTCCTCCGTCTGGGAATCGATCCACACCCTCTTCCGCTCCTTGCCCCGGACGCCGGCCATCTGGTCCACCAGGCGGTAGATGTACTCGCCCTCCCGCCCGGAGTCGGTGCAGATATAGATGGTGCCCACGTCCTCCCGGGTCAGCAGCTTCTTCACGATCTCGAACTGCGGCTTTACGTCGCCGATCACCTCGTAGAGGAAGTGCTCCGGCAGAAATGGCAGCGTCTCCATGTCCCACCGTTTGTATTTCTGGTCATATTTCTCCGGATAGCTCATGGTCACCAGGTGGCCCACACACCAGGTCACGATCGTGTCCCCGCTCTCCAGATATCCGTTCTGTCTTCTGCCGTTCACCCCCAGCACCCGCGCGAATTCCTGCGCGACGCTGGGCTTCTCGGCGATAAAAATGCGTTTCAGTTTCCTTCCTCCGGCTCCTCAAGCGGCATGAACACCTTTGTCGCTTCGAATTTGTAGACTGTAAAATGATGGTACTCTTCTCCCGGCCCGAACACAGGTCTCGGCCACTCCGGATGGTTCACGGAATCCGGATAGAACTGGGTCTCGAAGCAGTATCCCGTGCGGAACAGATAGCGGGCGCCGCCCTTTCCGGGGGCGTGGCTCTCCTTCAGGCTGTTCCCGGTATAGAACTGCATGCCGGGAAGATCCGTATAGACCTTCAGTTTCCTGCCGGAGACCGGATCCTTGGCCTTCGCCACCAGGTTCAGCTTTCCGTCCCATCCGTTCAGGACGTAGTTATGGTCGTAGCCGTTTCCGAACTTCAGCTGGTCGTAATCCGCGTTGATATCCTGCCCGATGGGCTTCATGATGGTGAAATCCATGGGCGTTCCTTCCACCGGGGCGATCTCGCCCGTGGGGATGGATGCTTCGTCCGCAGGCGTGAAGGTGTCCGCGTTGATCCATACCAGCTGGTCGCCGATATCGCCCGCGCCGTGGCCGCGCAGATTGAAATACGCGTGGTTCGTGGGGTTGATGATGGTGGTCTTGTCAGAGGACGCCCGGTACTCGATCACCAGCTCGTCCTGGTCGGTCAGTGTGTAAGTGACAGCAAAGGTCAGGTCACCGGGATAGCCCTGGCTCCCGTCCGGGGCGAGCAGACGGAACGTCACACTGCTCCCGAGCTTCGTATCGGTCACCTCGCCGGTAAACAGTTTTTTCGCCCATTTGTCCGGTCCCGAGTGAAGATTGTTTTCCCCGTTGTTCTTCGCCAGCTGGTATTCCTTTCCCTCCAGGACAAAATGCCCCTTCGCGATCCGGTTTGCGCTTCTTCCTACACACTCTCCGCAGCTCGTCGGGTTGTTGTAGTAAGTCTCCGCGTCATCGTAGCCGAACACCACGTCCTCCATCTTCCCGTCCCTGTCCGGCACGATCATGGTGACCCAGGCGGCACCGAGGTCCGTGAAAGATGCTTCCGTTCCGTTTTTGTTGACCATCGTGTAAAGCTTCGCGGTCTGCCCGTTCTCCAGTTTTCCGAATTCTTTTACAGTTACGCTCATGATCAGGTCTCCTTTTCCTACGGCTCGGCAGGCCCTGCGGTCCTGCACATCTCACCTGGTGCTCATATTAATAACAGGAGCTGCATTCAGCAGCTCCTGTCAGTATAACACGATTTATTTCGCCTGAATATAGCCAAGCGCGGTCAGGCACTCAGCGGATTCCACCGCGCCGCCCGCTGCGCCGCGCAGGGTGTTGTGGGACAGTCCCACGAACTTCCAGTCGTAGATGGAATCTTCGCGGATGCGGCCGATGGAGACGCCCATGCCGTTCTCGTAATTCACGTCCAGGGTCACCTGGGGACGGTTGTCCTCTTCCAGGTACTGGATGAACTGCTTCGGTGCACTCGGAAGCTCCAGCTCCTGTGCCAGTCCGCGGAACTCCCTCAGCTTCGCGATCAGCTCTTCCTTCGTGACCTTCTTTCTGAATTTCACGAACACCGCCGCAGTGTGGCCGTTCAGCACCGGGACGCGGATGCACTGGCAGCTGATGTGAGGCTCGGTCGCCGGAACGATCTCGCCGTTCTCGATATGGCCGAAGATCTTCAGCGGCTCCTTCTCGCTCTTCTCTTCCTCGCCGCCGATGTAGGGGATGATGTTGCCCACCATCTCGGGCCAGTCGCCGAAGTTCTTGCCTGCCCCGGAGATCGCCTGGTAAGTGGTGGCGATCACTTCGTAGGGCTCGAACTCCTTCCATGCGGCAAATGCCGGCGTGTAGCTCTGGATGGAGCAGTTCGGCTTCACAGCGACGAAACCGCGCTCTGTGCCGAGGCGCTTTCTCTGGTCATGGATGATCTCATAGTGCTCCGGATTGATCTCCGGAATGACCATGGGGACATCCTTTGTCCAGCGGTGCGCGCTGTTGTTGGAGACCACGGGGGTCTCGTGCTTCGCGTAATCTTCCTCGATGGCGCGGATCTCGTCCTTGGACATATCCACCGCGGAGAAGCAGAAATCCACCTGTGCCGCGACAGCAGCCACCTCGTTGACATTGACGACCTTCATGCTCTTATACTTTTCGGGCATGGGGATATCCAGCTTCCAGCGGCCGCCGACCGCTTCCTCGTAAGTCTTGCCGGCGCTTCTGGGGCTGGCGGCCAGGACTGCGACATCAAACCAGGGATGGTTCTCGAGAATGGTCAGGAAACGCTGTCCCACCATTCCGGTTGCGCCCAGGACCGCAACCTTCAGCTTCCTATCGAGTTTCATCTCACTTTACCTCGTATTTCGCGACTACTTTCTCAAATGCCTCGTCTTCGCCGTTAAAGCGGACGGTCAGCGGTTTCGTAAGGTCAAGGCCCAGCATGCCCAGGATGGACTTTCCGTCCACAAGGACACGGTCATAAAAGACATCGATGTCGAACTTGCAGTTCTCCGCAGCCTGAACGAACTCTGTCACTTCCTTATTTCCCAGGAGCTTCACTTTCTTCTCAGTCATTGTTCTTCCTTCCCTCGCATTTTGCGGAAACGCCTCCAGTATGAAAACGTCTGTTTAAAGATGTACACACCTTACCATGTTCTTGAAAATCCTTCAAGGGGCATCCTGCGTTTTATCTTATTATACCGTGACGACGCGGATCATGTTGGTGTTTCCGCTGACTCCCAGCGGCACGCCCGCGGTCAGGACCACCTGGTCGCCCTTGCGGCAGAAGCCCGCCTTCTTCGCGGCGTCGATGGCAGAGTCGAACAGCATCGCCTCTGTGCTCTCCTCCGGGATAAAGAGCGGCGTCACGCCAAACATAAGATTCATCTGGCAGGCGTAGGTATGGTTCACCGTGCACGCCACGATCGGGCAGTCCGGACGGTATTTCATCAGCCGGTTCGCCGTGAATCCAGTCATGGTGACAGTCACGATGGCCTTCGCCCGGATATCTTCAGCCACGGTGCAGGTGGCGTGGGAAATTGCGGTAGTGCTGTCCGTCTTCTCACCGGAAGCGATCTTCTGGCGGAACAGACGGTA
>CACZFV010000074.1 GCA_902780465.1 uncultured Lachnospiraceae bacterium
GGGAACTGACGAAGCTGGAGACCTTCACGGAGCGCTACCGCAGCGCCCTCCCCGCGGAGAAAGCGGCAGTCGACACCATGCGCTGGTAATAAGAAGTATCTCCTAAAAAGATACGGATTGGGATGAAGGACCGGTCGGAATGATCTATTCCGGCCGGTCCTTCGCGTTAAAAAGAAGTAGTGAAACAGTGCGGAACTGTTGTAAAATAAGCTGTGAGAAGTCGATTTCAAGATATCGAAGGAGGAAAGAGCCATGCATGCATTTGAGAAGGAGAGGAACCAGAAGCTTGCGCAGAAGGTGATCAAAGGTCTTGCTTCCAGGAACATGGAAGGGTATTACGCTGAGACCCGGGAGGAGGCCCTGAAAAAGGCACTGGAGCTGATCCCTGAAGGTTCCAGCGTCAGCTGGGGCGGCAGTATGTCCGTGGAAGAGATCGGACTGAAGAAGGCGATCCTGGATGGAAACTACAAAGTGAAGAACAGGGATACCGCAAAAACAGCGGAAGAGAAGCGGGAGGCTGAACTGGCAGCCTATGCCGCCGACTATTTCCTCGCTTCTTCCAACGCTATGACCGAGGACGGGATCCTGGTGAACATCGACGGCAACTCGAACCGTGTCTCCTGCATCGCCTATGGACCGCTCCACGTCCTGATGATCGTCGGCATGAACAAGATCGCCAAGGACATCGACGCAGCTGTCAGCCGTGCCCGGGGCATCGCCGCACCGGTCAACTGCCAGCGCTTCCCCATCAAGACGCCCTGCAAGGAGAACGGCGCATGTGCCAACTGCAAGTCTATGGACACCATCTGCTGCCAGTTCCTGATCACCCGCTTCTCCCGCCACCCCGGCAGGATCAAGGTGATCCTTGTAAACGAAGATCTTGGATTCTGAGCAAGGAACGAAGCGGATCGCGAATGTCCGCTTTTACCCGCAAATGATCAGCTCCACCCTTTAAGATGCAGAAGCGCAGCCCCCGGGAGACCGGGGGCTGTTTTTTCTGGTATTGACTTGAAAGGGTCATGTTGAAAAAACAGCTTGACTGGTTAGATTATACTAACTATAATACGCGGTAAGAGGTTAGTCGTGTATAACCGATATCTGCGATCGATGTACAAAGGATCATCTGGAACAGAACAAGGAGAAAAAGATGTCTGATGAACTCCTGGTCCGGCACTGTTCCCCCACGCTTGCCGGACTGAAGACTGCCAACATGTTCAGCTGTTCTTTTGAGAACAGAGAGGATATGACAAAGAGCATCAGGAAACTGAACCGGGTACTGGGGAAAAAGGGTGTCCGCGTGCTGCCTCTGCGGTTCTCCGGAAATCAGGGACTGATCTATGTGTACCGCCCGGAAAAACTGTCTGAGGATCTGTCAAGGAATGGAGCAGGATGCATTCTCTCCGAGAGAGGATACTGCATGGATTCCACCGGACGATGCATCGGCCATCTGATGCAGCGCATCAGCGAACAGAAGGAATTCCCTCATGAGATCGGCCTGTTCCTGGGGTATCCGGTGGAGGATGTGTCCGGGTTTATCCGTTATCACGCAAAGAAAAGCAAATTCCACGACTACTGGAAGGTCTACGGGGATGAAGCGGAAGCAAGGCGCCTGTTCGCGCGGTTTCACAGCTGCACCAGGGATTACTCCAGAAGATTTGCGCAGGGAACTTCTCTGGAGCAGCTGACAGTGGCGGTGTAAAGAGGCAGCATGAATTTCGGTATCAAATATTTCTTAATACAGAAAGGAAACAATAACTATGAAGAAGGTTGCAGTTGTTTACTGGAGCGGCACTGGCAATACAGCGGCTATGGCGGATCTGGTCGCGGAGGGCGCGAGGAACGCCGGCGCGGATGTTTCCGTGTACACTTCCGCGGAGTTCAATTCAGGAATGATGAGCGGGTTCCAGGCGATCGCCTTCGGCTGCCCGGCTATGGGTGCGGAAGTACTTGAGGAGACCGAATTCGAGCCGATGTTCAACGAGTGCGAGGCCATGCTCGGCGGCAAGTGCATCGCTCTGTTCGGTTCCTACGGCTGGGGAGACGGCGAGTGGATGAGAAACTGGGAAGACACCTGCAAGGCAGACGGAGCTGTTATGGCCTGCGATCCTGTGATCTGCAATGAGGCGCCGGACGGTGACGCGGCGGATGCCTGCAAGGCTCTGGGCGCAGCGATCGCACAGTAAGCTGCAGCAGTATCATGGTTTCAGGTCAGGGAAATAGTTTTGCTTTTTGGCGGTGCAACGGCGGAGCCTCCGGCCGGTGCACCGCCTTTTTCTGTTCGGGGAAGTACGGTCTTAAGCAGGGGTTTTTAAGCAGGATATTTTCTGATATTCGGGTCCTGACATGTATGTTCAGAATCTGACATATGAAAAGGCAAATTAACCATATTTCATATGTCAAATATTGTCAGTCCGAGCAGGGATCATGGAGTTGGAAGATATATTTGACATACGCATAGAGAAACAAATGGATTTTCATATGTCAAAAAAGACATGGGGAGGAAAGAATCATTATCCAGCAGCGGTTATCTGTCGTTATATGACATATGAAACTGCCACATATATCAAATGCATATGTCAGGAACCTTGTTCTGCTCAGCAGATCTATGCCTGCATCCTGTGTTATGACATACGAAACAGGGAATAAGTCATATTGCATATGTCACTGCGGGAAATATCACCCCCTGGGCTCCCTGGAAAAGATTGGAGAAGACCGGGAAGGGCAAAAAGAGTACCCTGGGAAATCGGGATGTGTTTTCTTCGCGTTGCGCTTCGCGGGCTTTCATTGTAAAATAAGAAGATGTTGAAAAAACGTTTTTTGCTTTAGGGAGTGTGATATGACTGCTGAACGGATTGCGGAGATCCGCCGCACGACAAAGGAAACAGACATCACTGTGAAACTGAATCTGGACGGGACGGGGAAATGTTCCGCGGACACGGGCATCGGTTTCTTCGACCACATGCTGGACGGGTTCGCCCGGCACGGCCTGTTCGATCTTGAGGTGAAGTGTGCGGGAGATCTGAATGTGGACTCGCACCACACCATCGAGGACACGGGCATCGTGCTTGGCAGCGCCATCAAAGAGGCGCTGGGAGAGAAAGCCGGGATCCGCCGCTACGGCAATTTCATGCTGCCGATGGACGAGACGCTGGTGCTGTGCGCACTGGATCTTTCCGGCAGACCGTATTATTCCTCGGATCTTCAGTTTACGGTACCGAAGATCGGAGACATGGACACAGAGATGGTGCGGGAGTTTTTCTACGCGGTCTCTTATTCCGCGGCGATGAACCTGCACTTCCACCAGATCACCGGCATCAACAACCACCACATCGCGGAGGCGGCTTTTAAGGCTTTCGCGAAGGCTCTGGACCAGGCGACCCAGTACGAGCCCAGGATCACGGGCGTGTGGTCCACCAAGGGAAGCCTGGACGGCTGAGGATGCTGCGGCATATAGTATTCTGCGGTGGAAATGGCGGAAACATTGACTCAACAGGAATGACAAAAAAGACAGACAGGGGGAACTTGTAGTATGGAAAAGAAACCGAATCCGATCGCGCTGCTGCCGATCGGGGTATTTCTGGTGCTGTATCTTGGAGCAGGTATCTATTTCGAGTATATCAACCACGAAGAGGGGCAGATGGGCTTTTACGTCATGTCCGTCGTGGTGGCTTTCAGCATCGCGCTGATCGTCGCGTTCCTGCAGAATCGTGCACTGAGCTTTGACGAGAAGATCCATGCCTGCGCCCAGGGCATCGGAGACGACAACATCACGATCATGCTGTTCATCTTCCTGATGGCAGGCATGTTCAGCGGTATTGCCAGCGCTGCAGGCGGAGCTTCCAGCACTGCAAACCTGTTTCTTTCCATCCTTCCGGCGCGTCTGGCAGTTCCGGGGCTTTTCGTCATCGCCTGCCTGATCTCCATGTCCATGGGGACCAGCGTGGGTACCATCAGTGTCCTGGTGCCCATCGCGGCGGCAGCGGCTCAGAATGCCGGACTGCACCTGCCGCTCTGCATCGGCACTGTGGTCGGCGGCGCCATGTTCGGAGACAACCTTTCCTTTATTTCCGACACGACCATCGCGGCGACCAAGACCCAGGGCGTGGAGATGCGGGACAAGTTCCGCGTCAACTTCATTATCGCGTTTCCGGCCGCGCTGCTCACCCTGGTGATCCTTCTGGTCCGTTCCGTCCTGAGCAAGGCGCCGGAGATGCAGACCTATTCCTACAGCATCCTCCAGGCACTGCCGTATTTCATCGTTCTCGGCGGTTCCCTGGCGGGCATCAACGTGTTCATCGTCCTCGGGGTCGGCATCCTGCTGAGCCTGATCTGCGGCCTGATCACCGGCTCGCTGACCTTCGCGTCCGCGTTCAGCGCCATGGGCGCCGGCACCTCCGGTATGTTTGAGACCATGGTGGTCACGATCCTGGTGGCGTCGATCGGCGCACTGGTCAAGGAATTCGGCGGGTTCGCGGCGATCCTGGAGATGATCAAAAGCCGTTTTAACGGAAAGAAGGGCGGTATGTTCGGCATCGTCGTCCTGACTTCCCTTATGGATATCGCGACCGCAAACAACACGGTGGCCATCGTCATGGCGGCGCCGATCGCGAAGAATATCAGCGAGGAGTTCGGCATCGACCCGAAGAAGACAGCCTCTCTTCTGGATACGGTCTCCTGCGTGTGGCAGGGCATCATCCCCTACGGAGCCCAGCTCCTGATCGCGGCGGGACTGTCCGGCATGGCCAGCACGGAGATCATCCCGAACCTCTATTATCCTCTGCTGCTGATGGTCGCGGTCATCGTTTCCATTGTTATGGAAAAAGATTGATGTGTCTGGTGCGACGATTGTGAAATATCTGTGAAAAACGGGACTGCCGTTTCCGCTGATCATGTCCTGGTCAGCCGGAACGGCGGTCCCGTTTTTTCTTAAGGTAAGACTTGACAGATTCAGAAAAGAGGTTATAATGCAGAAAATCCTGTGGCGGCCCATGAGGAAATGCCGCGCAGGACAGTAAAAAGAGCCTGGAACGCAGCGGACTGCGAACGTCCGCTTTTCTGAGGAGGCTTCTCCTGATAGAGAAGATTTGAAGCCCCTCAAAGCCGGGGCGGGCTCCCCCGATCAAAGACCGGGGGCAGATAAAGATAAGACCACACTCTGCAAAGGAGGTGTTAAACATATGAAAGCAAAGGAAAAGTATAAAAATTACGATCCGGCGGAAGGACTGAAGCAGTTCAGCGGAATCAGCGAGACGCCGATGATACAGATGGAACATTTACGACAGCTGGATTTCCCCATCACCAGAGGAATCTCCTATGAAAGGACGGTGGATGAATTCCTGCTGCAGCTCGGAACCAATGACGCACTGCGGGCCCTCCGCAGCCACAAGGATATGGCGGTGCTGCTCAATGAGGAAGGCGCGCTGATCCGGGACAGAGGACAGTGGACGCTGTATTTTACCCCGAACCGCAGCGAGCATCTGACGCTGAAACCGGACGTGGATCTTTATGATGTGCTTCTTGAACTGCAGACAAAGTACAAGAAGGGAGAGGTGTGCCGCGTCAGGCTTCCCGAGAGAAGCCTGAAGAGCCTGGTGTCCGGTCTCGCTCCGTTCTGCATTCTGGATGAATACTGCCAGAACGAGCCTGGCGGCTATCTTGCGGTGGCAAAGAAGATCGTCCTGGACGGGCCTGAGGACCTGTTTAAGCACGTGCCTGTGTGCCGCTACGGCGCACTGACTACCGTGGACCTGAACGAGATCGAGAGCTATCACACGATCAACGGACTGCTGGACGACTACATTTACAGCTGTGAGCATACCGCTCAGAACGAGGTGGTGAAGCCGCTGTCCATCGCAGTGTTCGGACCTCCCGGAGCGGGCAAGTCCTTCGGCGTGAAGCAGATCGCCATGAGCCGCGGCCGGTTCCATATCACGTCCCTGAACCTGTCCCAGTACAGTGATCCGATCGGACTGTTCCGGGCGCTGGACCAGGCGCTCCGCTGCGAGGTGGGCCGGATCCCGCTGGTGTTCTTCGATGAGTTCGACGCGGAGCGCGACGGCGTGAACCGCGGCTGGCTGAAGTATTTCCTTGCGCCCATGCAGGACGGAGAGTACACCCTGGACGGAAAGCTCTGCACCATTCCGGGCGCGGTATTCGTTTTTGCCGGCGCGACGGCGTCCTCCTTCGATGAGTTCCTGCCGGTGACAAAGGAGGAGGAGACGGAATTCCAGCTGATCAAGGGGCCGGATTTCGTGAGCCGGCTGAAGGGCATCCTGAACATCCAGGGTCCGAACCCCACCTGCGTCACGGACAGGCGGTACATGGTGCGGCGAGCACTGCTGTTCCGCAATCTGATCATGAACGCGGTGCCCGGTATTTTTGACGAGCCGGGCGGCCACGCCAATATTTCCCCGGGACTTCTTTCGTCCCTGCTCCGTGTCTCTGAGTACCGCCATGGTTCCAGATCCATCGAGCTGCTGATCGGTATGAGCCGGCTGACAGGCGCAAAGCGATACACGCCTTCCTGCCTGCCCATCGACGCACAGCTTGACATCCACCTCGACGTGAAGGATTTCCGGGCGAAGCTGGCATTTGAACAGATCATGGGCGGAAGAACCGACCAGTACGCCGAGATCGCCCACAGAAAATACCAGGAGAAGCGCCGCAGCGAGGCGAAGAAGCTGGGATATACTCCGGAGCAGACAGCCCTTATGGAGGCGGAGCCGGAGATGGCGGACTACGACAAGCTGGACGAGTTCTACAAAGAGGGACACCGCTCCCAGATCCGGTACCTGGGTCAGCGTCTGGAGTCCTTCCAGATGGACGTCGGCCTCAGACCGATCCTGCCGGGCGCTGTCGATACGGTCACCGAGCTCTACGGACCGGTGCTGGAGCAGCTCTCCGAGCTGGAGCACGAGCGGTGGATGCGCGACAAGCTGAAGCAGGGCTGGCGCTATGGCACAGCCAGGGATACGGACCTGAAGCTCTCTCCGGAGATGGTGCCCTACGCGGATCTGGATCCGGTGACGAAGGAGATGATCCGGCAGTATGTGCGTGAGGTGCCGGGATACCTGCGCGAGATGGGCTATGAGTTATACCGCAAGGCCTACAGGGAATAACGACTTGTCTTAGACCTCAATGTGGTTGACGGTGGATAATCACTATGGAATGTTGTAAAATAAGTTATATGAAACCGGATGAAGGAAAAAGGAGAAGGCCATTTGAGTATGAATAAAACCGGAAAAAAAGAGAACGGTGCTGATCTTATTGTGTACGGCAGAATATTCACTTCCGATCAGAATCAGATTGCGGAAGCGTTTGCCGTAAAGGACGGAAGATTTGTCTATGTCGGTGACAGAGAAGGGGCTGAAGCATTTATTGAAGAGGGCAGGACCGAAATTCTGGATCATACCGGAAAGGGACTCGTGATGCCTTCCTGCGGCAACGGTCATGCGCATTATTCGATGGGATATGCCCTGCAGTCTGTCGGAACGATCGTCGGCGGGCATGCTGATCCGGATCAGTTCCTGAAGGAGATACTCCCCGCAGCGGTAAAGAAGGCAAGGGATACCGGAGCAACGACGGTATTCGGCTTCGGCTGGGAGTATACGCTTTTCAAGGATCATATGCCTACCCGTCAGCAGCTGGATGCCATTTGCAGCGATATTCCCGTCTACTTTGCGGATGAGGAAGGGCATAAGGGCCTGGCGAATACGCTCTGCCTGGTGAGGGCAGGCATTATGAAGGAAGACGGCACCGTGCTCATGAAGGAGGTGCGCGGCGGTGAGATTGCGATGGGCCCCGACGGCACTCCTACCGGATTCCTGAGTGAACAGGCGGGAACCTATGTGCGCTCTTTCCTGGACAATGACAGACTCTATACCGTTGACACGGCAAAAGAGGTTATGGCGAAGATTCAGGAGAAACTGCTGTCAGAGGGCTACACGATGTATATCGACGGCTGGGGTCCCTATTTCTATAATGACCATTTCTATCAGGGCGCCAGGCAGATGGACGACGCCGGGGAGATGCACTTTATACTGGGCCTGAGCTATGAAATCGAGAGCTGGATGGATATAGACAAAGCCCTGGCCAGAGCGATGGATGCCAGAAAGTACGCCTCCAGGCACGTACGGCCTGACTGGGTCAAGCTTTTCATGGATGGAACGGTGGAAAGCGGTTCCGGATTTGTGGATCCTTTATATCCGGACGGACACCAGGGACTGGTCAACTGGACGGAGGAAGAGGCGACAGACATCACACGCAAGGCGAACGGCTGCGGGATGTCCATGCATGTACATACAATGGGCAACAAGGCGGTCAACCGCGCAGTCAATGCGTTTGTCAGCGGCGGCAAAGATGAAATGCGCAACACACTTGTGCATGTACGCAATGTGAATCCGGAAGACTGGAAGCGTATGGCGGATCACAACATCTATGCGACCGCAGGCATGCATTGGCATCATTTCCCCAACGGGGTGTTTGAGATACTGAAGGGCGTAGTTCCCGCGGGCATGTAAGATAAGTTTTATCCCATGAAATCATATTTTGATAATGGTTTAAACGTGTCTTCACACTCTGACTATCCTGCGTTGGGAGGCAGTCCGGACGATCCGTTCGGTATTATGGAGATTGCAGTCACGGGTGTACTCAGCGGTGAGAACGGAGCCCCGCTCTGGCCGGAAGAGCTCCTGACCCGGGAGCAGGCGCTCACAGCGCTCACCATTAACTGTGCAAAGCAGATGTTCCTTGAGGATGAAAGAGGCAGTATCAGCGAGGGCAAATGTGCGGATTTCCTTCTCGTTGACAAGGATGTTCTGTCCTGCCCGGTGAATGAGATTCATACTGCCCGGACCATTGCCACCTACTTTGAGGGGAAAAAGGTGTTCTCTCAGAACTGATGAAGCAAAAAAGAACTGGCCTGTATGCGGCCAGTTCTTTTTACTCTGTTCATAAAGTTTCTTCTGCCATATTGTCTTCGATGGTGTCGCACTGCAGCTTTTCTTCGGAAACAATGATCACTGCGGGGAAAGGCTTCCAGGTGAAGGCATCGACCCCTCTGATCTCATTTGTATACAGCTTAAGGGCATTTCCCTGTATGAATTTGTGCAGAAAGCCCTGCAGGACCTCGGACAGGTCTTTATTCATCACATTCCCGTATATCTGAAGTGCTTCGTCGTTGCCGAGCATGACGGCCACAGCATCAACTGAACCCGAGCCCAGGTTTTGGATCAGCGGTTTTTCATCCCAGTACAGAAGATGGACCCGGGCACCGCCTTCGTTCAGCGTTGCCGCACATCGGTGCATACCGAGCGTGAGCCATTTTTCAACAAGCTCCGGTTTCGATTCCAGTGAGGAAATGGAATCGGTGATGGACTTTCTCAGATCGGATACGGCCGCGGCGATGAGTTCGTCATAGTTCTGCCTGCCGATGAAGGAGCGGATGACAGGCAGTTCATTTCCCGGAACGCCGAGAATAAACGCAATGCCGGAAGCTGCACCGTCCTTATACGCACGATAAATATCCGTCGGAATCAGTTTCCCGTCACAGGTCGGCCCGGGCAGGTTCCGCCAGAGCTTCTGCGCAGTTTTTTTCAGGACTGACGTTTTCAGCTGCATAAGCTCTGTCATCGTCGCTGTTCCGGTTTCCTTCATAAGGTTCTCAGCCAGGGTTCTGGATGCCGCAGGCGTTTCGTAGGCATATTCCGGGCTTCCGGAAAAGACAAAAGCTTTCTGAAACAGCCCTTTCGCCCGCCCGCAGGCTGCGAGCATGCAGATGGAGGCCGCTCCGGATTCAAATCCCATGACCGTGATTCGCTCAGGGTCTCCTCCGAAAGCAGCAATGTTTTCTTTGATCCATTCCAGTGCCGCGATCTGATCCAGGAGTCCTAAGTTCAGGGCATCAGGGCAGGCCTCTCCTCCGGGCACCTCGGAAAAATCGATAAATCCGAAAATTCCAAGGCGGAAATTGAAGCTTACGAATATGATGTCCGGATGATTGCGGATATAACCGTCGCCATACATAAGGGGATCGGCGGTTCCGCTGAAGGTAAAGTCACCGTGGTGGAACATCACGAGGACCGGCTTTTTTTCTTCCGTCTTCTCCGCGCTGACGCAGATGTTTAAATACAGGCAGTCCTCGCTCTGCCGGTGATGCTTCAGAATATCTCCTTTATGCTCGACCTGGACGGCGGAAGGGCCGAAATTCTGTGCTTCATATACGGTTTCGGAGGAGGGAAGCGGTTCCGGAGCCTTCCACCGGAGGTCTCCGACGGGAGGCTTTGCGAAGGGAATCCCGAGATAGGAGATAATCTTCCCCTGTTTTTCTCCGACATAGACTCCGGTTCTTGTCTTTACCGCACAGTCCGTATCGTATTCTCCGGAGACGGGTTTGTTCTGCTGGTTGATCTCTTCGATTTCCTCATCGTCCACGTCAAATACGTAGCCTTTGCTGCCGTCTCCGTAAAGACTGCGGATCTTCCTGATGCGGTACCAGCGGAGCAGCAGATTGAACAGGAAACCGAGGATGGGAAGGCCGACGACATAGGCGAACTCCTCCAGCAGATAGTCCATCATGGAAATTCCCATCCACCTCACGGAAACAGCGTGGGCGGCCAGAAACAGAAGAACAATCACAGTGTAAGTAATCAACCTGTTCTCCGGTTTTTTCTGGACGGTCTTACTGAAGGCAATCCGGTCTATGATTTCTTCAAGGGCAATACCCAGGGCAAAGCTTGCCACAATGCACGCAAGCGGCGGCCAGCCAAAGAGGTTTGAAATCGCTTCGCCGTAGCCGTAACCCATGGCAGAAACAAACGCAACAGCAAAATCATCGATGGTAAACAGTTTTTTCATAAGGGTTCTTCTTTCTGATAAAGATTGTCTTCCTGAATCGTTTCGTTCACATCCTGTTCGATTTCGGA
>CACZFV010000075.1 GCA_902780465.1 uncultured Lachnospiraceae bacterium
GCGGACGATGAATTCAACCGCGGATTCCTCTCCACGCGTCAGCCCGGTTCGTCCATCAAGCCGCTGCTGGACTACGGTCCGGCTTTTGAGACCGGTTACTACTACCCATCCTATGTCATCAAGGACTATGAGTTCGAGGACGGTCCCAAAAACTCCGGCGGAAGATACCACGGATATCTTCCCATCCGCGAGGCGCTGAACCGCTCCCTGAATACCGTTGCCTGGCAGCTTCTGGACCGTATCGGTATCAAGACCGGTCTTTCCTACCTCGGAAAAATGGAGTTTTCTTCTATCTCCTGGCAGGACAGCACCGCAAAAGCAGTGTCCATCGGCGGTTTCACCTACGGAGCCAGGATCGTGGACATGGCGAAAGGCTACGCCACACTGGCAAACGGCGGCGTATACGACTCCCGCACCTGTCTCCGCAGCATGATCCTGGACCAGACCGGGGACGAGCTGTGCGGGGAGACGGACAAGACCCAGGTCTACACGGAAGGCACCGCCTTCATCCTGACGGACGTTCTTAAGGGCACCATGGACGCGCCCTACGGTACCGGCCGCGGCCTGGACATTCCCGGGCAGCAGGCAGCAGGCAAGACCGGAACCACGAACGACAGCAAGGACACCTGGTTCTGCGGGTACACCCGCTACTACACCACCGCAGTCTGGGTCGGCTATGACAGGCCCCGCGCCATGCACGGCATCTACGGCGCCACTATCGCCGGAGGCATCTGGCGCGACTTCATGACAGAGCTTCACGAAGGTTTTCCGGAACTCGACTGGGAGCAGCCTGCCTCTGTTGTCAAGGCCTGGTACAACTATGACAAGGGTACCAGAGTCGAATACAGAAGCGGTCAGCGCGACTACTTTAACGACGCCGTTGATCCCCGCGCGAAGGCTGCCTATGAAGCAGTCCAGGGCACCACGGAATATGATCCCCGCGCATGGCGGGAGGATGACAGTCCTGCTCCGCCGCCCGCGACCGCGCCGCCGGAAACAGCGGCGACAGAACCGGAAACTGTGGTCGTGCCAGTCACTGGCGTCCACGGCGGCCCTGGCGTGACCTATGTTGAGACTGTCCCTGCCCCCGCGCCGGCGGAGACTCTTCCCGCGGCACCTGTGGAGGCCGCTCCGGCTCCGCCGCCGGAGGCACCGCCCGCCCCGGCAGAAGCACCGGCCCCCGCGACTGTCGGTCCGGCACCCTGAAGCAGCAGCTAAAAGCAGCATGACAGAAAAAAGATCCGCATCAGGCAGGACCTGATGCGGATCTTTTTCTTTCTGCAATTAATCGACCTGATACGGAAGAAGCGCGATGTGACGTGCTCTCTTGATCGCAACAGTCAGAGCTCGCTGGTGCTTTGCGCAGTTGCCGTGGAGGCGGCGCGGAAGGATCTTGCCTCTCTCGGAGATGTACTTTCTCAGAGTAGCGGTGTCCTTATAATCGATCGGCTTCGCGTTCTGTGCGCAGAACACACAGACTTTTCTTCTTCTGCGCATTCCACCCGGCTTTCTTGTTCTCGGTGCTGCGGGTCTGTCGCTCTTTGTAAAAGGCATTTTATTATCCCCCTTCAGATATCGGCACGGCAGGCAGGGCCTGCTGTTCTACTCAGTTAGTTGAACGGGAGTCCTTCGTCTTCGACCCCGTCCGGGATGTTCATGAATCCCTCGGTGCTGGCGCTCTGCGGTGCAGGCTTCTGATCGCCTCCGTATCCGCTTCCGCCGCCATAGGAACCGCCTCCGTTATTATAACCGCCGTTTCCGCCGTTATAACCGCCCTGTCCGCCGTAGCTGTTTCCGCCCGGCGCGGCAGCGCCCTTGCTGTCGGCAAATTCCTGGTCATCCACGATGACCTCAGTCGTATAAACCTTCTGTCCATCTCGGTTGGTATAACTGCCGGTCTGGATCCTGCCGGAAACAAGCACGCGCATTCCCTGGCGGAAATACTTTTCTGCGAACTCTCCCGCACGGTCGAACGCCACGCAGGGAATGAAATCAGCGGTCTGCTGGTCATTTCCCTGATTCCTGCGTCCGCGCCGGTCCACCGCCAGCGTGTATCTGGCGATCGCCATGCTGCGCTCTCCGCTGGAGTAGCGAACTTCCGGATCCCTGGTCAGTCTGCCCATCAAAATGACTCTGTTCATACTTTCTCCTCTGTAAACACCTGTTCAGTTATGACTTGACCGTCCCCGGTCCTCTTTCCGGATTATTCAGAAACAGTTTCGTCAGTAACGATCAGATATCTGAGCACCGGCTCGTAGATACGAAGTCTTGCTTCCACTTCGTTCGGGCATGCCGGATCTTCAGTCTCGAACTTGATGAAGTAGTAGAAGCCCTCTTTCACCTTCTGAATGTCATAGGCGAGTCTCTTCTTACCCCAGTCATCGACGTTGGTCACGGTTCCGTTGAAGCGGGCAATAAACTCCTGTGCCTTCTCCAGCGCCGCATTCTTCGCGTCTTCTTCGAGCTTTCCGTTCAGAACAAGCGTTAATTCGTATTTGTTCATGTCGCTCTTGTCCTCCTTTTGGTCTCTGGCCCCCGGTTCAGTTCCGGGAACAAGGATAATGTGTCACGGATAAAAATTTTAGCGCAGTTTGCCGGGAATTGCAAGCAGTTTTTACTTCTGTGAAACCTCTTCATTTTCCGGCCGGATGATCTCCCGGACGCCTTTCTCCGCGGCGGTGCGCTTCATCATTACCTGACGGCCGCATCCGCTGCACTTCAGCCGGAAATCCTGGCCGATGCGCAGCACCTCCCAGGTGACTGAACCGCACGGGTGCGGCTTCTTCATCCGGATCACATCACCCGGCTGTATATCCATATTCCGGCCTCCTCTCCCCTGATCGTCATGTTTCTTCGTCGAAATAGATCCCCCTGAGGGGCTTCACGAACCTGAGAAGCTCCTGTTCCGCCGCTTCCTCTGCTGCCGCCTCCCGGCCCGGGGTGCGGTATCCGGACAAAAGCGTCTCCAGCTGTTCCGGAGTAAAGACAGGAAGGTCCGCTTCGTCTGAGCACCGCGCCACCGATCCGGCACGGATCTCCCAGCTTCCCCGGTTCTCCGGGATCAGGGGATCATCAAAATAAAAGCGGAAAGCGGAAGCATTTTCAGGCCCCGCTGCATTTTCATGCTCCGCCGCATTTGTTCCCTCCAGCATTTCCAGAAACGCCGGCAGGTCCACGATCCGCGCCATGAAGAAGGGTTCCTCAGGTGTTTCCGCCGCAGCGAGATATTCCTCCTTCGTCAGGAGCCGCGTCATGTTCTCCCTGACCCCGGGGTAATCATATACCGCAGTGCCGGCGATCCTCGGTCTGCCGGATGTGTCTGCCGCCGCCTTGTCATACAGCAGATCCAGATGTCCGTCCCCTGCTTCGATCTCGCAGAGAAGCTCCTGGAGGTAGCGCCCGTCTCTGCAGCAATACACTTCAAAGCGTTCCGCGAGGAACGCGTTCATAAACGCGGCAATTGTCTGTAATGCCTTCGCTTCCCGCGCAGCCGGCATATTCCGCCGCGAAAACATCTCCCGCGTGACGGG
The DNA here is from genome assembly GCA_902780465.1 of uncultured Lachnospiraceae bacterium. Lineage (GTDB taxonomy): Bacteria > Bacillota > Clostridia > Lachnospirales > Lachnospiraceae > Moryella. The sequence continues at coordinate 3,531 of CACZFV010000075.1, forward strand.
CGCGTCCTGCTTCAGCGCGCGGCGTTCCCTGCGGGAGATGTAGGCAAACCCGAAGGGCCTGTAATAAGCGGGATCCGCGGGCTTTAAATAGGTAAACGGGATCCCCGGCAGGTGTCCGGCACGCAGCGTTTCAGAACGGCTGTGCAGGTGCCGCAGCGCAGCTGTCAGCACAGAGCGCATGATGCCTTCCCTGCGGTGCGCTTTCTCCGTGGCCACAGCCACGATGTAGCTCAGAGGATACTCCGTCCCCCGCACCATGACTCTGTACGGATTCAGACAGAGCATGCCTGAGGCATGCCCTGTGCTGTCCAGCGCGGCAAAAACTTCATTGCCCGCCATCTTTATTCTGTAATAATAATCTGTGAGCTTCTGCCCGTCCTCAGGAAAAGCCTCCTCGTAGAGAAAGCGGGTAAGCTGCTTTTCCTCCTGGGTGAGCAGCCGCACCGAACGGCCGCCGTTCCCGTTTTCTTCTGCACTCATACGCATTCGCTCGGCTCTCCGGGCGTTTCTCCCCCGAAATTCTTCTGGTACACAAGGAACTTTCTCGCGTAGCCGCAGGGATTGTAGCTGAGCTTCGACTGCCGGAGACCCGGCAGCCCCAGATCATCTTCCCGGTTCACCAGCGTCACCTCCGGAAACGCGTTCAGAAGGAATTCGCGGTTGATGACCTGGTACAGGCCTTCGATCTCCGGGTTGGCTTTCTCGATGTGGATCACGGCCATATTCTCCGCCTTGTTCAGGCTTCCCATGGTGAAGGCCTGCATTTTCCCGTCGATGAAAACACCGCCCATCTTCACTTCCAGCTGGTCCAGATGGTTCAGGATGTCGTGGATGCCCTCCACCTCAGGATCCATGTGCCGCTCCACTTCCTCGCCCTTGTTCTCACGCCAGGCTTCCAGACAGCGGTACACGTCACCGCGGTCCTCCCTGGTCAGAGGCCGGTAGAGCCAGCGTTCCCCGAAGGTCTTGACGAAGCTGTTGTAATGATTCTTTTTCTTGTGAAGCTTTCTTCCCGCCAGGGTGCGCATCGCCTCACCGTCATAGAGGTAATCTTTCATATCCTCTTCTTCCCGGATCAGGTATTCCTCAGGATCCAGTCCAAGGATCTCCAGGGCGCCTTCGTCCGCCAGCTTGATCAGCAGCGGCTTCCCCAGCACTTCATTGAAATACTTCCGGATCTCCCCGAAGCAGAAGGGGAGATCCTCCGGCCGGCACAGAGGCATGGCGCCGAAGGGTTCTCCGCACAGCTCATAGAGCCACAGGAGGCCGATCTCCTCTTCGCCGCGGAACACCACGGCTGCTCTGGCATTGTAATAGTTTTTCCACAGAAAGCTTTCCAGCGGCACACTGTCAGCAGTCAGGTTAGGCCGCAGATCGTAAAATTTTGCGAAGGACTGCAGGTCATCCACAGTGAGTTCCCGGAATTCGCCCGCGCCATTCCTTTTTTTAAAGCTGTCCATAAATGATGAAACAAATCCGCCTTTCTTTTCAGGCAAGCTCTTTCCCGCTGATCAGGCGGTAGGCTTCTTTATATTTATCGATGGTCTTGTCGATCACGTCCTGCGGAAGGTCATAGTTGCTGTCCGGATTGGCCTTCAGCCAGTCACGCACGAACTGCTTGTCGAAGGAGGGCTGGCTCTTTCCCGGCTCATAACCCTCCAGCGGCCAGAAGCGGCTGGAATCGGGGGTCAGCATCTCATCCGCAAGGATGACCTCACCGTTCTCATTGATGCCGAACTCAAACTTGGTGTCCGCGATGATGATGCCGCGGGACAGCGCGTAGTCCGCGCACTTCTTATAGAGGGCGATGGTGCAGTCGCGGATCTTCTCCGCGTACTCCCTGCCATGACCCGGGAAATCTCTCTCCAGGACTTCGACGCAGCGCGGGAAATCAATGTTTTCGTCATGATCTCCGATCTCTGCCTTGGTGCTGGGAGTAAAGATCGGCTCAGGAAGCTTTCCGCACTCCAGGAGGCCTTCCGGCAGCGGGATGCCGCACACCGTGCCGTTCTTTTTGTAGCTCTCCCAGCCGCTTCCTGTGATATAGCCGCGGACGATGCACTCGATAGGAAGCATGGTCAGCTTTTTGCAGAGCATGCTGTTTCCGTCGAATTCCGGCCGCTGGAAAAATTCCGGCATATCCTTCACATCCACGGAGATCATGTGATTCGGCACGATATCCTTTGTATAGTCAAACCAGAAGCGGGACATCTGGGTCAGCACCGCTCCTTTTTTCGTGACCTTGTTCTTCAGAATAACGTCAAAGGCGGAGATGCGGTCTGTCGCCACCATGATCAGCGCGTCGCCGACATCATAGATCTCTCTGACTTTTCCTTCTTTAAACGGCTTGTATTCCTGCATTGTAGTCCTCCTTGCACGGTTTCGGATCATTATTCCCCGCGGGCATCGATTTCCCGCCTTTGTTTGATTGTTACATCATACAACAAAATGTTCTGCTTTAACAGTATTCCTTTTCATGAGGGCACAGATTCTTCACACATTTTTTAGCACTCACCTATTGACAGTGCTAACAACAAGTGTTATAGTACGCATAGAACAAAAGAGAGGGGTACGGAAAGACGAACAGAAACATCGTTCCGGATCCCGCCCCGATAAGAATATAAGGAGGATAAGACAATGATGTACATGCCGAGTATTTTTGGAGAAAACCTTTTTGATGACTGGATGAACGATTTCGGATTTGACAAGGAGTTCTTCGGAAAGAAGAGTCCCCTTTACGGGAAACATGAAAAGAACCTGATGAAGACCGATATCCGGGAAAAAGAGGACGGCTATGAGCTGGACATGGATCTGCCGGGCTTCAAGAAAGAAGACATCAAAGCAGAACTTCATGAAGGTGTCCTGACCATCAGCGCTGCAAAGGATCTGGACAAGGACCAGAAGGATGACAAGGGCCGTTACATCCGCAAAGAGCGCTACAGCGGCGCCATGAGCAGAAGCTTCTATGTGGGCGACGCGCTCACAGAGGAGGATATCTCCGCGAAGTTTGAGGATGGCATCCTGAAGCTGAGCATCCCGAAGAAGACTCCGCAGCCTGAAGTCCCGCAGAAGAAATATATCGCGATCGAAGGCTGATGCGCCCGCGCACCGCAGGACGCACCTGACCATATATAAGAGACCGCCCGGCATTATGCCGGGCGGTCTTTTTGTTCCACCATTACTTTTTTATATACTTCTGTTCCGTCAGAAAAACCGCGAATCTTTTATTTTGATCAAACCTTACTGAACAGCGGTAACGTTGACAGCCTGCGGTCCTCTGTTGCCCTCAGCAACATCAAAAGTAACCTTCTGGCCATCCTCAAGGGTCTTGTATCCTTCAGCGTTGATGCCGGAGAAATGAACGAAGATCTCGCTCTTGTCAGCATCATCCGTGATAAATCCGTATCCCTTAGTTGCGTTAAACCACTTCACTGTTCCGTTATGCATTTTCCCGTGCCTCCATAAAAATGTGAAAATTGTGTCGCAATTGCGGCAAACAAAAAAACACACCCTCTGCACCATGGATGGAACTGCATGACTGCAGAACATGTGAATTGATGCCCACTCATATTGCAAGTCGAGTATAACAAATCGTGTTTTCTGTGTCAATCGGTACAAGGTCCATAATCGTATAATTTTACAGAAAAAACTACAGATTTATCTTTTCTGTATGTGCATTTAAACGAAGCTCTGCGTTCCTTCTCCGTCAATATTCCGTCGTTCCGCAGAAGCGCTCTCTTCGGCTGAATTTTCCGGTTTTCTGCAGTTTCATGCTGTGATATGATGGGAAACATGATGAATACACAGACAGAAAACAACACTCCATATGATGATCTTGAGCGGCGCAGGCGGCATCGCGCCGCGCTCCGCCGCAGAAAGCAGCAGGTGCGCCGGAACCGCAGGATCGCGCTCTGCATCCTGCTCCTGCTTCTGACGGCAGTAACGCTCCTCGTACGGTTCGTTCTGAAACACGGTTCTGACGGGAAACAGGGGGATCCCACCGCAGCTGTCACAAATGAAGCCGGACCCGCGGAGAAAGGCGGTCCTTCTCCCGGCAGAGCCGGTGACGCTCCGTCCGGCAGCACCGCTGACGCTCCATCAGGCAGCGAAACCACGTCTTCCGAAGAGACGGGTACTGCGGAAGGAAATGAGATCCGCGTGGATTCTCTCCCGGTGCAGAAGGATCCCGAAGTCGCCGGTTTCTTTGAGGGCTACAGCCCCCGCCGCACCGGTAACACCCGGACCATCGCCAATACGGAGAAAATGCAGAGCAACTGGGCCATCCTGATCAACGCCGACACCGGCGAGGTGACAGCGGAGCTCGGCGGCAGCGACCGCATTATCCCGGCTTCCATGACAAAGATCCTGACGGTGCTTACCGCCGTGGAAGAACTGCAGAAGGGCACCGCCGCGGGGATGTCGGAGGAAGCCCGGCAGAGCGGAAATTTCCTGGACGACACCTTCACTGTCACCATAGACATCACGGATTATTCCTACCGGAACGGCGGGAGCGCAGTGGGCTTCGGAGTGGACGAGACCGTCACCGTGCGGGACCTCCTGTACGGCACCATTCTTCCCTCCGGCGCGGACGCCGCTCTCTCGCTGGCGCTCTATACTGCCGGGTCCCATGAAGCCTTTGTGGAACTGATGAACAGAAAGGTGGCAGAACTCGGCCTTTCCGGCACTTCTCATTTCACGAACTGTGTGGGGCTTTATGACGACGATCTCTACACGACGCCCTCGGACATGGCAATGATCCTGAAGGCCGCCGTGGAAAACGATCTTTGCCGCGAAGTGCTCTCCGCCCACACCTACACGACTTCGTCCACTGCGCAGCATCCTGAGGGGATCACGATCTCAAACTGGTTCCTGCGCCGCATCGAGGACAAGGATACTCACGGTACAGTGCGATGCGCGAAGACCGGCTATGTGAAGGAATCCTGGAACTGCGCCGCGAGCTACCAGATCTCCAACGACGGCGGTCACTACATCTGCGTCACTGCCCACGCGCACAGCGCCTGGAGGGCCATCTACGACCACGTGGAGATCTATGATCTGTACACAGAATAAAGGGGACTATGTCTCCTTTTTTCTTACTCTGAAGCATCTGTACGGGCTGTCATTTCCGGACTTATCTGTACGGGCTGTCGTTTCCGGACTTATCTGTACGGGCTGTCGTTTCCGGATTATCATTACCGGACTTTTTTACGATCGTGTGGTTTGGGCGTTATTTGGACTTTTTGGGATTTTTGTACCCTTCAGGACCTTTCAATTTCTGCTTTTCTGCCCATATAAATGATCAGATTGGACGTTTCAGGAGCATTTTTCGTTTTTTGTTCCCTTTTTTCATAAAAAGCAGGCGCGTAAAACCGTAAAAAAGGGAACAAATTTTTGAAAAAGCCTCTGAAACGCCCATTTACTCTCCTCAAGCTCCCGGAATCCTCTGAAAACCGTTTTTAAAAGGGAACAAATATTATAAAAATGCCCGGAAACGCCCAATCGCAGTGCCCAGGCCTCCGGGCTGCCTCAGGACTGCCCCAGGACTGCCTCCGCGCTGCTTCCGCGCTGTCTCCGGGCTGCTCCGCCGCGTAATTCTGGAAAATAAAAGAGGGGTGCCGCATCGCCATATTGGTGGTGCGGCACCCCTTCGAATTGCAGTAATACGATTATGCGAAGATGGGCTTCAGGGCATCTGCGAGCTCGTCCTTCTCCTTCTGGGCTTCCGCAAGATCCTTGCCCAGGGTGGTGTAGTACGCTTTGATCTTCGGCTCTGTGCCGGAGGGACGGACAACGACAGTCGCGCCGTCTTCCAGGCCGTAGATCAGGACGTTTGCCTTGGGAAGGCCGGTCTCTTCGGGCTTCGCGTAGTCCTTGACGCTGACGACCTTGCGTCCGCCGAACTCTGCCGGAGCATTCTCGCGGAGACCGCTCATGATGCCGGCCATCTTGTCCATGCCGGACAGACCCGGGAACTCGAAGCTGTCGACCTTGTTCAGGTAACGGCCGTACTGGGCGTAGATCTCCTCCAGTCTCTGCTTGATGGAGGAGCCGATGCTCCTGTAATACGCTGCCATCTCACAGATCAGCATGGAGCCGATGATGGCATCCTTGTCGCGGACGTACGGTCCTGCAAGATAGCCGTAGCTCTCCTCGAATCCGAAGATGAAGCGGTCAACTTCGCCGGCTGCCTCGAGGCCTGCGATCTGGTCGCCGATCCACTTGAATCCGGTGAGGACGTTTCTCATCTCGACGCCGTAGTGCTTTGCGACTGCGTCCGCCAGCGGAGTGGAGACGATGGACTTCACTGCCACTGCCTTCTCCGGCATGGTTCCCTTCTCGATGCGGCCTGCGCAGATGTAGTCCAGCAGCAGCACGCCCATTTCATTTCCGGACACCAGCTCATAGGAGCCGTCCGGGCACTTCATGGCAATGCCCACGCGGTCAGCGTCGGGGTCAGTTGCGAGCATCAGATCCGCGCCGACTTCCTTTGCCAGCTCCAGGCCCTTCTCAAGGGCAGCGAAGATCTCGGGGTTCGGATAAGAGCAGGTGGTGAAATAGCCGTTCGGATACTCCTGCTCCGGAACGATGGTGATATCCGTGATCCCCATATCCTTCAGGACTCTGGTCACCGGTACCAGTCCGGTTCCGTTCAGCGGGGAGTAGACCAGCTTCAGGCCTGCCGTCTTGCAGAGACCCGGACGGACCTGTCTCGCTTCGATCGCCTCATAAAGAGCTTCCTTGCAGTCATCGCCCACGAACTTGATCAGGCCCTTTTCCACGCCTTCCGCAAAGCTCATGTACTTGGCGCCGGTAAGGACGTCGGTCTTCTGGATGGAATCGTAAACAACTGCTGCTGCATCGTCTGTCATCTGGCAGCCGTCCGGTCCGTAAGCCTTGTAGCCGTTGTACTTCGCCGGGTTGTGGGAAGCAGTGACCATGATGCCGGCATTGCACTTATAATAGCGGGTCGCGAAGGAAAGCGCCGGAACAGGCATCAGCTCGTCATAAATGCGGACATTGATGCCGTTTGCCGCGAGGACGCCTGCCGCGTCGCGGGCAAAGTTCCAGCCCTTCAGACGGCTGTCGTAGCTGATCGCCACGGTCTGCGTTCCGCCCTGGGTCTTGACC
>CACZFV010000076.1 GCA_902780465.1 uncultured Lachnospiraceae bacterium
TCACATGAGAAAAATTACTGGCGGGTCATGCGGAAGATGGGAGGCCTGGTCCGGGAAGGGAAGGAAGGCTGCTGAGAAACCGCTGAAAGCGGCAGCGGTCCATGAGTAGCAAGGAGCGAAGCGGATTGCGAAGGTTCGCTTTTAACAAGGAAATCTGCTATAAACCTGCCCCATCGAAGCAAAATACTATATAATATCTTCATAAGACATTTTTATTGCTTATAATTACTTTCGATGGAGGACAGACGAAATGAAGAGACGGAAACTTCTGGCGCTGGGGCTTTCTGCGGTGATGACGGTCTCTATGACGATCTCATCTCTGGCCCAGGTAGAGCAGTACAATGACGGGCAGTCCCACACGGTGGATTCCAGCATAATAAATCAGGATCCTGATGAGGTCGCTGTATCCGCACAGGGCAGCGGCACTTCTGTTACCGTGAACGGGGATGTGGATTCGGAAGGTAAGGGAGCCTGGTCCTGGGAGGGTGCATCAGTCGAGATCAACGGAAGTGTCAGCGCTGACAAAAGCGGAGTAGGCACATGGGACGCAGGCACAACTATGACGGTCAACGGAGATGTGATATCCGGGGATGGAAATACGGCCGTTGCCAATGATGGCAGCGAACTAACCGTTACCGGAGACGCAGCTTCGATGTCATCAACAAAATCCGCGGTCGTCTCCCAGAATGGGTCATCTGTGACAGTCGGCGGAAACGCGGAAAATCTGAATGCCACCACCACCGGTGATCATGTTCCCAACACGGTGCTGGTGAAGGATGATTCTTCAGCGAAGATCGGTGGAGATGTCGAGAGCACGGCATATGGTGTCAGCGTGAGCAAAGGGTCTGAAGTAGAGATCGGCGGCAGCGTACACAGTGATCTGCGCGGTGTCTCGGCACGTTCGGACAGTAAGGTATCTGTAGGGAAGGACGTAATTTCGGATGATCAGGAGGGCGTTATTGCCAAAGAACAGTCTGAAGTGACTGTCGGTGGTTCTATCAATTCCTTCGGAACAGGCGTGAATTCCATTGATCATTCAAAAGTTGAAGTGACCGGAGATGTGCTTACGGAGACGACCGGTGTTTATGCGATTGGAGACAGTACGGTGAAAGTCGGAGGAAATGTCTCAGGAGCGGACTACAACGTACTGTACGCGGGTGATGAAACTTTTCCGGTCGACAATTCCAGCATCACCGTGGGCGGTGACGTGAAAGCGGATCAGGGCAGAGCGGCGGTCGCGAACTCCGGCGCTTCCATTACGGTGGAAGGCAGCATCACTGCCACAGGAGCTGCGGCAGTGGATATGACTTCTGACAGCAACGTCACGGTGAAGAAGGACGTGACGGGAGACAGCGGCCTGGTCATCAGAGAGACCAGTTCCCAGGGCGGCGGCGCAGCTGTGGTGCTCGGCACAGTGACCGAAACTGCCGGAGACGGATACTGCATCACGGTTTCCGGCGATGCTCTGACAAAAGAAGATGTGGTCAAAGCACTTCCCACCATTATTGTGGGCGAGCTTTCTTCTGCGAATCAGCAGTACGTGGAATACAAGGACAAGAGCGGGCAGGGCTCCCTGGACACGAACGCAGTGGCGCAGGCGATCGCGGAACAGATCCTGTATCACATCGAGGTACAGGAGGCGAAGAACGGAAACATCAGCCTCGGCGGCACGAAGAAAGAACAGGGATACGATGTGGCGCATGCAGGGGACACGGTCACAGTGACAGTCACGCCGGATAATGGCTACGAGATCAAGTCAGTAGATGGCGGAAAAGCGACTGCTGTGAAGAACGCGGACGGAAGCTGGAGTATTACCGTTCCGAAAACAGGCGGCGTTTCAGTCTCCGCGATCATTGAAGCTCTTGCCATAGTGGCGCCCAGCAGTAAAAACGGCGGCGATGGCGGCAATGACCCGCAGCAGCAGACTCCTACTCAGGATACATCCATCAAAACTACTACAAACGACAATAAGCAGATCAAAGTCGATGGTGTTGTGACCAGTCCTGCGAAAACAGTCTCCGGCGTCGTGGTCGACGGCAGCGCATCGGGCACAGGCAGCGCGCAGAATCATGTGGAGGTTTGCACCGGAGTCGCAAAGACGAGTGGTCTGGACGCGGATGTGGTAAGCTGCATCGCAAAGATCGACGGCGGCGACCTGGCAGGCGCTGCGGCGTCAAATGCCTTTGAAGCACAGACAGCGGCCGCAGTGAACGGAAAGAATGTGTTCGGAGGCACCATGGCTGTCCGGATCTCCCCGAAGAATATCCCGGTATCTCTCTATGCTCCGGGCTTCCCGGCCTCCTCAGTCCCGCAGATCCTGTTCTTCAATAACAACACAGGAAGATGGGAAATCCTTGCAGCCACACTCGATCAGGCTTCCGGACTCATCAATTTTGTGATGCCGGATGACGGAACAGTTGTGATCGTGTACTGAACCATGGAGTTGCGATCATGTACTGAACCATGGAGAAGTGATCGTGCATTGATCCATGGACACGGTGATTACAACCAGGTAATAACGACCAAGTAATAACGACCAGACTTTCGGGCCGGAGCAGACTGCTCCGGCCCGATTTGAACGAGATGGTCGTTGATTTGAACGAAGTGGTCACGGAATCGGGTATTCCAATTTTTATGGACACAGTTTCAGGGCGTCTGAAAGGGAATTTCGGCTGATATCCTATTTTTTCGATTGAGTTAATAAACAGATTCAAATGAAGTGTCAATTATAATTTGATAGCTCTGCATCGCGTCAAAAGATTTTGCAGTTTTGCTATCAAATTTTTGAAAATGTACCCTCGGAGGTGTGCCCATATTTCTAAGAAAGTCCAATTTCGTGACCACTGCCCCGGAAGCCAGGCCTCTGCAAGTTCAAAGCCGGGCTCTAACCCCAGAACTCGGGCTCTAACCCCAGAACTCAGGCTCCAACCCCAGAACTCGGGCTTCTGCCGGCTCCCAAACGGCTCTCCAAGCCAGATTCCACTGCCCCGGAATCCGGGATTCTGTCAATCAAAAGCCGGAATTCTGCTCGCCTCCTGTGCCCCTCTGATGTCAATGACAAGTCGCTGTCACATCATTGAAACTCCACTCCTCTCATGGTATCAATGAGATAGGATGCGCAGGGTATGGCGCATGGTACGGTGCATGGTATGGCGCACAGTATGGTGCACAGATCATGAACACGTGAACAATCATGAATAGTAGGAGGTGTGGATATGAGCAGCAACAGAAAGATCAGAAAGTTGGCAGTGGTGTTCCTGACTGTTCTCCTGGTTCTGTCGTCAGCGCAGACAGTTCTGGCCAAGAGCGGAAAATGGAAACAGGATGGGTCCATGTGGTGGTTTGAGTATGATGACGGTTCCTATCCGGCGAACTGTATCACTACTATCAGGGAACAGCAGTTTGCCTTCGATGTGAACGGTTACATGATATACGACAGATGGGTCTACGCTCCCGGCCACGGCTGGTTTTACTGCGCCAGCAATGGTGCTCTTGCAAAGAACCAGTGGATCGGGAACTATTATGTGGGCTCCGACGGCGCTATGCTGACAAATACCTGGACTCCTGACGGTTACTGGGTAAACGAGGAAGGTGAGTGGGATTCCAGTGTACCACGGCAGGGTTCCAGCTCCGCCGGCGGCACGATCAGCAGCATTCCGGACGGCTATTACAACTCCGTGGGCATCGGCGGAGATACCCAGAACTACAGAGTGGACTGCTGGGTCAATTATTCCGGCGGGTCGAAGCAGATCAATTTCGGCCACTATGAGCCAACGGGATCTTCTTACAGTTTTTATGACAAGAATAATCCGAACGGCGATACTCTGGATCTGTACATGGAGAACGGAACGATCTACGGCAGGAGCACAAAGTCCGGCCATAAGTCATACAAGGTCGAGTTTGACGGGACCTATCTGAAGATCCACTGGGAGTACACTACATGGAACCACAATTCCAAGCTGATCAAAGTCAAGCTGCAGAATGTTGCAGGCGGAGCAGTCGGCTGACAAAGTTCCCGGCTGACAGAACTCTCGCCTGACGGAATCAGGTTCTGGAGATACACATAAGGAGATATACACAGCGGGTCTGGCTGACAAGCCGGACCCGCTTTGCTTTGCCGGACCCGCTTTGCTTTGTAAACCTGGCGGTATTCTTGCATTCTTTGACTTTGTCAGTCATAATATGACGGAGATACACTGTTTTTCCGGGATCACAGTATCAGAGAGCACAGTATCAGAAGGAAGCGGAAATAAAGGAAGCAGAAATAAAGGAAGCAGAAATAAAGAAAGCGGAAATAAAGGAAGCGGGAATGAAGAAAGTACTGCTGCTGGTGAATGGAACTGCAGGCACTGGCGCCTCAAAACTGAATCTGTATGACATCCTCGAGAATCTGGCGGTGCATGACTGCATGGTGACGTCGTTCCCGATCCTGCCGGAGAAGGGGCTGACGGCAGAACGGCTGATCGAAGAATACGGGGCTGATTTTGATACGATTATGTGCGCCGGCGGTGACGGTACGCTGAGTCACACGATCCGGGGGATCATGAATGCGGGGCTTAAGAAACCCATCGCTTACCTGCCCTGCGGGAGCACCAACGACTACGCGAGAAGTCTCGGGATCTCCGCATCGGTCCCGGAGAACTGCGCCGCAGCCGCGGGCAACCGTACCACAGCATTTGACATCGGCCGCTTTAATGACAGTTATTTTAACTATGTCGCGGCTTTCGGCGCTTTCACAAAGGTCAGCTATTCCACCAGCCAGCTGGCAAAGAACTATCTTGGTTACGCTGCCTACATCCTGGAGGGGCTGCTCACGCTGCCGGAAAATATTTCCTCGCGCTGCCGGATGCGTATCAGCTATGACGGCGGCCAGGAGGAAGGAAGCTATCTTTACGGAGCCATCACAAATTCCATCTCAGTAGGTGGAATGGCATCGCCCGTCAGCCAGAGAGCAAAACTGAATGACGGCCTGTTTGAGGTCATGCTGGTCTCGGCACCGGAGAATCTGGGAATCGTAGAGCTGGGAGACATCGTCACGACACTGGCATCGGGCAGCACGGACAGTCCTTATATCCGCGTGTTTCAGACCGGGAGTCTGCAGATCGAGGCGATGAATCACGTCGACTGGACTCTGGACGGGAAGTATGGCGGCTGCCCGCAGACAGTGAAGGTAGAGGTGTGCCGGCGGGCGGTCAGGATGCTGGTATAGAGCCGGCGGGCAGTCAGGATGCTGGTATAGTGCCGGCCCGCGGCGCGGATTCTTGCATTCTCTGCCTGTGTCGGGCATAATATTATAAACAGATATTACAAAATAGGGAAAGCAGAGGGCTTTTTCAATGAACTATGATTATCTGATCGTGGGCGCGGGGCTGTACGGCGCCGTATTCGCCCAGGAGGCAAAGAAAGCCGGGAAGAAGTGTCTGGTCATCGACAAACGGCCGCAGATCGCGGGAAATGTTTACACAGAGGACATTGAAGGGATCCATGTGCACAAATACGGCGCGCACATCTTCCACACCAACAATAAAGAAGTGTGGGACTATGTGAACCGTTTCGCGGAGTTCAATCGCTTCACGAACTCCCCGGTGGCGAACTATCACGGGGAGCTGTATTCTCTTCCCTTCAACATGTACACCTTCAATAAGATGTGGGGTGTGGTGACGCCGGAAGAGGCAGCGGCAAAGATCGAAGAACAGAAGAAAGCCGCCGGGATCACGGAGCCGAAGAACCTGGAGGAGCAGGCCATCAGCCTCATCGGCACGGACATTTATGAGAAGCTGGTGAAGGGCTACACCGAGAAGCAGTGGGGACGGCCCTGTACGGAGCTGCCGGCCTTCATCATCAAACGCCTCCCGGTGCGCCTGACCTTTGACAACAACTATTTCAACGCGCTGTACCAGGGGATCCCTATGGGCGGCTACACGAAGATGGTGGCGCATATGCTGGAGGGAACGGAAGTCCGCCTGAATGAGGACTATCTGGCGTCTCCGGAGAAAAAGGCAGAGTATGACGCCATGGCGGACAAGGTGATCTACACCGGGCCCATCGACGCCTACTTTGGCTACAGTGAAGGGTATCTGGAGTACCGCTCTGTCCGGTTCGAGAACGAAGTGCTGGACAAGCCGAACTTCCAGGGCAACGTGGCGGTGAATTACACCGACCGGGAGACGCCCTGGACCAGGATCATCGAGCACAAATGGTTTGAGTTCGGAAAGGACGACCAGGGGAACGACCTCCCGAAGACCGTCATCAGCCGCGAGTTCAGCTCCGAGTGGAAGCCGGGCGACGAGCCGTATTATCCGGTGAACGACGAAAAGAACGGCAGCCTGTACCAGACATACAAAGCGCTGGCGGAGAAGGAAGAGAAGGTCGTGTTCGGCGGCAGGCTGGGTGAATACAAGTACTATGACATGGACCAGGTCATCGCCTCCGCGCTGGAAATGTGCCGTAAGGAGCTCGGATGAAGGCGCAGCAGGACATCGCGGAAAAGGCAGCTGAACAGCAGGACATCGCGGAAAAGGCAGCAGAGCAGCAGGACACCGGCATGCTGGGAGAGATCGTCCGCTACCTGATCGTCGGGGGGCTTACCACGGTAGTCAGCCTCAGCGTGTACTACGGTTGTGTGCTGACTTTCCTGGATCCGGAGAACCCGCTGCAGCTGCAGGCGGCAAACATCATCTCCTGGATCGCGGCGGTGACATTTGCCTTTTTCGCGAACCGGATCTTCGTGTTCCGGAGCCGGGGCACCGGCGTGCTGCGGGAGGCAGGGGCCTTTTATCTCGCCAGGGTCGGGACACTTTTGATGGATATGGGTATCATGTTTGTGGGCGTGACGCTGATGGGATACAGCGACAAGGTCATGAAGCTGATCGTCCAGGTAGTGGTCACCATAGCAAATTATATTTTCAGCAAGTTATTTGTGTTCCGGAAATAAACTGACGGGCAAGGCAGAGACGCCGGAACATCTGAAGCGTCGAAAAACAGTACAGAAAGAAGGACAGAACAATGGGACAGATCAAAGTGACAAAAGCGCCGATCGAAGGGCTTTACATTATTGAACCGACGGTGCACGGGGACGCCCGGGGATATTTCGTGGAGACATACAATCAGAGAGATATGCACGAAGCCGGGCTGGACATGGTGTTTGTGCAGGACAACCAGAGCATGAGCGTGAAGGGTGTGCTGCGCGGCCTGCACTTCCAGAAGGAATTCCCCCAGGGAAAGCTGGTCCGGGTGATCAAGGGCCGGGTGTTCGACGTGGCGGTGGACCTGAGGAGCGGATCAAAGACCTTCGGACAGTGGTTCGGTGTGGAACTTTCGGAGGAGAACAAAAAGCAGTTCTATATTTCCGAGGGCTTTGCCCACGGCTTCCTGGTGCTTTCGGATACTGCGGAGTTCTGCTACAAGGTGACGGATTTCTATCATCCGGGAGATGAGGGCGGCCTTGCCTGGAACGACCCGGAGATCGGGATCGAGTGGCCCGAGGTGCAGGGAGCGTATCCGGGCAGTGCGGACGCTTCCGGCTATACGATGGAAGACGGGACGAAGCTGAACCTCAGCGACAAGGACCAGAAATGGGCCACGCTGAAGGACACATGGCATTTCTGAAAGACACACGGCATTTCTAAAAAACACACAGAGGAGGTACTCACGGTGAACATCAGGAGAAAGATCGCTGCAGCTGTTACGGCAGCAGTGGTGCTTGCGGGTCTTGCGGCGCAGACTGTTTCTGCGCTCGGATGGGAGACAGATGCGGGCGGCAGGAAATATATCCAGCAGGATTATACCTATGTGGCCAACGGATGGAAGTGGATCGACGAGAGCTGCTATTATTTTGACGCGAACGGCTATGTCGTGACAAACGGCGTGACGCCGGACAATTACACCGTGGACCAGGCCGGGATCTGGACTGTGGACGGTGTGCGGCAGAAGAATAAGACAGTCCCGGTGCAGCTGCCGCGCTACCAGATCGCCGCGAAATACTTCGGGTTTATTCCGCCGCTGGCGTGGGAAAAGAGGTGCTCCTGGAATATAGAGAATGACGGAAGCATCAATTTCCTGGACAATGCCGGCCGTCTTCTGTTCAGTATCCGTGTGGTCCCGGTGGACGGCGAGGATACGCTGGAGGGATGGGAGAATGTGAAGAGGATCGCGAAGCTGAAGCACAACGGCGCTTCTACTCATGCGATTTTCCGCGCTGACAGACCGGGACAGGCTCCGGACCCCGCAGTGGATCCGGTCGCCGCGGCCGAGTACGCATGGCTGAAGAGCTACGAGGAAACAGTGGAGCGTTCCTTCTACGGGATCCAGTCTTACCAGTATGTGCCTGTGGAAGAGCAGTGACGGAGGAGATGAATGTATTCGTTTTCCGGAAAACTTCGCTACAGCGAATGTGACGCAGAGGGGCGCATGACGTTTCTCTCGATGATCAATTATCTGCAGGATGCCTCTACCTTTCAGTGCGAGGAGCTTGGCATCGGTGTGGAATTTATGCGCTCCAGGAACAAGGCCTGGTTCCTGGCGGCGTGGAACATCTTCGTGCCGGAGCTGCCCTCCTTCAGGGATGACCTGGTGATCTCCACCTGGCCCTATCAGTTCAAGGGGATCTATGGAATGAGGAATTTCACCATCACCAGTCCGGACGGGAAGCCCTATGTGCAGGCGGATTCCCTCTGGTTCCTGATGGATTACAAGCTGGGACGGCCCGTGCGGCCGGCGCCGGAAGAGGTGGACGCGCTGAACAGTGTGTGCGAGCCGCGCCTGGAAGGTATGCCTCCCATGGAGCGGAAGCTGGAGCTCCCGGCGGATGCCCTGCAGGCACCTGCGGGACAGCAGGGCCAGTCAGGTTTTGTGACCGCCGCGGACCCGGTGACGGTCCAGCAGCATCACCTCGACACGAATTATCACGTCAACAACGCCCAGTATATCGCCATTGCCCGCGATGCCGCGGAATGGGAGGACAAGTTCAGCCGTCTGGACGCGCAGTACAAAAAGTCCGCGCACCTGGGGGATGTGATCTACCCCTTCGTTTACCGCACAGAAAACGGCTGCATCACGGATCTCCGCGACGCAGCCGGTGAGAGTTACGCGATCATTCGGATCACGGGATAAAGGTACCCGCGGCACCTCTTCGCAGATCTTCGGTCTGTCAGATGCCCATTTTCTCAAGGAAATACCGGATCTGGATCTTCCACCAGGGCCAGTCATGATAGACGTCAGGACCCCAGAAATCG
The DNA here is from genome assembly GCA_902780465.1 of uncultured Lachnospiraceae bacterium. Lineage (GTDB taxonomy): Bacteria > Bacillota > Clostridia > Lachnospirales > Lachnospiraceae > Moryella. The sequence goes on from CACZFV010000076.1 coordinate 9,234, forward strand.
ATCCAGGCGCTGATGCCCTTGGCCTTGACAATGGCGTCCAGCTTGCGGGTGCCTGCCAGGAGCTGCTCCTCCCAGGCGCCCTGCCCGACGCAGATGATGATGTCGGAGTTGCGGTACATCTCCATGTAAGGATGATCCGCGGGCATATTGGAAAGGAAAGCGCAGGGGTCGTTGGCGTAGACCACCTCGTCCATGTAGCCGTTGTACATGTCGTTGGTGTCATAGAGACCGGAGAGGGCGATGCAGCCGCGGAAGATGTCAGGCCTGCGGAACATGAAGTTGCCTGCGTGGTATGCGCCCATGGAAAAGCCGGAGATGAGGATCCGGTCGTTCCAGCCGGAGATCTCGTGGATGCGCGGCACCAGCTCGTTGCATACGTAGCGGTACCAGGCCTCGTGACGGCGCACGCGGTCATAGGGATTGCCGTTCACATCGGACACGGTCTCCTGGTCGATAGTGTCAAAGGAGAAGAGGCGGATGCGGCCCTGGTCCAGATAGTCGCCCAGGGTGTCGAGCATGCCGAAGCCTTCCCAGTCGAAGAACCGGCCGTTCTGGCAGGGGACTGCGAGCAGCGGGATGCCGCCCCAGCCGTAGGACTTGAATTCCATGTCCCGGCCCAGTTCATTGCTGTACTCTTTGTAGTATTGAATATCCATAGTCAGATTCCTTCCTGAAGCATTGATCATATCGCACTCTATCATAACACAATTCTATGGAGGCTTGTGATGAATTTTGTATTTATTTCCCCGAACTTTCCCGTGGCCTACGCCCGTTTCTGCGTGGGACTGCATGAAAACGGCGTCAACGTGCTCGGCATCGGCGACGCATCCTACGATTCCCTGACGGACGAGTTGAAGGACGCCCTGACAGAATATTACAAGGTGGACGACCTCCGGAACTACGACCAGATGATCCGCGCCATGGGCCACTTTACCGCGAATTATGGAAAGATCGACTGGGTCGAGTCCAACAATGAGTTCTGGATGGAGCTGGATGCCTCTCTCCGCACGGATTTCAACATCCTGACCGGACTGAAGTCCGACCAGATCATGCGGTACCGCTCCAAGACCGCCATGAAGAAGTACTATGAAAAGGCAGGCGTGCCCGTGGCGCGCTATTCTCCGGTTGTAGATCTGGAGACCGCCCAGGAGTTTATCAAAGAAGTCGGCTATCCCGTCATCGTGAAGCCGGACCGCGGCGTGGGTGCGGAAGCCACCTGGCGCCTTGAGAACGATGAAGACCTGCGGGAATTCTTCCATCAGGTGCCGGAGATCCCCTACGTCATGGAAGAGTTCATCACCGGCGTGGTGGAGACCTATGACGGCGTCATCAACTCCAAAGGAGAAGTCCTGTTCGCGGCCAGCCACATCTCCCCCAACTCCATCATGGACATGGTGAATGAGGGCGTGCCGAC
>CACZFV010000077.1 GCA_902780465.1 uncultured Lachnospiraceae bacterium
CTTGAGGGATTCATGGCTCTGCTCCCGGTCCCAGGGGCAGCCGTCCGGCGCCCGCAGCCGCGCGATCACTTTCTGAAACTCTTCAAATTCTGTCATAACTTCCCCGGATCCTTTTCATTGAATATTCTCAGAATATATCATTCTCTTCGGTTTGTAAATCGGCTCCCGCTCTGCCCCGGAACCGGAAAAAGCTCCCGCGGAAGCGGTGTATGCCACCGCCCCGTCAGGAGCTTTTCGATTTGTTCTGCCGCCGGTCTGCTCAGTTCACTGCGGATTCCAGAAGATACTCTTTCCCCCGGAACAGAAGCACCAGCTCTGCGGAGACGTAGCCACCGGCGCGGAAATTTTCAAAATCCCTGGCGGCACTTTCCTGATCCTGGTAGCTGCACTCTCCCGCAAGAAAACCGTTCGATCCATAATATCTGACACTGTACATTCCCATGGTTACACCTCCTTACACTTTTTTGTGTTATCTGATGGTGTTTATCATACATGGAAATTGTGTACGGATTGTTTCCTGTTTGTGACGGAATTCTGAGAATATTATTATGAATTCAGCACCCCCGGGGTGGCCAAGGCGCGAAGCGTTCCGAGTCCGGGGTGCTGAATAAATATTACTCTGTGACAGTTCTGTGTAGTTCCCCGGTCTATACTGCGGACATAAAACAAAAACAAGCGGCGCCGCAGAAGATCTGCGGCAGAACAGAGGAGAATAAAACCATGAAAAAGAACAATGTTATCACATTTGCTATTATGGCAGCTGCACTTTTTTATTTCGCAGGCGGTGTCGCAAGCATCCGCCGTCAGGCTGTTCCGGCCCCGGAGGCACCGGCAGCTGTCGCTGCTGCAGTCACCGAAGCTGCCCCGGCTGAAGCGGAGGCACAGGAAGCAAAGGCGCAGGAAGTGAAGCTCGCCTTCGAGTCCAACCCCACCACCGGCTATACCTGGGTCGCAGTCGCAGACAATGATGTCTTCGATATCCAGGACAGATACACTGCTTCCTCTGAAGAGGGTCTTCTCGGTGCAGGCGGTACCCAGAATTACCGTCTGGTTCCGAAACACTCCGGCACTGCAAAGGTGACCTTCATGTATCAGCGTCCCTTCGATCAGACCATCCAGGCTGCCCGCACCTACCTTTTCGAGGTAGATCCGGAGATGCAGGTCCGCTTCGTCGGGATCGCCGGGCACAACGGCGCAGCCATGGCTAGTGCAGATGCCGGCGTCCCCTTCGAGGTCCCGGAGATCACAGCTCTGTCATAAGACGCTTCACTGACGTTGCAAGATCGATCAGGCTCTCGGCTGCTGCCGCGCCCCCGACAGAACTGTACATCAGAGGAGTATTATCCGCGTAGATCACATACTCCGTCTCATAGATCTGTTCTGCGGCGGCCAGTTTTTCAAAGGGCGTGAAATAGGTCACATGCTCCATCATGAGATCCGTATAGAAGCCTTTTTCCGTGATGACAAAACCGTCTTTTCCCGAACGGAAAAGCGTGTCGTCATGACATAACAATACAGTTTCCCCGTCCGGGACCTGAAGATGCTCACACAGCTTCGGGTCCCGTTCTGTTTTATAGTACTTCGGATATTTCCTGTTCAGTTCCAGACACATCGCTCTGATCTGTTCCAGTATCTTTTCCATTTTTCCTCCTCCTGTCCTGGCTTTCGCCGATGATATCTGCCACTCCGGCAGCATGATCCTGTATGTTACTCCAGGATCACGATCCGTCCTTCCACATGGGAATCGATATCCTGATGGGTCGCGAAATATTCTTCCACCAGATTGTTCACAGAAGTCGCCACGACGCGGGGTTTCATGTTCTTTTTGACTTCCTCCAGCGGGACGCCCAGGAATTCATCAAAATTGTTGTAATGATAGGACTGCATTGCGATCAGGAGCGTCTGGTCGTCCTGGATCTCCTTCCCGTTGAAGCGGAACTCCTCCAGGGTGTGGGTGCTCTTCCTGTAGACGAAGCGGCAGCCTTTCGAAAAATTATAGAATTCCGTATGTCCTTCCCAGGCTTCATCCCTGAAAATGTGGAGCAGCATGGTCCGGAACTGCGCCCCTGTCACCTTCAGCATCCACAGCACGTCGTCGAAGGGAGTGTTCTCCAGCATGTCCTGATACTCCACGACAGGTCCCATCTCCTTTTTGCGGATGGCTCCGGTCCCCATCATCATGATGTCAAAGCTGGATTCCCACTGCACCAGATCCGCGTAGAGGTTCCCCATCTCCGTCTCCTGAATGCGGGTGGGGTGTGTGAGCTTCCTCGCGAAGTTCGTGACCACGCGGCGGTACTTCGCGTCTGTCTCGCCCCTGTAATCCTCCAGGAGCATCGCCATCACTTCATCCTTCGGTGCGGTCTCGTCGTTGATCGGAACACAGGTCCAGCGAAGATCCAGGATCTTGTTCCACAATGTATCGTACTCGATGTCGAAGCGGCCGATCTGTCCGCTGCCGGTCCCAGCCTGCACGATCGGGACCCCGTTCACCACCTCCGGCTCCTCCATCAGTGTGTGGGAGTGCCCGCCGACGATCATGTCCACGCCCCAGTCGGGATTCAGCGCCTCCGCCAGCTTCCGGTCGTTTTCTATGCCGATGTGGGTCAGCAGGATCACCAGGTCTGTTTTTTTCGTGCGGTAGTTATCGCAGATCACTCCGACCTCACGTACAGCCCTTTCCAGATCGATCACGCCTCCGACGACCTTCTCGCCCTTGGTGCTCGCAAGGACCTCCGGGGTCAGGAGTCCGATCACCATGACGCGGATTCCGCTTCTCTCCAGATTGAGGTACGGCTGGAAGAGTCTCGCATTGTTCAAGGTCACGTAAAGATCCGCGTTCACGATGGGAAATCTGGCGCACTTCTCCAGGAACAGAAGGTGGGCGATCCCGTAATCAACTTCATGATTTCCTACTGCTGTCACGTCCGGACGCAGCATGTTCATCAGGTTGATCGTGGAAAGTCCCAGGTACTCGGAATCGATGATGGATCCCCGGAACATATCTCCCGCATTCAGGTAGATCACGTTTTCTTCCTCTGCGCGTACTTTTTTGACATATCCGGAAAGACGGACCAGACCTCCGGTCTCGACCCCGTCTTTTTCTTTCGGGAGAAAATCACCGTGCAGATCGTTGGAATGCAGAATCACCAGTTTCTTCTTCGCCATGAGCGGAATATCCTTTCCTTTTCGCAGTCTCTCTATTATGATCTTTAAAGGATCAGCCTGTTTTATTGTAACATAACCCCTCCTGCCCAGAAAGGTTCAGATTATGTATGGATATCTCGCAGCGGTCAACCTGGCTGCTTTTTTGCTGTACGGGGTCGATAAATTCAAGGCCCGCCGCGGTCTCTGGCGCATTCCCGAATCAGTGCTGCTCTTTATGGCTGCCTCCGGCGGGAGCGGGGGCGCCCTTCTCGGGATGCTTTTTTTTCACCACAAAACAAAAAAGCCCCGGTTTTATATCGGGGTTCCTGTGATGCTGCTTCTGCAGCTCCTGGTTCTGTGGTTTTTCTTTTTCCCCTAAGATGGGAGGAGGCCAGGTACCTGCGTACCTGGCCAAAGTATATGAAAAAAAGTATTGGCAGCTGCTCTGATTGCCTGCTGTGATATTATCATATAGGACAGAAATTGCCGTTTCTTAGCGCAATCGTAAACCTTCTCTGAACGATTTATGAACAGATTATGAACAGCTGTGGTGCCGGATCACTCGCTCTCCTGCTGCATGCACTCCTCGCACAGTCCGTAAAACACCGTGCGCATAGCGTTCAGCGCGAAATGATGGTGCTCCAGAAGATGGGCACCGATGCCTTCCAGTTCATCGCAGTGCAGGTGGATCAGTTTTCCGCATTTTTCGCACTTGCAGTGGAAGCAGACCGGATCCTGGCATGCTTCGCCGTCCCCCACATACTCAAAGCAGGCGGGGCTGTTCCCGTCGATGATATATTTTTTTACGATGCCCTCATCGACCATCTTTTCCAGATGCCGGTACACCGTCGTCATGCCGATCTTCTTCCCGCTCTGCCGGAAGCATTCGCAGATATCCGCCGCAGTGACATGCTTTCCCTCGACACTCTGGAAATAATCCAGCATATCCTTCCTCTGGTGGGTCACATACTGCATCCTGTTCGCCATACGTTCCTTTCTCTCCTGTGCGCCGTCAGGACCTGCCGGTCCCCTTGGGACCTTTATACTCCACACACAGCATCGTGATATCATCAAACTGCTCTGCGCCTTTGACAAAACCGTCCACTGCGCTCCTCACATTCTTAAGGAGCTGTTCCGGAGAAGCTTCAGGATCTTCATTCAGCGCTTCCAGCATCCGCTCCTCCCCGAAGAGCTGGTCCTCCTCGTCCGTAGCCTCCGCGACGCCGTCGGTGTAGAGGAACAGCTTCGAACCAGGTTCCAGAATGAGTTCATAATCCGTGTATTCCACGTCTTCCATTCCGCCGATCACAAATCCGTGCTTGTCACGAAGCAGTTCAAACTGCCCGTCCGCCTTTCTGATGCACGGGTACTCATGCCCTGCGTTGGCGGCCGTGAGCTTCCCTGTGGAAATGGTCAGGATGCCGAGCCACACTGTGACAAACATTTCCTCCCGGTTGTTGGCGCAGATGGCCCGGTTCGTCTCCCGCAGGATCCCTGCAGGGTCCACACCCATCTTCGCGTAATTTGCCAGGATGATCTTTGCAGCCATCATGAACAGCGCGGCGGGAATGCCCTTGCCCGAGACATCCGCTATGACCAGGCACAGATGGTCCTCGTCAATAAAGAAGAAATCATAGAAGTCGCCTCCCACTTCCTTCGCCGGGTCCATAACAGCATAAATATCCAGCTCCGGACGGCTCGGAAACGCCGGAAAAACACTGGGCAGCATTGCTGTCTGAATACGCATGGCCAGTGAAAGTTCCGTGCCGATGCGTTCTTTCTCCGCCGTAATGGTCTCGATACGTCCCAGGTATTCGTCGATCTCCTTCGACAGGCCGATGACGTCCGTCGAAAGCTGCCCGATCTCGTTTTTCATGCGGATGCTGGACAGGTTCTGTTCGACGATGCTGCTGTCCTTCGTTTTCTTATAGAGCCGGATGCTCCTCTCCACCTTTTTCAGCGGGCGAAGCACAAAGAAAGATACCAGTCCCAGGCAGATGAAGGAAAGAACGAGCTGGCATGCCGCGGCGAAAGCTGAGCCCCGCAGGGTCTGGCTGCGGATATCCTGAATCAGCTCCGACAGGTTGTATGTCATGCCGATCAGGACAGTCCCGCCGTCCATATCCTCAAAGAGCGCGTAATAGTCCTCGTACGCCCCCGCCTCAGCGAGATGCGAGGAATTCTGCCGGGCACTGCGCATGGCTTCCTGCTGGCTCTCCCCGACTGTGACTACTGTGCCCAGCGGGTAGACCTCCAGATAGTTCGTTCCACGCACGGAACCCTTGTCCGCGGCGCTGAACACAAAGAACTGGGTCTGGAAGCTTTCGTCCGTCAGCACGCAGAAAAGGTAATCGATCTGATAAGTCCTCTTGATCTGATTCACGCGGGTGATGAGCCAGGAATAGACGATCTCGGCGTACAGCTTCTGGTCCCTCTCCGGCAGAGCTTCGACCTCCGCTTCGGAAGCATATTTCAGCATCAGCCCCGGATGGCGGGCCGTAAGTATGCGGCTCTTTCTTTCCGTTTCTGTCCCGGGCACATATTCCGCGTCGTATTCGATCTCCATGGTGTCACTGTGGCTGCACCAGTAGCGGAGCAGCCAGCGGTAGGCCGCGTACTCCCTGACGGAAAGGCTCACTTCTTCAGCCACCGCCCCGGCGAGGACCTCCGTCTGACGTTTGACGGCTGTCTCGGACAGATAGCGCTGACTGCAGAATGTAAATATGCCCGTAATGATAATGCCTGCCGCAAAGAGGAGCGCTGTCTGGCGGATCAGACCGGTTTTTCTTCTTTCGATCATCTCTTTCCCTTATTGCATGTCTCAATGTTCTTCCCGCTGATTCTACAATGAATTCCCGCTGAGCGCAATACGGCCATTTCTCTTACAGGCCGCTCTGTCTTCCCGTGTTCCCTGTGTTCTTCAGCCGGTTTTTCACCCGGCGGCGGTCCATCGTCTCTTCCTTCCTGCGGCGGATCAGCTCTGCGCCGGCATCATCCGTCAGTTTGATCGTCTTGATGGCGTATACTTCCCCTCCCGGCGTGTGTTTCATGCGGATCTTTCCTTTGACATATCCGTGTTCCGGACACTCACCCAGGCAGTAGTAATAGCGCTGGTTTCCCGTGAACCAGCGGATCTTTTTTCTGAGCATCCGCCGGCAGCGGTAACAGAGAAGGTCCGTCACCGTTTTGTCGGCAATGGCATCCTCCCTGGTCGGGAACTTTCGGGAGACGAATTTTGAGTAGTCCGGGAAGACCAGATAGATCTCTTCTTCGCTGCTCTCCGGCAGACGGTAGTAATCCAGAGAAAGGTACTCCTCCACCGCCCGGAAGTTCATTTTTTTCATGACCTCCGCAGTACACCTGGCATCATCCAGCGCCCGGTGGAACTGTTCCGCCGGAGGAAGTCCCAGCTGTTCCACCGCCTTTTCCAGCGGCAGACGGTTCTTGGAGTTATCGAGATACAGGCGGTTGTACAGCTTCTGGACATCATAATAAAGGAGCGGATACGGAAAAGGATTCTCCACACCGTGAAACGCCATATTCCGCTGCAGCTCTGTGAGATCCATGTTCCCCCAGGTGCAGAACACCGGAGGAGACAGGGGACGGTTCTCTGTCTCCTCCCCTGTATCCTCGCACCACGCAAGGAAGCTGCGCACCGCTTCCGCGAAAGGTACGCCCCGTTTTTTCAGTTCCTCCATGCCCACATGGGTGATCTCAAGAACCTTGTAGTGGAGCCGGGTGTACACCACCGGCCTGATCACGCAGGAGAATTCTCCCACTGGTTCCAGGCTGCTGTTCAGTTTCACCGCGCCGATCTCCAGGATCTCAAAGGGAAGCTCCCGCACTTCTCCCTGTTTCCCTTCTGCGCTCTGGTTCCATTCCAGGTCAAATACAATATAACTTGTCTGGTCCATATTCTGGTGCTCCTCACAAAACAGCTCCGGGCGCCGCAAAGCACCCGGAGCGTTTTCCCTTATGTCTCGGACTCAATTACCATAAAATACTTCTCCAGAATCACGCCCTGGATCATTTCCCGCGTGCGGGCATTGATTGGATGAGCAATATCCCTGTACTCACCGTCCGCTGCCATGCGGCTCGGCATAGCGATGAAATACCCTTTTTCGCCCTGGATGACTTTAATGTCATGGATCACAAATTCGTTGTCGATCGTGATCGACACCACGGCTTTCATCGAGCCCTCTTTCTCAATTCGTCTGATCCGTACGTCCGTAATCTGCATAGTGCCTCCTCTCGGCACGGCAGCGGGACGGTGACGATTCGATACTGCCTGAATCTTAAATTGTATATCTCTCGTTCTTTTCGATCACAATCTTCACATCGTCCGGTTTGCCGATATACGTGGTATTTGCTCTGATCGTGTCGCGGCTCTCAACAATACAGTTTTCAATAACGGTGTTGTCGCCGATATATACATCATTCAGGATAATGGAATTCTTGATGACGCAGTTGTTGCCGACGTAAACCTTCTTGAACAGGACAGAGTTCTCCACTGCTCCATTGATGATGCATCCACTCGAAACCAGAGAGTTCTTCACGTTAGCTCCGGGGTTGTACTTTGCCGGAGGCAGATCATCCACCTTGGTATAGATCTCCGGATGCTCACGGAAGAAGAAGTTGCGGATATCCTTATCCAGGAAGTCCATGTTTGTCTTGTAGTAGGATTCTACGCTGGCGATGTTGGACCAGTAGCCCTCCATCTTATAGGCATAGATGCGCTTCAGGCTCTTGTAGCGAACAAGGATGTCCCTTACGAAATCATAACGGTCCTCTGCTGCGCAGCGCTCGATGAGCTCGATCAGCAGACGTCTGCGGACCACATAGATACCGCAGGAATACACGTTGGACTCAGCAACCATCGGCTTTTCATCGAACTGGATGATGCGTCCGTCCTCGTTCAGCTCCACCACACCAAAGCGGGTCACATCCTCGCCGGCTGCAGCGTCTCTGCAGACAACGGTGATGTCGGCCTTCTTCTCGATGTGATACTCCAGTACCTTGTTGTAATCCAGCTTGTAAACGCCGTCGCCTGACGCGATGACAACGTACGGCTCATGGCAGTTCTTCAGGAAGGTCAGGTTCTGGTACAGAGCGTCCGCCGTGCCGCGGTACCAGTCGTTGGACTGTGCGGTGATCGTGGGCGTGAACACGTACATACCGCCCTGCTTTCTTCCGAAATCCCACCACTTGGAGGAGCTTAAATGTTCATTCAGAGAACGGGAGTTGTACTGCGTGAACACTGCCACCTTCTGGATCCTGGAGTTGGTCATGTTGCTCAGTGCAAAGTCAATGCTGCGGTAGCTGCCCGCGATCGGCATTGCCGCAATGGCTCTCTTGTTGGAGAGCTCCTTCATTCTCTTGGAATTACCGCCTGCAAGTACGATTCCGACTGCTCTCATATTAAACACCTGCCTTTACAATAGCGTCGCCGCTCTGAAGCATGCCGTCCGGATAGTCTGCTGCCTCCGTGTTGCCCCAGATCGCAGTATTCTTGCCAACCTTCACTCCGTCAGGAATAACCGTGTGCTCGCCGATCGTCACCAGGTCCGCATTGTAGACCTTCTTGTTGTAGGTGCTCTCCTTGAACTCGCCGATACCAAGCTCGCAGTTCTTGCCGATCGTCACATCCTCTGCCACGATCGCCTTGGTGATCTTTGTTCCCGCGCCGATGACGGACTCTCTCATAATGATGGAGTCGCGGACCTCCGCGCCTTCCTCGATGGTGACGCCGGAACCGATCACGGAATTCACGACAGTGCCGTAGATCTCCGTTCCCTCACCGATGATGCTTCTCTCAATGTGGGACTTTTCGGAAATATACTGCGGCGGAATGATGTCGCTCTTCGTAAAGATCCTCCAATATTCCTCATAGAGGTTGAACTCGGGGATGATGTCGATGAGCTCCATGTTTGCTTCCCAGTAGGAGGACAGGGTTCCGACATCCTTCCAGTAGCCGTTGAACTCATAGGCGAAGAGACGCTTTCCGGTGTCGCGGCAGTCCGGGATGACGTGCATACCGAAGTCGCAGTTCGGGACATCCTTCAGCTTCATGAGCGCTTCTCTCAGGACCGGCCAGGAGAAGATGTAGATACCCATGGAAGCAAGGTTGCTTCTCGGGTGAGCCGGCTTCTCCTCGAAGTCGACGATGCGGTTCGTCTCATCCGTGATCATGATGCCGAAGCGGCTGGCTTCTTCCATGGGAACGGGCATGACGGCGATAGTGACATCTGCTTTGTTGGCTTTGTGATAGTCCAGCATGACCTCATAGTCCATCTTGTAGATATGGTCACCGGAAAGAATGAGGACATAGTCCGGATTGTAAGTATCAATGAATTCAATGTTCTGGAAGATGGCGTTTGCGGTACCGCTGTACCAGTCGCTTCCCTTCGCGCTCTCATAGGGAGCCAGCAGAGCTACACCGCCGACATTGCGGTCCAGATCCCACGGAATACCGATACCGATATGCGCGTTCAGGCGCAGCGGCTGGTACTGTGTAAGAACACCGACCGTGTCGACACCGGAATTGATGCAGTTGCTCAGCGGAAAGTCAATAATACGGTACTTTCCGCCGAAAGAAACTGCCGGCTTAGCGACCTTCTGAGTCAGAACACCGAGACGGCTGCCCTGACCGCCTGCAAGAAGCATGGCAATCATTTCCTTCTTAATCACGATATCACCTCGCAGTAAATTATAGTTTCCTGTACCTGTAGACGTTAAATCTATTTTAGTATATCACAGTTTTCACTGAAGTGAACAAATGACATGGGAAAAGGAGATAAAAAATGATGTAAAAAATACAGCCCCGGCCGGACTGACGGAGCTGCTTTTTGTTCATTTCTTCTCATCCTCCCAGGATTCCACATGGGGCATCTCTTCCGGGGACGCATTCTCGTAGAGCGCGTTCTCCATCAGGTGCACCATTTCCCAGATCGACCGGAAATTCAGAGTCTTGTTCTTGTCCGCCCAAGTGATGCGGCCCTGCCAGGTATTGTTCTGACGGTGCTGCACACGCACGATAAATGTCTCCTGTTTTCCCCGGTGTCCCAGTAACTCCTGATCCGCCATGATCTTCTCCTTCTCCTTCTCCTTTTCCCTTTCGTGGGCATGCTCCGCACGCTCCTCGGTAAAGTTCCGCACATTGTTGGATCGACGCGGAAAATTGAGGCTGTCGTAGAACTCTTCCATCCGGAAGATCATCTCGCCCAGTCCGCCGAAGCTGACCGGATCCTTCTGATAGGAGTGATAAAAGGACCCGATGCATCCCTTGCTGCACAGGCCGTCCACACAGACTACCACTCCGTTCGGGGCTCCAATGTAAATCTGGTCATGCATTCTTCAGCCGATCTCCTTCCCGCGTGAAAAATACGCTGTTCACATAATATTCTACCCCTGCGCGCTGCGTCCCCGCAAGGAAATAATAGTTGACTCTCTTCTGTACGATGCCGCAGTCTTCTCTGGTCGTGTTCATCA
>CACZFV010000078.1 GCA_902780465.1 uncultured Lachnospiraceae bacterium
GCTTCCCACTCATTCAGCGGCTGCAGTCTGGAAGCCCTGGTGCCCAGAGCCTCCAGCTGGTTGTAGTCCTTGTTCATGCGAAGCAGGGCGGCCGCATTCTCCGTGCACTTCGTAAAAATATCCCTGTAGTGCCGGTCTTCCTGCGCCACCCAGATCATGCTGGTCTGAAGCGGAAGGAACTCGCCCGTATACTTTTCGCAGGCCTCCAGGTAAAGACGCAGACGTACGTCCGGATCCTTTTCCTCTTCGGCTTCGTTGTAAAGACGCTCGAACTCCCAGGCGTCTACCACCACCGGGATCTGGTCCGTCCAGAAATATTCCCCGCCCCGGTTTTCAAAGTAGTTGACCTTTGGAAGTCCTCGCTTCTCCAGTTTCTTCTTGGTGTTGTAGATGGCGGTGCGCATCGCGTGCGCCACGTCGTCGATCTCCCGTTCCTCAAACAGGATATTCTCCAGCTGTACCCGGCGCACGCCTTTTTTCCCGCTGTGGATGATCGCCTCAAGAAGGCGGACCGACTGGGAATCCCTTCCTTTGGGATCCGCCTCCATGCGGGTCCCGTTCCATGTCATGGAAAAGCCGCCCAGCATCTGCACATAAAGCGTATTTTCCTGTTCCTTCATTTCTATCCCCGTTCATGTCGTCAAAAAATAACTGTGACAGAGATATTATAAAACAAAGTTGTGATTTTGTCTCTTATTTAGAAGCTCCTTTTCCCGGGGATCACCATAAATTTTACCAGAAGCCCGGCGATGATGAATATCATGATGAACGGAGCCACATGGACCGGCTGGATCTGCAGAGCGTCCGCCACGACCTTTGCGTCGCCGTTGATGTTTTTCACCCGGTGTCCCCTGACCAGAAGTCTGTGGGAATTGACGCCGTAAGGCGTGCAGGTCACCAGCGTGCAGAGGTCCATACCCGGGCGGATCGTCAGTTCCCTGAGATCGGTCGGCTCCACCACGCGGATCTGGTCCACCTGGTAGGTATAGGTCTCATTCAGAACAGAAAGTGTAAAGGTATCTCCCTGCACCATCTTGTCCAGATCGGAGAACAGCTTCGCGCTGGGAAGTCCGCGGTGTCCGGACAGCACGCAGTGGCTTCCTTTGCCTCCCACCGGAAGGCTGGACTCTGCCAGATGTCCGATAGAAGTCTGAAGCACCGCGTCCGAAGTGCCGTGGTAGATTGGGAGCTTGGTGCTGATCTTCGGGATGTCGATGTATCCCATGACGCCCGTGCTGTCGAAAGTAAGGCGGGATTCATACACCTTTTTCTGACCCTGGGTCATGTGCCACTCGTTTCCGTTCTCCGCAAGCTTTGCGTTATATTCTTCCGCTTCGGAGATGAACTTCGCGTATTCAGCGGCGCTCATCTGCGCCACCTGCTCCGCGTAGCCCATGATGGAACGGGACTGGGTAAAGGAGTTCCAGTAATCGGAAGCTTTCGGATAGACCAGAAGCATCGTCCCGACCGCAAGTGCGATCCCCATCAGAATGTTGCTGAGACTGCGTTTCTTTGCTTTGGCTTTTCCTTTTTCTTTGGTTACAGCTTCTCCGGCTGCCTGAGCGGAGCCGGCTACTGTCATATCCATCAGCCGCAGGATTCTGTTTTCTTCCATTTTCTTTCCGCCTTTCTTGTCACCGGAGTGTTCGAAGTGATGGTTTCAGGAAGCCCTGGCTTTTAAAGCCAGGGCTGTAAGTATTTTGTTACGGGGTTCCTGTTACAGGGTTCAGATGATCTCCATTCTTCTTCTCGCGACCAGCATCACGCCTGCCCCGATCACAAGGATCGTACCGATGATGTTGAAGATCGTGGTGCCGATGCCGCCGGTGTGGGGAAGAACAACTCCGGCCTTGTTGACCACTTTGGCTTCCTGCTCCAGATTCAACGCGGTGTAATCATGCTCCGCGACCGTAAAGGTGCTGTCTGCTGCCTTGTTGTATCCTGCGGGAACTGTTTTCTCGACCACGGTGTAGGTGCCGTTCGCAAGTCCTGTAAAAGCGGTGACTGCGCCTTCTTTGTCAGAAACATATTCTGTCGCATCGTTGATGTCGGTGACCCAGCTGACGGAAGCGTCTGCTGCCTGTGTTGCGGGAATGTAGCCCTCTTCGCCCTTTGTTCCCTGTGCTTCTTTGGCTTCTGTTGCCTCGTTGAACTTGTAGTATTTTCCGTTGGCGTTTTTGATCACGAATCCGGCGCCTGCAAGGGGTTTCTCTTCGCCGTCCTGCTTTGTGATGGTGAACTTCGCGTTGTAGATCTCGGTCTCGCTGACCGGAGTATTGTTGCTGCCCTTTTTGTCGCCGTAGCTCACATGTGCGGTGTTCTTCGCCGGATCCTGGGTCAGGGCGGCCTCTGTGACTGTCGCCGAGTAGCTGATCACCAGCTTCGTGCCGGCTTCAAGTGTGCTGATGTACTCGTTCTTAAAAGAGATGGTCAGTGTGTCGTCATCCAGAGCATCTTCCGGATCATCTATTCTGTAATTCTGGGCACTGACTGCTTCTTCGTCGAGCAGCACTTCCACGTCTTTGTTATAGGAAAGGCCCTTGCTCATCTTATCGTGGAAAACGTAGTTGACCGCGCCTTTTCCGACAGTGACCTCCGCCTCGAAGAATACTTTCGTGCCAAGCTGCGCCAGAGCTTGCTTTCCGTCTTCATCAACGGAGCTTGCTTTGGTGATCTTTTTATCAACTTCTGGAACGGAGTTCTTATCATCAACTGTTACGTCCGGATTGGTGCTGTCGATCGTTACTACGGTTCCCGTGGTGGTCGTAATGAAGTAATAGCCGTTTTTCAGAGCCTTTGATACGGCTTTCGTGGTACCGCTCACGGTCACCGTGTCGACCAGATCTTTCTCGGTCACATAGGTTTTGATCGCTTCGATGTCAGCCGGCGTAAGGTTCCCGTCCTCTGAAGCACCAACGTATTTCACATTTCCCGCTTTGTCGACCTCAAATCCTGCCGGGGCTGTATTCTTGCCTTCGACCAGTCTGTAGCTGATCCTCTCTTCCGTTTCGCTCTTGTATCCGGATGCCTCGAACACCTTGTAGATCTTATACGCGTTGGAGGAAGTGGCAAGTGTGTTTTCCGGAGGGGTGATGGTGATGGTGCCCGTCACTTCAGTGTCGGCTGCTTTATCCTCTGCTTTTCCTTCTGCCATCGCGGTCAGGCTCATGCCCATTGTCATTACTGCTGCCAGTAAAATAGCGATCAGTCTGTTGAAGTTTTTCATGTTGCCCTCCTTTAGATCCGGACCGTTTTCCGGCTGAACTTTTCTGTTTGTATCTGCAGTATAAAGAATGCTCCATCACCCTAAGCGTCACAATATTTTAATTTTTTCTAACTTGTGACATTATTCTTTGATGTCAAAACGCCCCGGCATTTCTGCCGGGGCGCTGTTTGTCCTCTCCTCTCTCCATAATCAGGGTCGGTGCCGGGAGCCTGCTGCCGGCCCTGATTATAGGAAACCCTTTATCACCCTTGTTGCAGCTTTAAATCTCATACCCCGACGGAAATGCCGCTCCCTGGCACTGCATTGAAAGTCCCAGCAATCAATGCAAGTTCTTTCCGCCGTTTCTCTGATTCTCTGCCTTGCAGAGGTGCAGGTGTTTCCTGCATTTGCAGTATACGAAAAAAAGCATCCGCAAAAGCGTCACAACATGGCGCCTTTACGGATGATTTTAAAAATTCTTTTGACCCTTATTCTATTCAGCTGCCAAGGGCTTCTCTGAGGACCGGAAGGTTCTCTTCCATAACGGAAAGATAAGTGACACCTTCCCCGGCCTGTTTCCCGGCAATGGACTGCATGGAATTCAGCGTCAGGATCTTCTGATCCTGGTTCTTCGTACTGCGGACGATGGTCTCCGCAATGCGTTTATCGCTTCCGTCAATGGTCAGAACGCAGGAGACGGGGATCTCGTCCGCCTTGGCGGCCAGGAACGCCACGGTCTCAAAGCTGGCCTCTGTTTCTGCGGAGCATCCGGAAAACGCCGCGTAATAACTGAGGCCGTAATCTTCCGCCAGATAGAGGAAGGGGAAACGGTCCCCGAACAGAAGCGTCCGGACCTTTGCGGCGTCCGCTGCCTCCTGGTACTGCTTGTCCAGCTCGCCGAGCTTTTCCTGATACGCCGCTGTATTGGCGGCATACACTTCCTTATTGGAAGGATCCGCTTTCTCCAGCGCCTCTTCGATCATGCCACAGAGGAACGACGCGTTCCGGAGGGACAGCCAGACATGTTCATCCAGTTCCTCTTCTTCATGCCCGTCCTCTTCATGATCATGACCTTCATGCTCATGACCATGGGCGTCCTGCATTCCCTCCACAAGAGTCTCTTCCTTCGCCCGGTCACCCAGCGCGTCCAGAAGATCGATCACGATCATATCCGGATTCACCGCGCCTTTCAGGGCGTCCCGCGCCCACTGGCTGGACACGCCTCCGGTATAAATAAACAGGTCACAGGAAGCGATCCGCATCATGTCTTCGGCGGTCGGCTGGTAACTGTGCAGATCAGCGCCGCTGTCCATCAGGAGTGTAAGCTCTGCGTCTCCGGGATTGTCTCCCAGAATCTCCCGCGTCCAGTCGTACTCCGGGAACATTCCCGTGACGATCTTCAGCCTGCGGCCGGAAGCCGATCCTGCCTCTGTCTCAGCAGCCGTGGTCTGCGCCGCTTCCGTTTTTGCCGCCGCCGGTGATGCCGCCGGTGTCTTTGCCGCTCCGCCGGCCCCACAGGCGGTGAGCATCCCCGTCAGCACTGCGGTAAATACAGCTGCTGCCGCCGCTTTCATTTTTTTTATATTTCCAGCCATAAGTACTTCCATCCTCTCCGGCATTACACTAATTTGAAAATTGTTTTCAAATTTATCACGCGTTTCTTCGTTTGTCAACCGAATCTGAAAACGATTTTCTATTTCCGGAATCGTGCTTTTTTTCCCGCGGCATTTCCTGTCTGATTGCTGTAGAAAATTCTGTTGATCCGACAGACAAAGTTTTCCCGCAGGGAGGTACCGGAATGAAGCTGTTCCGCCAGGACATAGAAACACAAATGGGATCCGCCATGGAGCAGGCGGCTTCTCTGGCAGTCCGCGCACTGCTTTATGAGGTCTGCACTACTCCGAAGCCCGGTCTGGT
Source organism: uncultured Lachnospiraceae bacterium (assembly GCA_902780465.1). GTDB lineage: Bacteria > Bacillota > Clostridia > Lachnospirales > Lachnospiraceae > Moryella. Next base: position 5,123 of record CACZFV010000078.1, read on the forward strand.
GGACCGGAACAACACCGGAAGCCACCGGGACATGGATATTTTTACCTTCATGCGGAGCTCCGCATCTCTCTGGCCCTACTTTGCCCGCTGCTTCAATACGGGCGCTTCCTCCTCCGGAGATCCCGCTCCTGAGACCTTCGCCGCGCTGCGCCCTCTGGGGATCCAGGCTGAAGAAGAAATGTTCCGCGCCACCGGCGGCATCAATACTCACAAGGGCGCCATCTTCACCATCGGCCTTGCCTTGGCGGCGCTGGGAAGGCTCTGCGGACTGCCGCGGCAGGACCGGGACCGGATCTCCGGCGATCCGGCGGCGCGGATCCTTTCCGAGATCTCCTCCATGACGGAAGGAACGGTCTCAAAAGAACTGGAAGGCCTGACGAAGGAGAATGCCCGCACTGCGGGACAGCGCTTCTATCTGGAATACGGCATTACCGGGATCCGCGGCCAGGCTGAGGCCGGGTTCCCCACTGTTCTGGAATACGGGCTCCCGACGCTGGAAAAGGGCCTTGCAGCCGGCAAGAGCCCGGATGAAGCCGGCTGCGCCGCCATGCTCCAGATTCTCGCCCGCACCACGGACACCAACATGATCTCCCGGGGCGGCCGGGAAACACAGATAAAAAAAGCAGCCGGACTGCTCCGGCTGCTGGAAAAAACACCTTACCCCGATAACGAAACTCTCCTGGCACTGGACAGGGAATATATTGAAGAAAATCTGTCTCCCGGCGGCAGTGCGGATCTTTTAGCGCTCTGCTGGCTTCTGCACTTTGTAAAAGGGTCCGGCCTTCTCCGCAGCTGAAAAGCGGACCGTCAGGTGCCCGGTTTTTCAGGCGTCTCCAGGATCCGGTACAGCGCTTCCATGTCCAGCGCCCTTCGCACCTCTTCTGCCAGCAGATCGTACTGCTGCTCCTTGTACTCCTTCCTGGAAAGCACAGAGACCTCCCCGGCCTGGATCCCTTTCCGCCGGCACAGCCATTGTGCCAGCTTTTCTGTCATCTCCCCGCTGTCAAACAGTCCGTGGAGATAAGTTCCGAAAACATTTCCCCGGCAGCATCCGTCGTACGCGCCTCCGGTCCTTCGCTTCCCTGCGTCCTCACGTTCAAGGACGCTGAAGGGCCGTCCTGCCTTCTCCCGGGTCACAGTCTCTCCCATATGGATCTCATAGGCCTCGGTCCTGGCGCCCCGGAAAGGCTCTTCCAGGACCTCCGCCCGGACTCTGGTCAGCGTCTTTTCCGGAGAGAAAACCGTGACGCAGGGCAGAAGACCCATGCCCCGCAGCGTGTTTCCCCCTTCTTCCGCATCAGATCCTTCCCCTTCAACACCTTCCGGATCCCGGATCTCTTCGCCGAGCATCTGGTATCCGCCGCAGATCCCCAGTACCGGCGTTCCTTCCGCAGCTCTCTTCAGGACAGCTGCCTCCAGGCCGTTCTGCCTCATCCAGAGGAGATCCGCCATCGTGCTTTTTGTCCCTGGTATGGCCACAAGATCCGGTTCTCCCAGTTTTTCCGGCCGGTCCGCGTAGCGCACGGAAAGCAGCGGGTGCTGCTCCAGCGGAGCGAAGTCGGTGAAATTGGAGATCCGCGGGAGACGTATCACCGCGATATCGACAGGCCGCACCTCTCCGTTTCCCTGCCCCAGAAGCCGCGGCGACAGGGAGTCTTCATCGTCGATGTCCGCCCGGACCCATGGCACCACGCCCAGCACCGGGATCCCCGTCAGTTCTTCGATCCGACGGAGTCCTGGCCGGAGGATCTCTTTATCGCCCCGGAACTTATTAATGACCAGTCCCCGGATCCGCTCCCGCTCCTTTTCTTCCAGAAGCTGCACCGTGCCGTAAAGCTGCGCGAACACGCCTCCGCGGTCGATATCCCCCGCCAGCAGCACGGGCGCGTCCACCAGTTCCGCCAGCCCCATATTGACGATATCGTCCTGCCGGAGATTGATCTCCGCCGGACTGCCCGCGCCTTCGATGACAATGACGTCATGCTCCGCCGCAAGGCTCCGGTAGGCCTCCAGGATCTCCGGAATGAGTTTCTTCTTATATCGAAAATACTCTGCGGCGGGCATCTGTCCCCGCGCTTTTCCATTGACGATCACCTGGCTTCCCGTGTCGCTGCAGGGTTTCAGAAGCACCGGATTCATCCGGACGTCCGGTTCTGTCCCGGCAGCCTCCGCCTGCACCACCTGGGCCCGCCCCATTTCAAGACCGTCCCTGGTGACAAAGCTGTTCAGGGCCATGTTCTGGCTCTTGAACGGCGCCGTCCGGTATCCGTCCTGCCGGAAAATGCGGCACAGCGCGGCGCAGAGCAGGCTCTTTCCCACCCCGGACATGGTCCCCTGGACCATAATGCATTTTGCCATCACGGCACCCTTCCTTTCAGTACAGAAGGGATCCCGCAGCACATGCGGATCACTGCGGACGCCCGTTCCGCGAGCAGGCAGCAAAGCCGCCCCTCTTTCTCCCGCTTCTCCCGTTCTGCCCGGTCCGCCGGGATCACACCGCAGCCGGTCTCCGATGCGGTCACCACAAAGAAACCCGCAAGGCGGTCCGCCAGGGCTTCCAGTTCTGCCGGGCTGCCGGCTTTTTCCGCCAGCAACTGGACTTCTCCGGCATATACATTTTCCGCGTGCGGCTCCGCCGCCCGGTATTCTTTCAAAAGCCGCTCCGCCATGCGTCTTTTTCCGCTGCAAAGCGGCCCTGTGATCAGGATCATTTTCCGGTTCTCCTGTTTTCTATTTTCCGGTTCCGGCCCGCAGTCTGCGCCGTTCCCCCCGTACGGGACGTTTCCCTCATCCGGGTCCGGTCTCCGCTGCACCGGGATCCCGCACACCACTTCCGTCACCCGGTCCGCCGCAGCAGCAGCCCGGCGGTTCACCTCCCCCAGGGCCCTCATGTAATGCATCGTCTCCGCGGGATATCCGCTGCCGCCGGAAAAAATCTCATTGGTGACTGCCACAAGCAGTCCGCACTGTTCCTTAAGCTGCAGAAGCCCCCGGACGACTGCGTCCACTGTCTCCCCGGGATCCGCTGTTCCGCCGGCTGAAAACATCTCGTTGGCTGTCAGGTTTCCCAGATCCTCTAGAAGAACCCTGCTCCCCGGCGGTACTCTGAGACCTGAAAGGTCCGTGAACCGCTCCACTGTCAGGAATCCCCGGTGTTCTCTCGCCGCCCGGTGCTTCCGGATCCGCTCCTCCGCTTCGCTGCCAAAGGGCTGCATGGCCGCGACGTAGATCCGGGGCCCCTCTGCCGCAGGAGCCTCTGCTGCCTCCGGCAGCTCGCCGCAGACCAGGCGCTCCGCGTACTCGCTTTTCCCGCTGGCCGCGCCGCCGGTCACCAGCACCATCATGGTCTTTTTCCTTCTGCCGCCAGTGCGGCGATCTCCGGAAATCTTCCAATGACCTTTTCATAATTCCCGCGCAAGTGCGGAAAGGCGCAGCCGCTGCAGTCCTTCACGCCGGAAGGAAGGTAGCGGCGGTTCCCGCCGCAGGCTTCTCCCAGCGCGTAGAGTGGACAGTAGCAGAAGAGACAGTTGAAGTCCTCCTCCGGCACACCCGCGTGGCAGGGAAAGTATTCGCAGGCGCGGTTCTGCACAAAGCTGTAGTTCCTGCCCCCGGATCCGTTCATCCCGTTCCTCCTCTGTATAAGTTGAAAAGTCCGTTCCCCGGGTCATTCCGCCGGGATGAGCGACGAAGAGTCAAAGCGGAGACTGTACTCGATCTCGTGAGACTGGCTCATAGCGGTCGTGTCCGCAATGACCGCCATGTTCCAGTCAAAGCAGGTCACCGGGATCCGGAATACGGAGTGCCCGTCGGCGATCTCCGGGAGATACTTTTCTCCGTCCACCACCATGTAGTCGTAGTTGGCGCTGCTCCAGACAAGCTCCGCCGTCACTTCCGCCTCCGCGCTCCGGCTGTTCTTCAGGGTAAGTCTCGCCGGGGACTGCACCGACGCTCTCCCGGACCCGCCGCTTAAGACCACCTCCGCGGTGTACTCACCGTCGTCCAGGTCCAGCCCGGAGGGCGTCAGCACCTCGCCTTCCCGGAAGGCGGACAGCGGCAGCGAATCTGCCCGGAACACTAACGTCCGGTCGTACCACATTTCCTTGTTTTTACTGAAGGCAGCGCAGGGAACGCCAAAATCCAGAGCTTCCACCGGGAACAGGAAGGTATTCTTCCCCTCCGCGTTCTCCCCCGCCTCAATATACTCTGAAGCATCTGCCGCGGCTGCTTCTTCCGCCGTCCCCGGGAACAGGTAAAGATAGGAGGATCCGCTCAGGGTAAGGAAAGCCTGCATGACATCTTCTCCCTCCGGGACCGTCAGCTCACAGTCCGTGATCCTGAACATGGAAGAGCTGGAATCCGCCTTCACTTTATAGGTTCCCGGCACAAGACCGGAAGATGCCACCGGGACCATGCCTTCTTCCACGACCTCCTCCACGGCGGCCATATCGCCCGCGCCCGCCACCTTGGAAGTATCCGCGGAGGCGGCAGCAGCCTCAGCCTGCGTTGTTTCCGTCTGCGCTTGAGCTGCAGCTGTCTCCGTCTGCGCCGCCGGAGCTGCTGTGGATGCCGGCGCGCTCTTGGAACCGGCGCAGCCCCAGAGTCCTGCGCCTGAGAGCCCCAGGGACAGGAATACTGCTGCTGCCATCGATAATCTCTTTCTCATACTTTCATCCCTCGTTTTAACATGCTTCGAGCCCTGCTGAGCAGGGCCCGGACCCCAGTTCAGTTCCTGCGGAGTTTTACTTCACACTGTCGACCGCTGCCTGGGCATGCTCCGTAAGGATCTCCTGCACCGCCGGGATGCCGCCGAGGCCTTCCACCACACAGACCACCTCATAGCCCGCGCCCTCAAACACGGACTTCCAGGAATCCTCCTCGTCACCCGCCATGTCGTTGTTGGCGTGGTCGCCTGCCACGATCATCATCGGACGGAGCACGACGCGCTTGTAGGAGCCCTTCTTCACTGCCTCAAGCACATCCTCCAGGGAGGGATCCGCTTCAACGGTGCCGACATAGTAGTGTTCCATACCCTTACCGGACAGCACTTCCTGCATCCTGGCATAGACACCGTTGGACTCCGCCTCCGTGCCGTGGCCCATGAAGCAGATAGCGGTCTCTCCGTCATCGTACTCCTTCGTGACGTCGATCAGGGCGTCCGGGTTCCCCGATGGCGATCTTCTCGAAGGCATCCGCCCAGCCTGCCAGCTCTTCGGAGAGATCGGTGTACTCGAAGCCGTTCATCAGGTGGGTCGGCTGCACCACCAGAGTCTTTACGCCGTTTTTCTCCGCGCGCTCCAGAGCCTCTTTCACGTTGTCGATGACTTCTCCGTCACGGGATTTCACGTGATCGATGATGATCTGGCTGGTGAAGCCTCTGCGCACGCTCCAGTCCGGGAAGGCCTTTTCCATTGCCTCTTCCACAGCGCCGATGGTAAGCCGGCGGCTGTCGTTGAAGCTGGTGCCGAAGCTCACTACCAGGAGCTCGTTCTCCCCGATCTCGTCCGCGTTCCGCGGATCGTCCAGGGACGCGTCTCCGGTCTCGTAGTTCTCTTCGTCCTCTTCTGCGGCTTCCGTCTCTGCTGCGGAGGTCTCCGCTTCAGCTTTAGTTTCCACCGCCGTCTCTGCAGGAGCCGCGGTCGTTTCCGCGGGAGCTGCTGTCGTCGCCGCCGCCGTGGTCTCCGCGGGCGCCGCCGTAGTCTCCGCAGGCTTTGCGCCGCCGCAGGCTGTGAGGGCCGCTCCTCCGACACAGAGAGCGGTAAGCCATGCTGTCATCTTCATTCCTGTTTTCTTCATAGTCTGTTCCTCCTTTTAATTATAAGCTATATTATAAGCTATATTTTTCAGCGCCCCATCCCGGATCATTATGCCGGTCCCCTTCCGACTCTTCTTTCGCGATGATCAGCGCAAAGTATCCCGCCTCGTCCGGGATCTCCTCCAGGGAGCGGTACAGAGTCTCGCCCGGCATGCCGACATTCACCGCCATCCAGACCGCGCGGTCCTGTTCTTCGAGATAAGCTTTCACGTCCTCCATCCGCCGGCCGCTCTTCATCAGGACGCAGTTCCCGGGATAAAGCAGCTCCCCGGGCCTTTTGTGGACCGCCGGGATGATGTGCACGGGTTCCTGCCCTTCGGCAAGGGGTACCTGGAGCGCCGCTGCCGCCGCGCAGAAAGAGGTCACGCCGCTGATGTACTCCGTCCGGAAACCGTCCTCCCGGACCCGTTTTTCCAGATAGGAATAAGTGGAGTATACCGTGGGGTCTCCGAGGGTGATAAACGCGATCTTCTTTCCCTCCGCAAGCCAATCCTCCAGGAGCTTTGCCCCTGCCCTGTGTGCTTCCTCCAGGGCCTCCCGGTCCATCACCATCGGCATTTCAATTGGAAGCAGCTCTTTCTTTTCGATCTCCGGCACCGCCTGTACGGCGATGCGGAACGCCGCGGTCTCCCGGACGTCCTTCCCCGGCGCCGCTACAAGATCCGCTTCCTTTAGTACCCGTACTGCTTTCAGTGTCATGAGCTCCGGGTCTCCCGGGCCTGTGCCGACGCCGTACAAAATTCCTTCTGCCAAGATCAGTTCCCTTTCTGCATATAAAAAGCGCTCTTCCCGGACCGGGAAAAGCGCGCAGCGAAACAAAGCCTGCGGTTCACAGCTCTCTGATAAGCAGAGCTTCCGCACAGCATTCCTTCGATACGGCCAGATCCGCGTGGCCCGGGCTGCCGGATCTCTCCGGCTTCCCTGTATCGACGACCGGCAGGTTTCCTGGCTTGCGGATCATCGCTTCCATGCTGCCTTCCCGGCCTTCCGGCCAGTGACTTGAATTCAGGTCCTGCCACATATTCCGCAACAGTTCCTTCGCTTTCGCTCCCCGCTCACAGTGACGGGATCGTACAGGATTCTCACCTGTTTCCCTTTTACCCTCCTGCCGCAGCAGGAGGCACCGATCGTCTTATTCAGTTGTCTTTTTTATCTCAGCAGAGGTCTTCTCCCACTGAGACAATTATTTCCCGAGTTCTTTCCGTACTGCTTCCGCCATCTCAGCGAGTTTCTCTTCCGTCTGGTAGAACTTTCCGGGATCCATGGCGAAGGTGCCGCCGAATTCGAATTCTCCCTCATACTTCGGGACAATATGGATGTGGAGATGATGTCCTGTATCTCCGTACATGCCGAAGTTGATCTTCTTCGGTGCGAAGAGCTTGTGCATGACTCTGGCGATCTCCGCCGCGTCGTCAAAGAACCGGGCTCTCTCTTCTGCTGAGATCTCCGCGATGTCATCCGCATGATCATGGTAGGCGAGGATCATCCGGCCGGGGTGGGACTGCTCCCGGAACAGATACAGGAATCCGCTGTTCATCTCACAGACAGGGTATCCGAACTTCTGATATAACGACGGGTTCTCTTCCCTCATGCAGTACGCGCAGTTCTTGTCTTTCATTTTGTCTTTCTCCTGTGGTCAGATCTGTAGATTACGATAAGATTTTACCACAACTTGTCAGTTCTGTGGAACATAAGGTTCAATGCCGCCTTCTTCAAAGGTATAGCAGCTCCTGTAGACCTCCAGCGCCATGTCGAGAAGCGGCATGGCCGCTACGGCCCCGGTCCCCTCTCCGAGACGCATCTCCGCGGAGATCAGGGGCTTTTTCCCGAGTTCACCGAGGATGATGCCGCCGGCGGGCTCCGCGCTCACATGGCTCGCAAGGACCGCATTGGAGGCAGCCGGGCACATGCGCACCGCAAGGAGGGCTGCCGCAGCGGAAGGAAATCCGTCTATCAGCACCGGCACCCGGTACAGCATCCCGCCGAGGAACAGGCCGCACATCCCGGCGAGGTCCAGCCCCCCGACCTTTGAGAGAACATCCAGCGGGTCCTCCGGATCAGGCTTGTTTTTTCCGATCCCTGTCCGGATCGCCCGGAGCTTCCGGCGCAGCCCCTCATCGGAGAGCCCTGCTCCCCGTCCTGTCACATCCTCCGGCGCAAGGCCCATAAGGACACTGACCACCGCGGAAGAAGTCGTGGTGTTTCCAATGCCCATCTCACCGGCAGCCAGGAGCCGGAATCCTTCTTTCTCTGCCCTCTCCGCCAGCCGGATCCCTGTCAGCACCGCCCGGGCCGCTTCTTCCCGGGTCATCGCCGGTCCTTCGGCAAGATCCGCCGTCCCGTTCCGCACTCTGCGGTTCAATATCCCTTCCGCATCCCGGAAAGAACGCATCTCCGGGCCGCCTTCAAAATTGAGGATCCCCATGTCGACCGGAACGACAAAGCATCCGGCGCGGTCCGCCATTCTGCTGACAGAGGTCCGGCGGCGGATCATCTGCCGCACGGCAGCAGCCGTGACGTCACTGCCGGTCTGGGAGACGCCCTGCGCCACAACGCCATTGTCCGCGCAGAACACCAGCACCGCTTTTCCGGACAGATCCACTTCCTCTGTTCCAGTCAGCGCCGCGATCTGTTCCACCGCCTGCTCCAGCAGCCCAAGGCTTCCCAGCGGCTTTGCCAGGGAAGCCCACCTTCTGCGGGCAGCCTCTCCGGCAGTCTTCTGCCTGGGTCTCCGGTCCTGTCCGGCTGCTGTACTTTCCCCAGTGTATGTCCGTAGAAGACGCTCCAGCTGTCTTACACAGGACTCTCCCGGATCTGTTTTTCCGGTCTGAAACTCTGCCATCTGAAACCTCCCGTTTCCGTTTGCATCCCATGATACTTATTTTCCGATGCTTTTGCCACTATTATATCATTCTGCAGAAAAAGCCGCCCGGTTCTGCACCGGGCGGCTTCTCCGCTTCCCTTAATTATCTGATCCTTCCGTACCGCTTCGTGATGTCATACAGCGTCTTTACTTCCTTCTCTCCGAATTCATTCTTCAGAAGACGCCATTTCCAGTTGCTTCCGTAGGTGGAGGGAGTGTTCATCCTCGCCTCATTTCCGAGCCCCAGAAGATCCTGCATGGGGATGATGCAGAGCCTGCTGACGCTCCGCATGGCAGCGCAGACCAGGGGCATATACATCCCGGTGTCGGGAGTCGTGTAGTCGCAGAAATACGCTCTGACTGCCTCCTTCTCCTCCGGCTTCAGGCCCGCGGTAAACCAGCCGGTCACGGTCTCATTGTCGTGGGTGCCGGTGTAGACCACACTGTTCTTTTCGTA
>CACZFV010000079.1 GCA_902780465.1 uncultured Lachnospiraceae bacterium
GTAAAAGTGTATATTAATATAGCTTTGACAGTTAGAATTTCTTTCTAAACCTGCTGAGAGGTGTGTCCACAAATTTTAAATCAAGCTGTTTCGTGACCAGTGTATCTATGACGCACAACAGACAGACGGAACTATGACGCGCAACAGACAGACGGAACGATGACACGCAGCAGTCAGACGGAACTATGACGCACAACAGACGACCGGAATTTTCAGAAAAACGGGTTCCTGTCATTGTAGAAGAAGGTCGGCTGCGGAGGTACCAGCGGCTCGTCGGACGCCGCGGCAGCCTGGATACGCTTCTTTGCGTACTTGTACAGGACAAAAATGTAAATATAGAAAACGATGATCATGAAGTCATAATCGGTGCTGAGAACAAAGTCATAGAATCCGTGCAGCAGCACCGGGATATGATAGGCCTTCTTCATCATATAGCGGGAGAGGACTTCGTCGCCGCGGACGGAGGCAAGCTTCGCCTCGCCGTAATACAGCCCCATGAAAACACCGAAAGTGCAGTGTCCCGGAATGCTGGTCACAGCACGCATGATGCCTGTCGCGATCTCTCCGCCTTCCGAGGAGAAGACATACATGACATTTTCCAGCAGGGCGAATCCGATGGCAGCCGCGACCGCGTAGACCACGCCGTCAAAGCGGTAGTTGAACGCGGGATCGTTCCAGGTGCGCTTCGTGACCCAGAACTTCACGCCTTCTTCTGCCATCGCAATGATGAGAAAGTTCTCAATCAGGATGGCGGGAAGACCGAAGGGGTCCATAAAACTGAAGAGTACATTGCAGAGCAGGCTCTCGATCAGACCTGCGGGAATGCAGCTCGCCATTCCGAGAAAGACCAGTTTCATGATGAGCCCCCGGGGCTCCTTCTCAATGGCATCCAGCCGGTACACATAGTGCATGAGAAAGAGAGGGGGAACAACAGCAAGCAGAAGTGCAAAATCCATATGATACCTCCAATCTGGAAAAAGTTCAGTCCGCAGAGATGATCCCTGCTACACAACGATGATCTGCTGCCGGTAATAATCCGGCAGACGTTTCCCGTACTGTTCAAAGTAGGCGGAATTCCAGAGCTCCTGCGCATAGGCTTCCGCTTTCAGAATGCTTAAAGAAGGGGAATCCTCCCCCAGAAGCCGGGCCGCATCCGCCGCTTTGCTGATGATCACGGCGGAAGAGGAAAGCTTCAGGGCAGAGAGCACTGCCTCCGACTCCCTGCGGAAGCCGAGAAGGCGGGCGCAGAACCAGGCCGGGACCGATTTCCACAGGTGGAAATCCTCCTCAGTGATATCCAGAAGAATGTGGGTCAGGGCACGGGAGATCCTGGTATAGGTGTACTGCCGCGTTTTGATGGAATTTACAAGACTGTTCCAGGAATCGCACCGGAGCTCTGCCCGGAGGATCCGGTCCGAGAGATCGGGGGTGATGTCGGCAAACTCCGTAAGATCTCTGCCTTCATGGCGGAACTGCAGGATCCGCTCCCGGAATGACCGGCAGAAAGCGTCCGGAAACAGAGGAAGAGTCTCGGCAAAGGTACCTGCAGCGGCACTGGGCATGTAGGGCGTCAGGGAGGAAAGGTCTCCGGAGGAGTATAGCTGCTGCCGGAGTGCCGTGGCGGAAGAGAAGGAACCCCGGAGCAGAGGATCGTGATATCCGCTTCCCTGACGCAAGGAGGTCACCAGCTTCATGCGGGAGCCGCTCTCCCTGATGGCCCGGGCATATTCGAAGGCCAGGATATTGTTCGGCTGGGAGAGAGCGGAACGCACCCGGTTCAGGGTCTGCTCCGCAGCTCCGGCCTGTTCCAGGTCCAGAAGGATCGCCCTGAGCCTCGCATCGGGATAAGTGAGACCGCTCCGGAGTCCCTCCCGGAGAGTGAAACGAAAGGCTGCTGTGGATTCATCCACCGCTTCCGCGAGAAGGGTGAGATCTTCGGCAGAAGCATCCTCCGTCCCGCAGGCGATGTAGGAGACGCCAAGTGCAGAGAGAAGCCCCGTTCCGTAGCGGGCATATTCCCTGGCGGAGGCAGTGGAAAAAGGAGCGGGGATCTCGAACACCGCATCCGCACCGCAGCGGAGCGCCGCCTCGGCCCGTGCCGCAGTACTGTATATGGCAGGTTCTCCGCGCTGGACAAAGGAGCCGCTGAGCAGCACGATGCACCAGGGGGCGCCGGTGGTGGAGCGCGCCTTTCTCATCTGGTACAGATGACCATTGTGATAAGGATTGTATTCTGCAATAATGCCCGCGATGCGGGCGCCGTCCGGCGTCATGCGGAAGCCTCCGTCAGAAGATAGTTCATACGGCGCGGACCAACGACAGAAAAAGCATAACGAAAGTCGTCTGTCTCCATAAAAATACACAATGCTTACTTGTGTTAAGCGCAAGATTTGCCGTATAATTGATGTATCAGTTACTATGCTATTATATTATCGGAGGGAGAAACATACAATGAATATTCTTGTTATGAACTGCGGAAGCTCCTCACTCAAGTATCAGCTCATCGACATGGTCAATGAGAGCGTTCTCGCAAAGGGTCTCTGCGAGAGAATCGGAATCGAAGGTTCTGTCCTGACTCATTCGCCGGCAGGCAAGGATAAGGTGAAGTTCGAAAAGCCCATGCCGTCCCACAAGGAAGCCATCCAGATGGTCATGGATGCTCTTGTCGACAAGGAGTGCGGCGTCATCTCCAGCACCGATGAAATTGCAGCCATCGGACACCGCGTGGTCCACGGCGGCACTTACTACAGCGACTCTGTCGTCGTTGACGAGAAGGTGAAGGAAGCAATCAAGGACTGCTTCGACCTGGCTCCCCTCCACAATCCGGCGAACCTTATGGGCATTGAGGCCTGCGAGGCAGCTGCTCCCGGCAAGCCCAACGTCGCTGTGTTCGACACCGCTTTTGGTATGAACATGGAAGAGAAGGCATATCTGTATGCGCTTCCCTATGAGTACTTTGAGAAGTACAAAGTGCGCCGCTACGGCTTCCACGGAACCAGCCACTCCTTCGTTTCCGGCGAAGCCATCAAGTTCGCGGGTCTGGATCCGAAGACTGCGAAGGTCATCGTATGCCACCTGGGCAACGGCGCTTCTGTTTCCGCTTCCATCGGCGGCAAGTGCGTCGACACCTCCATGGGCCTTACCCCGCTGGAGGGCCTGATCATGGGCACCCGTTCCGGTGACATCGACCCGGCGATCATCCAGTTCCTCTGCAATAAGCTGAGCATCTCCGTTGACGAGTGCCTGAACATTCTCAACAAGAAGTCCGGTGTTCTTGGCCTGTCCAACGGAATCTCCAGTGACTTCCGCGACATCGACGCAGCCGCGGAAGAGGGCAACCATCAGGCTGAAGTAGCTCTGGAAGCATACGCGCTCCGCGTCGCAAAGTACATCGGCGCTTACGCGGCAGCCATGAACGGCGTTGACGCCATCGCCTTTACCGCAGGTGTCGGCGAGAACGACAAGAACATGCGCAAGGACATCTGCGCTTACCTCGGCTACCTCGGCGCTTTCATCGATGCTGAGAAGAACGATATCCGCGGCGAGAACCGCGTCATCTCCACCGACGACTCCAAGGTGAAGCTCCTGCTTATGCCGACCAACGAGGAGCTGGCTATCGCAAGAGATACCCTTCGTCTTACGAAGTGATTCCGGTGATCATTTACTGACAGGGCGTTACGGCGCGGGGGCAGCTCCGCGCCGATGAACAAAAGCATATTTTGGAAAGGGGCTGATTATCATGGCATACACATTTAAGGTAATGATCGACAAGCTGAAAAAGGAGCCGAAGAGGATCGTCTTCACAGAGGGCAGCGACCCCAGGATCCTGGAGGCGGCTTCCCGTCTTCTGGCCAGCAACTTCCTGACCCCCATCCTTCTCGGCAAGGTGGATGAGGTCGAGAAAGCAGCTGAGGTCGAGGGCTTCAACATCCGCGGCGCGGTCATTATCGATCCCGAAAACTATGACAAGATGGACGAGATGGTGGACATGTTCTGTGAGCTCAGAAAGTCCAAAGGCATGACTCCTGAGAAGGCGCGCCCCATCCTTTCCAAAGGAAACTATTTCGGCACCATGCTGATCAAGATGGGCGAGGCTGACTGCCTCCTGGGCGGCGCTACCTATTCCACCGCTGACACAGTCCGTCCGGCTCTGCAGATCATCAAGACCAAGCCCGGCAACAAGATCGTGTCTTCCTGCTTCATCCTGGTCCGTCCGGCTGCTACCGGCGACAACATGGTCCTTGCCATGGCTGACTGCGCTATCAACATCAAGCCCAACGAGGACGAGCTGGTCGAGATCGCAAGAGAGACCGTCAACTGTGCGAAGGTCTTCGGCGTTGACCCGAAGGTCGCTTTCCTGAGCTACTCCACCCTGGGCTCCGGTTCCGGCGAGGACGTGGACAAGATGCATAATGCCTGCGCAAAGGCAAAGGCTGAGATGCCGGATGTCCCGATCGACGGTGAGTTCCAGTTCGACGCAGCTGTTTCTCCGGTCGTCGCACGCACCAAGTGCCCGAACTCCCCGGTGGCAGGCTATGCGAACACCTTCATCTTCCCGGATATCAACGCAGGCAACATCGGCTACAAGATCGCTCAGAGACTGGGCAACTTCGACGCTTACGGCCCGATCCTTCTCGGCCTGAACGCGCAGATCAACGACCTGTCCCGCGGCTGCAACGCCCAGGAAGTCTATTCCATGGCGATCATCACCGCAGCGCTGGCATAAAAAGGCATTTTCGGTACCCCGCAGTTTGCATAAATCACGCTTGACAAACATGGGCACCTCCACTATAATGTCTGTTGTTATGCTGAATCAGATATTTCACGGCTTCGGCCGTTAACTTTCGTCAGGTAAGGAGGTGTTTCAGGATGTCGATTTGTCCGAAGAATAAATCTTCCAAGGGCCACAGAGATCAGAGAAGAGCAAACTGGAAGATGGGCGCGATGAACCTTGTCAAGTGCCCGAAGTGCGGCGAGCTGATGATGCCGCATCGTGTCTGCAAGAACTGCGGGACTTATAATAAGAAGGAAATCGTTAAGGTCGAAGACTGAGACAGAGCTTCTTGAAAATGTTTTTTGCTGAACCCGGAACAGTATGTTCCGGGTTCTTTTCAAAGTCAGAAAGTGAGATGATTGCAATATGGTAAGAGTAGCAGTTGATGCGATGGGAGGGGACAATGCCCCTGCGGAGATCGTCAAAGGGTGCCTTCAGGCGCTGAAAAAGGAAGCAGAGATCCAGGTGCTGCTGGTCGGGAAGGAAGAACTGATCCGGAAAGAACTGGAGAAGAATAGTGCACAGAAGGACGCCGGGGAAGATGCATCCTATTGCGGCGGGCGGCTGAAGATCGTGAACGCAACGGAAGTCATTGAGACTGGTGACGCTCCGGTGGCTTCGATCCGGTCCAAGAAGGATTCCTCCATCGTCGTGGGCATGAAGCTCGTGAGGAACAAGGAAGCAGACGCCTTTGTCTCTGCCGGAAGCTCCGGCGCTATTCTTGTAGGCGGGCAGGTGATCGTGGGACGCATCAAGGGGATCGAAAGAGCTCCCTTTGCGCCGATCCTTCCCACAGACAACGGCGGCGTGACCCTTCTTCTGGACGCGGGCGCCAACGTTGACGCAAGATCCTCCCATCTTAAGCAGTTTGCCCAGATGGGCGCCATCTATATGGAACATGCCCTCGGGATCAAAAACCCGAAAGTCGCGATCCTGAACGTCGGACTGGAGGAAGAAAAGGGCAACGCCCTGGTAAAGGAGACCTATCCGCTCCTGAAGCAGATGAAGGAAGAGAAGGGTATGAACTTCATCGGAAGCATCGAAGCCAGGGAGGTGACCCACGGATACGCGGACGTCTGCGTGTGCGAAGGCTTCACCGGCAACATGGTGCTGAAGATGATGGAAGGAACAGCATCTTCTGTCCTGAAGCTGATGAAGAAAGCCATGGTCTCGAATCTCAGGAGCAAGATCGGTGCCCTGCTCTTAAAGCCCGCACTGAAGACCGCTCTGGCGGACCTGGATGGATCGAAGTTCGGCGGTGCGCCGATGCTCGGCCTGAACGGTCTTGTGGTGAAGACCCACGGCAACGCAAAAGCCAACGAGATCTGCAATGCACTGATGCAGTGCAAGACGTTCCATGAAGAAAAGATCAACGAGTTCATAGCAAAGGAGACCGGCGTTGGAGCTTGAAAAGCTGAAGGCGATCGCTGCGGGCATCCTGGGGCTTTCACCGGCGGAGATCTCGGAGACGGCTGATTTTTCGGAGGTCTACGGGGCTGATTCCCTGGAGGTGTTCCGGATCGTCACTACTATTGAAGAAGAGTTTGAAGCGGAGTTCCCGGAGGAAACAGCCCGGGGGATCCGCTCTGTCCGGGACGCGGCGAAGGCGCTGGCGTCCCTGTGACTTATCATTTGTCCGGGAGAGATACAGTATGGACAACAGAAACCAGAAAAGAGAAAAACTGAAAACACTGGAGGAGCGGATCGGCTACATCTTCCGCGACCCCTCCCTTCTGGAGCACGCCATGACGCACAGTTCCTGCGCAAACGAGCTGCACAAAGGTCATCTTGGTTCCAACGAACGTCTTGAATTTCTGGGAGATGCGGTGCTGGAACTGGTGAGCTCCGATTTTTTCTACCACAGGTATCCTGAAATGCCGGAGGGGCGGCTCACGAAGCTCCGGGCGAGTTTTGTCTGCGAGCCGGCCCTTGCGTACTGTGCGGAACAGATCCCTCTGGGTGATTATCTTCTTCTGGGAAAGGGCGAGGAGCAGACCGGAGGACGGTTCCGTCCCAGTGTCGTATCCGACGCAATGGAAGCGCTGATCGGGGCCATCTACCTCGACAGCTCCCTGAAGGAGGCGCGAAGCTTCATCCACCGCTTCATCCTGAATGACATTGAAGGGAAGCAGTATTTTTACGATGCCAAGACCATCCTCCAGGAGGAAGTCCAGAAGCAGGAAGGGGCGGAACTCAGCTATGAGCTTCTGTCGGAAGACGGCCCCGACCACCGGAAGCGCTTTGCCTCCGCAGTGCTCCTGAACGGAAAGGAACTGGCCCGCGGCACGGGAGGCAGCAAGAAGCAGGCGGAGCAGCAGGCTGCGTTTGAGGCGCTGAAGGGCCTCGGTCTTGTGGAAACAGAGAAACAGTCAGAGAAAGATAACGGCGGTAGTTTGGATGTATCTGAAAAGCATTGAGGTACAGGGATTCAAGTCCTTTGCAAACAAAATCAGGTTCGAATTCCGGAACGGCATCACCGGCATCGTAGGACCGAACGGATCGGGAAAGTCGAATGTCAGCGACGCGGTCCGCTGGGTCCTGGGAGAGCAGAGTGCAAAGAGCCTGCGCGGCGGAAACATGCAGGACGTGATCTTTGCCGGGACGGAACTCAGGAAGCCCCAGGGCTTTGCCTATGTGGCGATCACTCTGGACAATTCCGACCGCGCGCTTCATATTGATTACGACGAAGTCAAGGTATCGCGCCGTCTGTACCGCTCCGGTGAGAGCGAGTATCAGATCAATGACTCCGCCTGCCGTCTTAAGGACATCAATGAGCTGTTCTTTGACACCGGCATCGGACAGGAGGGCTATTCCATCATCGGCCAGGGCCAGGTGGAGCGGATCCTCTCCGGAAAAGCGGAAGAACGGCGGGAACTTTTCGACGAAGCTGCCGGCATCACCAAATTCCGGAAGCGGAAGGCGCTGGCGGAGAAGAAGCTGGAGAATGAACAGGCGGATCTGGTCCGCGTCAGCGATATTCTGTCGGAGCTGGAGAAGCAGGTCGGTCCGCTGAAACGGCAGTCGGAGACCGCCAGGAAGTATCTTGAACTGCGGGAGGAACTGAAATCTCTGGAGCTGAATCTCTTCCTTATGGAGACGGAGACGGTCCGGGCGGATTTAAAGACCCTCACGGAACGGGAGAAGGTCCTCTGCGGGGATGCGGAAGAAACGGAAAAACAGGAGAATCAGCTGAAGGCTGAGTACGAAGAGCTGGAGCGGCTCCTGGAAGAACTGGATCAGGAGATCAACGAAAAGAGGAACAGTCTCTCTGAGCTGAACCTGAGTACGAACCAGCTCACCGGACGGATCGACGTCCTCCGGGAGCAGATCAATACGGAAAAGAGAAACGCGGAGCATATCAACGCGCGTCTCAGCGTCATCGGACAGGACAAGGCAGAAAAGGAAGAAGCCCTCTCGGGCCTGTTCTCTGAGAAGAAGGACAGCGATGCCGCTGCTGCTGAGGCGGAAAAACGGTCTGAAGAGGCAGAGTGGATCCTGGTCTCCTGCGATGAGGAGATGATGCTTCTGGACCAGAAGATCCAGGATCTGAAGAATGCGGTCATCGACATCATCAACGAGCGCGCGGAAGTCACCGCGAAAGGACAGCGCTTCGAAGCAGTTCTGGAGCAGGTCCAGGTCCGCGCCTCGGAACTGAACCAGAAGCTCTTTAAGATCCGGGCAGAGGAAGAGGCCCTGAAAACGGACGTGGAAGCCGGGGAGCGGGAG
This sequence comes from uncultured Lachnospiraceae bacterium, assembly GCA_902780465.1. Taxonomy (GTDB): domain Bacteria; phylum Bacillota; class Clostridia; order Lachnospirales; family Lachnospiraceae; genus Moryella. Next base: position 8,501 of record CACZFV010000079.1, read on the forward strand.
ATGCAGGCCCTTGACCGGGAGCAGACAGAAATGGAAGCTTCCCGGAACACTGCCTTAAAGCGTCAGGAGGACTGCACGAAGGAAGTGAACCGTCTGAGTCTCCTGCTTCGGAATCTGCAGCAGCAGTACCAGGCGGATTCCGTCCGCCTGGAATCCCTCAGGAATCTCGCCGAACGTTATGACGGCTACGGGAATTCTATCCGGAGAGTCATGGAGACCCGGGACCGGATCCGCGGGATCCACGGCGTCGTGGCGGATCTGATCTCCGTAGAAAAAGAATACGAGACTGCGATCGAGACCGCACTGGGCGGCAGGATCCAGAACATCGTCACGGATTCGGAGGAGACTGCCAAGCGTCTCATCGAACACCTGAAGAGAAACCGCTTCGGAAGAGCTACCTTTTTGCCCCTGACCAGCATCGGCCGCGGGAAGGAGTGGGATCCCGGAGATGTCATGAAGGAGCAGGGTGTCATCGGGATCGCTTCGGATCTTGTGGAATGCCGGGATGCTTATCAGGGACTGGTGCGTTATCTCCTCGGCAGGGATCTGGTGGTGACAGACATCGACCAGGCGATCCGGATCGCCCGGAAATACCGCTACAGCTTCCGGATCGTGACCCTGGAAGGAGAACTTCTGAATCCCGGCGGCTCCATGTCCGGCGGCGCCTTCAAGAACAGCTCCAACCTCCTGGGCAGGAAGAGGGAGATCGAAGAGCTGGAGGCTGCGACGGACAGAAGCCTGAAAAAGGCTGAACTGGCAGAAAAAGAACTGGACGCTGCCCAGAGACTTCTGGAAAAGGCAGGCCTGGAGATCGAAGAACTGAGGACCGGGGAGCAGGAGCTTCTGCTGAAGAAGAATACAAGGAAGATGTCGCTGAAGCGGCTCTATGAAAAGCAGGAGGAACTGACCGGTTCCATACAGGAGCTCTCTGATGAAAGAGGCAGGCTGAAGCAGCAGACCACAGAGATCTCGGACAGCCGTCAGGAACTGGACACAGACCTGAGCGGCCTGGAGGAACGGCGCAGTGGAATGGAGAAGGAGATCGCGGCTCTCACGGAGAAGCTTGAGGAAGAGCGGAAACGGCGGGAAGCACTGGACAAAGATCTTTCCGACGCAAAGCTCCTGGCCGGGACTGCGTCGCAGCGTGCAGGGTTCATCAACGAAAACATCAGCCGCCTGAAGGAAGAACTGAAGAAACTCTCCGAGGAAGAGACTGCACTCCGCGGAGGGACCGAGGACACCACTCTCCGGATCGCCGGCAAGGAAGAAGAGATCCGGCAGGCGGAGGAACAGGTCCGGGACGGAAAGGAAAAAGCGGCTCAACTGACAGAAGAACTGGAAGAAAAGAACCGGAACAAAGCGGATCACGCCGGCGAGCAGAAGCAGTATTTCGACCGGCGCGAAGAGATCACGAAACGGCGCACCGATCTGGAGAAAGACCTTCTCCGCGTGCGGAACCAGATGGAAAAGGCGGAGGACAGGCTGCAGACAAAGACCTCTTATATCCTTTCAGAGTATAATCTCACGGAGGAAGGGGCGCTGCAGTACCGCCTGGAGGAACCGGGAAGCGCATCCCAGATGAAGAAGGACATCGATTCCAGAAAGAACGCGATCCGGGCCCTGGGCAGTGTCAACGTCAACGCGATCGA
>CACZFV010000080.1 GCA_902780465.1 uncultured Lachnospiraceae bacterium
CTGGTGGGCAAGGGCGTGCCCTTCCGGGATGCCCACGGCATCATCGGACAGCTGGTGCTGATGTGCATCGAAAAGAACAAATCCATGGACGAGCTGACTCTGGACGAGTACCGCTCCGTTTCCGAGGCGTTTGAAGAGGACGTGTACGATGCCATCTCCATGGAGACCTGCATCGCGAAGCGGAACACCGACGGCGCCCCCGGTCCCGAAGCCATGGCGCGGGAGATCGCAGCCTGCAGAGCGCTGCTGGAAGAAAGATAAAGAAAAAAAGCGGCTTCAGGAAATTTGAACAGGGCCCTGTTCAATTCCTGAAGCTGCTTTTTCTTTCCTGCTGAGAAGCTGTTAAAAGCGGCAGCGGTTCATGAGCAAAGAGCGAAGCGGATTGCATATGTCATTTTATCGTGTACGGGATCTTGAAATGCGAATCTAAAGCGGGTTTGACATATGCATTCCAGAATTTTGAGGGTTTCATATGTCACATGAGCCTGTTCGGTTCTTTGTGAACTGTGTTTTCCTTTGAATCCGACATATGCATTGGCTTATTCTGTGGAATGCATATGTCGTCAGAGCATTTTTTACTCCTGGGAGCGGGTATTAATGATAATTTTGACGTACGCATTTTACTATTTCAGGAATTGCATATGTCATCGAACCAGGTATATCCAGAATCGACTGCCATGCATATAAAAAAGACACTGCATGAAAAAGATACTGCATGGGAAAAAGATGCCGCATGTAAAAAAGGAGAGACCAAAAAAGAACCGGTCCATAAAGGACCGGTTCCTGGAAGAGTATATCGATCGAAGTGCAGGAACAGCCCTGCTTCGGAGCTTACATCTCCGACATTTCTTCACATGACTCAGGCGTCTTCCCCTGCCATCTCCTCCGGCCGGAACACTTCATCGAAGCGCTCGGCGGTGAGGAAGCCGAGGGCCACGCAGGCTTCTTTCAGGGAGATATTGTCCGCGAAGGCTTTCTTTACGGTCTTAGCTGCGTTCTCATATCCGATGTAAGGATTCAGGCAGGTCACCAGCATGAGGGACCGGTGAAGGTTCTCATGCATCTTCTCCCGGACGGGCTCGATACCCGTCACGCAGTGGTCGTTGAAGGAGCGCAGGGAGTCGGAGAGCAGCCGGACGGACTGAAGGAAATTGTAGATCAGCACCGGCATGAAGACGTTCAGTTCGAAATTACCCTGGCTGGCAGCGATACCGACAGCGGTGTCGTTAGCCATCACCTGGACCGCCACCATGGTGACGGATTCGCACTGGGTGGGATTCACCTTGCCAGGCATGATGGAGCTCCCGGGCTCGTTCTCCGGGATGCGGATCTCGCCGAGGCCGCAGCGGGGACCGCTGGAAAGCCAGCGCACGTCATTGGCGATCTTCATCATATCCGCCGCCAGCGCCTTCAGGGCGCCGTGAGCTGCGGTCAGCTCAGATTTGGAAGTCAGGGCGTGGTATTTGTTGCCGGAGGTGCGGAAGGTGCAGCCCGTCAGTTCAGTGACCGCCTTTGCTGCCTCCGCGTCGAAGTTCTCCGGCGCGTTCAGCCCCGTGCCGACAGCAGTCCCGCCCAGAGCAAGATAGGAGAGGGGAGCGAGGGACGCTTCGATCATCTCCCGGTCATACTCCAGGGAGGCGCGCCAGCCGCTGATCTCCTGGGAGAAGGAGATGGGCACCGCGTCCTGCAGGTGCGTGCGGCCGGACTTCACGATACCGCGGTACTTATCCTCCAGCGTCCGGAAGGTGCCGCAGATGAGGTCGATGGCGGGCAGCAGGCGATCTCGGATCTCCAGGACCGCCGCGATATGCATGGCGGTGGGGAAAGTGTCGTTGGAACTCTGGGACATGTTGACATGGTCGTTGGGGTGAAGAAGCTTTTTCCCTGCCAGCTCGTTTCCGCGGTTGGCAATGACCTCGTTCACATTCATATTGGACTGGGTGCCGCTTCCCGTCTGCCATACCGCCAGGGGGAAGTTGCCGGCAAGCTTTCCTTCCCGGATCTCCTCCGCGACTCTGGAGATCAGCTGTGCGCGCTCCTCGTCCAGGCGTGAAAGACGCAGGTTTGCGATGGCCGCCGCCTGCTTTAAGTAGGAGAATGCCCGGATGATCTCCTCCGGGATCTTCTCGGTACCGATGCGGAAGTTGTCGAAGCTTCGCTGGGTCTGGGCGCCCCAGTACCGGTCCGCGGGGACCAGGATCTCTCCCATGGAATCGTGCTCTTTTCTGTACTCCATTTTCTTCTCCTCCGGGTGTTTTGTGAGAAAAAGAAGCGGCTTATTTCTTTTTGTTCTCCTCAGCCGCTTTTTTCACCTTGCGGACAGTGCGCTTCACGACCTTCTCAGCCGCCTTGGCGCCCTTCTTCGCGGCCTTCAGTACCTCTTCGCCGGTATGCTTCGCGTTTTCCCGCGCGGTCTTCGAGATCTCCTGGGAAGCCTTCGCGCGTTCCTTCGCCTTCTTCACGCTTTCTTTCGCGGCTTTTTTCGCGATCTCAGCGCCTTCTTTCGCGGCCTTCGCGGCCTTCTTCACGGGCTTGCCCTCTGCCTGTGCCGCGGCGACCTCCTGCATCTTCATGGCGCGCACCTTCAGCGGAAGACCGAAGAGGGTGATGAAGCCGTCGGCATCATGGTGATCGTACAGATCGCCGGTGGTGAAGGAAGCCAGGGACTCGGAGTACAGGGAGTACGGAGAGGTCTCGCCGGCCTTGATGATGTTGCCCTTGTAAAGCTTGAACTTCACTTCACCGGTGACATATTCCTGGGTCACGTCCATGAACGCCTGGATCGCCTCGCGCAGCGGGGTGAACCATTTCCCCTCGTAGACGATCTGCGCGAACTTGTTGCCGAGGTTCTTCTTGATCTCCATGGTGGCGCGGTCCAGGACCAGTTCTTCCAGCTGCTCGTGAGCCGCCATCAGGATGGTGCCGCCGGGTGTCTCATACACGCCGCGGGACTTCATGCCGACGACACGGTTCTCGACGATGTCGATGATACCGATGCCGTTCTCGCCGCCAAGGCGGTTGAGGACGCGGATGATGTCCGCGACAGGCATCTTTGTCCCGTTGACGCTGGTGGGAATGCCCTTTTCAAAGGCCATGGTGATTTCCGTCTCTTCGTCCGGCGCCTTCTCCGGGGTCACGCTGAGGACCAGCAGATCATCGTAATTCGGTGCCTGGGAAGGATCCTCCAGCTCCAGTCCTTCATGGGAGATGTGCCAGAGGTTGCGGTCGCGGCTGTAGCTGTGGGAGGCGTCAAAGGGAAGATTGATGCCCTTGGAGACACAGTAGTCGATCTCGTCCTGGCGGGACTGGAAGGGCCAGAGATCGGTCATACGCCACGGAGCGATGATCTTCAGGTCCGGAGCCAGAGCCTTGATGCCGAGCTCGAAGCGGATCTGGTCGTTTCCTTTTCCGGTTGCGCCGTGGCAGATTGCGCTGGCTTTTTCCTTCCTGGCGATCTCCACCAGCTTTTTCGCGATCAGCGGACGCGCCATGCTTGTGCCCAGGAGGTATTTGTTTTCATAGACAGCACCTGCCTTGACGCAGGGCATGATGTATTCCTCGGCAAATTCATCGTTCACGTCAAGGACGTAAAGCTTTGAGGCGCCGGAGAGCTTCGCGCGCTGGTCCAGATTATCAAGTTCACTGCCCTGGCCGCAGTCGATGCAGCAGCAGACGACGTCGTAGTCGAAATTTTCCTTCAGCCACGGGATGATGGCAGTGGTGTCAAGACCGCCGGAGTACGCGAGAACAACTTTTTCTTTTTTCATGATGTAACCCCTTTTTCATTATTTATGATTGCCGTGTCCGCCCGGAGATCCCGCATTCAGGTGCGCTGCGGCAGAAAAACGTCGGGACACGTATGCCATCGGGCATCAGCATTTAATAAATATACATCTCCCGCATTTTAAAATCAAGGGTTTTGAGGGCTCTGTGCGCTGAAAACACAGAATGCATAAAAGATGGATATTTATGCATAAAACTGCATGAGGCCGAAGAAAGCCGCTTCCTGCGAAAGGGGTTGCATAAAATCGCAGGCTCATGTATTATTATTAACAATATGACCCGAAAAAGGAAAATACACAAAACAAGGAGAACTACTATGGCTACAGATCCCATTATTTTACAGAAGGCTGCCACTCTGATCGAGGCGCTTCCCTATATCCAGCGCTTCCGCGGAAAGATCATCGTCGTGAAATACGGCGGAGCCGCCATGACGGATCCGGAGCTCAGGAAACAGGTCATCCAGGACGTTGTACTTCTGAAGCTGGTCGGCTTCAAGCCGGTCATCGTGCACGGCGGCGGCAAGGAGATCAACGCATGGCTGAAGAAGGTCGGCAAGGTGCCGAACTTCATCAACGGAAGAAGAGTCACTGATGCAGAGACCATGGAGATCGTCGAGATGGTCCTCAACAAGGTGAACAAGGACCTGGTGTCCCTGGTGAACGCCCTCGGCGTAAAGGGCATCGGCATCAGCGGCAAGGACGGCGGACTGATCCGCGTGGAAAAGCAGCTGATCGACGGCATCGATTACGGCTATGTCGGAGCGATCCAGGAAGTGAACCCGAAGATCATCTGCGATCTTCTGGACGAGGATTACCTGCCTGTGGTGAGCCCCATTTCTTTCAATGAGAACTACGAGAGCTACAACCTGAACGCGGACGATGCGGGCTGCGCGGTGGCTTCCGCGCTGAAGGCAGAAAAGCTCGCTTTTATGACGGACGTGGAAGGCGTGTACCGCGACTTCGAGGACAAGAGTTCCCTGATCTCCGAAATGACAGTCACGGAGGCAAAGGAATTCATCGCGGGCGGCATGGCCGGCGGCGGCATGATCCCGAAGCTTTCCAACTGCATCAACGCCATCGAGAACGGTGTCTCCCGCGTCCATATCCTGGACGGCCGCACACCGCACTGCCTGCTGCTTGAGTTCTTTACCAACAAGGGAATCGGAACCGCGATCCGGAAAGACGGAGAGGAGGCTTTCAACAAATGAGCACAGAGAAGATGAAGCAGTCCATCAGCGAGGCCGAGCAGGTACTGTACAAGGCCTACAACCGCTACCAGGTGGTGTTCGAGCGCGGAGACGGGATCCGTCTCTACGACACGGACGGTACGGAGTATCTTGATTTCTTCGCCGGCATCGCGGTGAACGCCCTCGGCTACCACTATCCGGGCTACGACGAGGCGGTGAAGGCTCAGGTCGACAAGTTTCTCCATATCTCCAACTATTTCTACAACCCGCCGGCGATCAGCGCCGGTGAGAAGCTCCTGAAGGTCAGCCGGATGGAGAAGGTCTTCTTCACGAACTCCGGAACGGAGGCGGTGGAAGGTGCCCTGAAGATCGCCCGCCGCTATGCCTACAACAAGAACAAGGACAGCCGTGCGTACGAGATCATCGCCATGGACCACTCCTTCCACGGCAGGAGCATGGGCGCTCTTTCCGTGACTGGAAAGGAAGCGTACCGCGCGCCCTTTGAGCCGCTGATCCCGGGTATTCAGTTCGCGACGTACAATGACCTGGATTCCGTGAAGGCCCTGGTGAATGAGAAGACCTGCGGCATCATCGTCGAGCCCATTCAGGGGGAAGGCGGCATCTTCCCCGCGACGGACGAATTCCTGAAGGGTCTCCGTGAGATCGCGGACCAGAACGATCTGATCCTGATCTTCGACGAGATCCAGTGCGGTATGGGGCGAAGCGGCGAGTACTTCGCATGGCAGCACAGCGGCGTGAAGCCGGACGTTCTGACCGTGGCGAAGGCTCTGGGCAACGGTGTTCCGATCGGCGCGTTCCTGACCTCCGGCAAGGCGAACACCGCCATGACGCCGGGAGACCACGGCACCACCTACGGCGGCAACCCGTTTGTCTGCGCGGCTGCGGACGCAGTCCTCACGATCTTCGAGAGAGACAACATCCTGGAGAACGTGCGGAAGGTCGGCGCGTACCTGAGAGAGAAGCTGGAAGAGCTCCGGACTGTGACGGACCACATCGTCGACATCCGGGGAAAGGGCATGATGCTCGGCGTGGAGTTTGACGTTCCCGTCAATCCGATCATCAACAACGCTCTCCTGGAGCAGCATATGGTCCTCATCAACGCGGGCACCAACATCCTCCGCGTCATTCCTCCGCTCATCGTCACGGAAAAAGACGTGGACGAAGCGATCGAACGTCTGAAGAAGGTCCTCGCCGCACTGAACTGACACAATGATCAAGGCATCCGCCCGGAAGCAGAACTTCTGCTTCCGGGCGTTGTTTTATTGCGGGGTTTCGTATAAAATAAAGGATGCAGGCCCGGAGCCTTCCGGAAGGAAGGCGGGAATGAAAAAGAAAGACTGGAATAAAATGGTGACCGCACTCGCAGGAGCTGCGGTTCTTGTGGTGGGAACGGCCGGATGCACCGGGAACAGGGACAGCGGGGACAGAATGGAGACTGCGGTCCGGCTGACCGCGGAGACGGAAGCATATGCCCAAAGCTCTGCGGCAGAAAAAGAGACAGAAGTCAGGAATGTCTGCGTCTATATCTGCGGTGCAGTAGAGAAACCGGGAGTATATACGCTGCCGGCGGGAAGCCGGGGCGCGGACGCCCTGGAGGCAGCCGGGGGATTCCAGGAAGAGGCGGAACAGGCTTCCGTGAACCTGGCAGAGTATCTTGAGGACGGTATGATGATCGTCGTCGCCGGGAAAAACGCGGCGGCGGAAGGTGTACAGCCGGGTAACGGAAAGATCAACCTCAACACGGCGGACGCAGCAGCCCTGACGACGCTTCCCGGGATCGGCGCCGGCAAGGCGGAGGAGATCATCCGCTACCGGGAGCGGAACGGAAGATTCAAAAGACCGGAGGACCTGATGAAGGTCCCCGGGATCAAGGAAAAGGCTTATGAGCGCGTGAAGGACAGCATCACTGTCTGAAGGACGCAGTTTTTTCCGGAATCGCGATCCGGAAAAAGTTGAATATCCAGAGGAGAAGGTATGACAAAGGTTCTTGTAGTGGACGATGAGAAGCTGATCGTGAAAGGGATCAAATTCAGCCTGGAGCAGGACGGCATGCAGGTGGACTGCGCCTATGACGGCGAAGAGGCCATCGAAGCCGCCCGCAGGACAGAGTATGATATGATCCTGCTGGACGTGATGCTGCCGAAACACGACGGGTTTGAAGTGTGCCAGGCGATCCGGGAATTCTCCGAGGCACCGGTCATCATGCTGACCGCGAAGGCGGGCGACATGGACAAGATCCTGGGACTTGAGTACGGCGCGGACGATTACATCACAAAGCCCTTCAACATCCTTGAGGTGAAGGCAAGGATCAAGGCGATCCTCCGCAGGAACCAGAAGAACCAGGCCAGGAAGAAGGAAGAGACCAGGCTGATCACTGCCGGAGCAATGAAGCTGGATACAGAAGGCAGACGCGTGTTCCTCGGTGACAGGGAAGTGAACCTGACTGCGAAGGAGTTTGATATCCTGGAGCTCCTGATCTCCAACCCGGACAAAGTATTCAGCAGGGAGCGCCTTCTCTCCATGGTGTGGGGAACCAAAGCGCAGGAAGCGGGAGATGTGCGCACGGTGGATGTCCATGTGCGGCGTCTCCGGGAGAAGATCGAACCGCTTCCCAGCAATCCGCGCTATGTCCACACGAAGTGGGGAGTCGGCTATTATTTCAGGGCGGCGGAATGAATATCACATTGCTGACCGTCGGAAGCCTGAAGGAGAGCTGGTGGAGGGACGCTGTCCGGGAGTACGAGAAGCGCCTCTCCGCGTACTGCAGGCTGAAGATCACGGAGGTACGGGACGAGAAGACGCCGGACGGGGCATCGGAAGCCGCGGAGGAGCAGATCCGCGTCAGAGAAGGTAAACGTCTGCTGGAAAAGATCAAGGACAGGAGCTTCGTGGTCCTGATGGATATCCACGGGACCCGCTTTGACTCCGAGGGCTTTTCCGCAATGCATGAACGCTGGGAGACAGAAAGCAGAGGGGACCTCGTGTTCATTATCGGCGGTTCCCTGGGGGTATCCGCGGAAGTGAGAGAGAGAGCGGACAGGCGGGTCAGCTTTTCCGACCTCACGTTCCCGCACCAGATGATGCGTGTCATCCTCCTGGAGCAGCTGTACCGGAGCTACAGGATCCGCAACAGGCAGCCGTATCATAAATAGTGGTTGTATCAGGACGCCGCTTTGTGCTAAAATTTTAGGAAATGTTGGGAAGGAGCAGAATGGGCATGGAAGAAAAGAAAATCATCGCGGAACCGCAGGACCGCATCGGAGAAGTCTGTATCGCCGACGAAGTCGTGGCTGTGATCGCGGGTCTTGCCGCCACTGAGGTGGAGGGTGTGGACTCCATGGCCGGGAACATCACCAACGACCTGGTGGGAAAGCTCGGAATGAAGAGCCTTCAGAAGGGCGTCCGGGTGGAAGTGACCGAGCAGCATGTCACGGTGGACCTCGCCCTGTATATCAAATACAACTACAATATCCCGGAAGTGAGCGCCAAGGTGCAGGACCGGGTCATGAGCGCCATCGAGAACATGACGGGACTGAAGGTACTGGAAGTGAACATCCGGATCGCGGGTGTGAATATCGACTGAGTTTATTCCGGGGCATGACTCTTTCCAAGGGCCATGCCTCTGAGCATATCTGAGAGCTGTTAAAGCATGGAGGAAGAAAAAATTATGGCTAAGACGAAAGTTGACATTATTTCCGGCTTTCTGGGAGCCGGCAAGACGACACTGATCAGAAAGCTTCTGAGAGACGCCGTGGCAAACGAGCAGGTGGTCCTGATCGAGAACGAATTCGGAGAGATCGGTGTTGACGGCGGATTCCTGAAGGATTCCGGCATCGACATCCGGGAGATGAAGTCCGGCTGCATCTGCTGTTCCCTGGTCGGGGATTTCTCCAGTTCCCTGAAGGAGATCCTCACGGCCTACGCGCCTGACCGCATCATCATCGAGCCCAGCGGCGTCGGGAAGCTTTCCGACGTCATGCGCGCCGTGTCCGACGTGGAAGAGGAGCTGGAGGTGGAGAACAACTCTGCCGTCACCGTGGTGGATGTGAAGAAGTGCAGAATGTACATGAAGAACTTCGGCGAATTCTTCAACAACCAGGTGCAGTTCGCCACGACCATCGTCCTTTCCAGGACGGACGTGGCAAAACAGGAAGTGATCGATGAAGCTGTGGCGCTGATCCGCGAAGTGAACCCCACCGCGACCATCATCACCACACCTCTCGCCCTGCTGACCGGGAAGAAACTCCTGGAGATCCTGGAGGAGCCGGTGGACCTGAAGGCGGAGCTGATGAAGCAGGTCATGGAGGAAGAGGACGAAGAGGAGGAGTGCTGCTGCCACCACCATCACGACGATGATGACGACGAGCACGAGCACCACCATCACCATCATCATCACGATGATGACGACGATGATGATGACGAGCACGAGCACCACCATCATCACCACCACGACGATGACGACGATGATGACGACGAGCACGAGCACCACCATGAGCATCACCACCACCATCACCACCATCATCACGGCCATGACGCGGACGAGATCTTCCAGAGCTGGGGCCTGGAGCATCTGGCACCCATGGATGAGGCGAAGCTCAAAAACATTCTGGACCGTCTGGCGACTACCGACGAGTTCGGAACAGTGGTGCGCTGCAAGGGCATGGTGTCCACGGATACAAAGACGGAATGGCTCTACTTTGACCTGGTTCCCGGCGAGGTGGAGATCCGTAAGGGAACGCCGGATTACACCGGCAAGGTCTGCGTGATCGGTTCCGACCTGAAGGAAGAACTGCTTGAGAAGGAGTTTAAAGCATAAATATGGCAGAACAGTACGATGAGAACGAGGGAAAGACTCCGGTATTTGTGATCAACGGATTCCTGGAGGCGGGAAAGACCCAGTTCCTCAAATTTACCATTGACCAGCCCTATTTCCAGACCGAGGGAAAGACCCTTCTCCTGGTCTGCGAAGAGGGCGAAGAGACCTTTGACGACGACCTTCTGAACCGGACGAATACCATCGCGATCTTCTTTGAAAACAAGGAAGCGGCTTTCTCATGCGACAAAGGCACATTCAAAGCGGAAATTCTGCACCAGCTTGGTCGGGACGAGGAG
>CACZFV010000081.1 GCA_902780465.1 uncultured Lachnospiraceae bacterium
CACACGGATCCTCGTATCCTGTTCCGCAAGCTGATCCAGCCTGCGGGCTGTCTGCTCCCCGCTGCCGTCATCCACCAGGATCAGCTCCAGATCCCGGTACTCCTGATCCAGGAGGCTCCCTACGGAACGGTCCAGCAGCAGAGGTTCTGTGTTATAGACCGGCATGACTACGCTCAGCGTGCAGTTCATGAAGTCCTCCTTTTTTTCCGCAGCTTTCCAAGCAGTTCCCGGCTTCCTTTTTCCCGCGTCACCAGCAGCACAGTCCCGTAGACCAGGCAGAACACGGCGCCCATTACGATGAGGTGCAGAAGATATTCCGGAACCGTGGATGCCGGCACAGGCCCAAGGATCCTGCGGGTAATGATCAGGCCGGCAGTCGCTGCAAGGATCGCAGCGAGCAGCTTTCCGCCTTCTATGCCATCAAAGAAGAGCGGCAGCTCCTTTCTGAGGAAAAATGTCTGTACTGCCAGCACCGTCAGCTCCGCGAGGACGGTACCGATCACAGCGCCCATGGCCCCGAACTTCGGGATCATCAGAAGATTTACAATAAGATTCACACAGGCGCCCCAGATCGTGGAGACCGTAGTCAGCTTTTCCCTGCCGGAAGGGACCAGGATCTGCATTCCCATCACATTGGTGAGAGCGATCATCACGATCGTGACGGAAATGACCTGCATGGGCAGCACCGCTCCGGCGAAATCTGTCCCGGAAAGAAGGAAAATGACCTGATCCGCTGCCCCGGCGAGAAAGACCATCATCGGCACTGAGACCAGCAGCACGAATGAGAAATTCTTCTTCACAAGCTCCCGGAACTCCTGCTCCTTTCCCTCTGCAAGATAATTGGAGACCCGCGGCATCAGTACTCCCCCGAGGGCTGTGACAAAGCTTACTGCCAGCGCCTTCATTCTTGTGGCGGCGCCGTAATATCCCACCTGGGTGTCCGAGGATAAAAAGCCCAGCATCACCACATCCATGCTGGTGTAGATGGAGATCGCCACAGAGAGCATGAAAAAGGTGAGGACCGGCTTCACATGCTGCTGCCAGTCGATACTCGCCGTGTCTGCAGCCTGACCACCTGAAAAGCCGCCCAGCTGTTTCCGGAGCCGCAGGAAATTCATGATCCCGGGGCCGCCGTCCGCCACGGCGATCATAACGCCGTAAATGCGGTAGTCCGCCCGGGTGTGCATCGTCAGGAAGAGGACAATGATCGAGAGGACGCGGAACAGTGTGTCCCGCGCGGCGACATAGCCGTACTCCTCCAGCCCCTTGTAGAACCAGTCCGCTCCGAAGGCATTCAGAAGGACCGGGATCGTAATAATCAGAAACAGCGCCGGATCCTGCCGGAAGCGGGGCACCAGGAACAGCGTCAGGATAAATACCGCATACACCAGCAGCGCAGTAATGACATTCAGCGTCAGGATCTCCAGGACGGTCTTACGGAGCTTCGCTTTGTCATTTCTGCACGCGGCACAGGCCCGGATCCCGTAAGTCGGGATGCCGAGCTGGGCAAACATGCTGACCCAGGTCGCCACGTAACTGGCGAAAACGACCTTGCCGTAATACTCAGCCCCCAGCACCCGGGTCACATACGGGTAGGTGATCAGCGGATACAGGAAGGAAGAAACGCTGAGCGCCGCATTCATTATGAAATTGTAGGTGATGCTGTGCGGCGACCGTGCCATTGCTCTCTCCTGCGTGAGACATTCCTATTTGTATCGCATTTTCCTGAGCTTCCGGAGGGCTTTTTCGCTTTTTCGTTCCAGCAGAAGAACTCCCCGGTCGAACTTGCAGGTACTGAAGCCCTCCGGATCATTCAGGAGGAGCATCAGCTGCTTCCAGGCATAGCGTTCAAAACCATCTTTCTTTATATAGCCCTTTTCGATGTCCGCGCGCATCTCATCGGCGAAACGCTCAAGAAACTTCGGACGAAGCTCCGGAGAAAGGCGCCGGTAATTCCACATGTAGCTTTCGTGCTTCAGCCGCTCCTCGACAGGCCGCAGCCTTTTGTCGAGGGCCGGCCGTTCCTTCAGGAAACGGTCCAGCTCTGCGTACTCGTCGCAGATGCAGAAGGCCTTGCCCGGCGAATTCACAGAGGACTGGGTGTTGTCCTGCCGGTAATAAAGGAATGCTTCGTTGGTAAGCATCACCAGCTTCGCGAGGCTCCATACCTTGAAATTGAATCCGGTGTCCTGATAGGAAGCCCCGGGCGTCTCCAGAAAACGGATCCCGTTCCCGCGGATAAACTCCGTCCTGTAGACAGCGGACCAGACGGAGGGCTGGACATTGAAGAAATCAAAAGCATCCAGAGAGGTCCGGAAACAGGACGAGGGCCGGAACACCCGTCCCTCCAGAAGTCTCTCCGCAATCTTTCTGCGGACAATTCTTTCCCGGGGAGCGGTATAGTAATCGAAGAAGGCGCCCTTCATCACATCCACCCCGTTCTCCTTCGCCTTACCGTACAGCTTTTCGAACATCTCCGGGGCGGCAAAATCATCCGCCTCCACGATCCCGAGATACTCTCCCCGGGCCGCATCAAACCCCATATTGACAGACTGGCCGTAACCGCCGTTCTTTTTATCGATCATCCTGACTCTCGGATCCTTCTCCATAAAGGACCGGATGATCCCGGGGGACCCGTCCCTGGAGCCGTCATTCACACAGATGATCTCGATCTCCTTCAGCGTCTGATCCACCACGCTGGAAAGGCACTGTTCCAGGTACTTCTGCGCGTTATAGACCGGTATGACTACCGAGACTTTGATCATCACACGTCTCCTTTCCGAATTCCGTTCAATGATACCCGAAGAGTCTTCTTGTGACGCTCCACTTCTCACACAGCACCGTCAGAGGAAGGATCCAGAGGAACTTCGCCAGTATCAGCAGACCGTAATGTTCCGGTCCCGTCAGTTCTCCGAACAGCGCTTCCTCCAGTCTGTGCCAGGGCAACAGCTCCAGTTCGATCGTATGGATACACAGTACCAGCAGACTGTATTTTCCCAGATATTCCAGTGTCCCCGCGATCCGCCCGGTTCGTTTTTCAATCATCCCGGAAAGGTACAGAACGCAGGCACAGGCACAGAGACTCCCGAAAATATCCACGACGCCTCTTCCGCAGTCACTGTGGACCAGCCAGAAAGAACGGAAGTCGCGGATGAAGGAGCCCCACACCCAGAATGCTCCCAGGAGAGCTGCCAGCCGGATCTCCCGGCGCTGAGTCTGAAATGCCGGCAGAAGATCTTTTCCCAGGTATCCCAGATACACGAACAGGAGGCCTGTCCCTCCTGCCTGGATACTCAGCGGAAACCAGAAAAGCCGCCGGCTGAGTCCGCTCAGAAAGAAAACGAGCGCGACAATGACCGGTCTGACCCCGGGCGCGCACTTCAGCAGGCACTGCATGCCCAGCCCCGCCCAGAACAGGGCCAGAAGGAACCAGACAGCGCCGATCCCCTGGATCACAAAGGGTTCCTGATAGCTGTCCCCCGCGCCGTAAAGCGCGGCTCCCAGCCACCTACGGAAAACTGCGCCCGCAGGCTGCGGGACAGTAATGAACCTGTTCAGAAGAAGTGCCATCAGAATGACCCCGAGACAGGTGACTGCGTAGGGAAGCAGAAGGCTGCGGGACCTTTTCCGCAGATAGTCCTTCAGGGAATCCTGTTCATTCAGGAAATAACCGGAAAGCAGGTAGAAGACCGGCACATGGAATGTGAACACAAAGCGGTTGATGCTGTTGTTCCCCAGATGTCCCAGCACGATGCAGATGATGGCGATCCCGCGGGCAATATCCGGCTGACGCAGTCTTTTTGTCTGCATGATCTATCTCCAGGATACAAGAAATCACAGTGACAAAGCTGAAAGGTATTTCAGCCAGTAGTAGATCCGCGGCCTCATCAACTTCAGATCCGCATAGATCCCGGAGGAAGCAGTGAGCCAAAGATTCGTAAAGATGCAGAGGATCATCAGGATCACGAAGACTTTCTGCAGCTCCTCCCTGTATCCCCGCTCTCCGGAATCCTGCAGGGCTGCCAGGATCACCAATTCAGCAGCCATGGTCATAAACATCGAAAAGTCTGAGAGATACCTCGCCGTGATCCCCACCATCTGCGTATCCAGTCCGACAAGGATCACCGAAAACAGAAGCAGCATCAGGGTATAGACATAAAGTCCCTTTTCCCGAAGCTGTGTTCTGAACCTGCCCGCAAGAAATACCGGCAGCCCCACAAAATTCATGGCAAAGTAGCCGCCGAGAAACGGTTCATTGATCGTCTGCCCAAGGTGATCCGTGACCAGGCCCATATGGGGCGCCAGGACATATACATAGGGAAAACGCGGGCGCACTGTCAGCGGCTGGAAAAAATACTCAAAGAAACCCAGTTTGAACCTTTCCGGCACAAACCCTCTGTGCGTCATGTCAAAACCCGTCATATTATAGGCCGCCCCGAAATCCAGGAAACTTCCGAACCTGGCATAATTATACCCCATCAGGGCAAAACCAATCAGAAAAAAAGGTGCCATCACCGCGATCGTATTTCCGGCGCCCTGTTTTGAAAAGAACTTTCTCTCCCGGATCTCTTTCCAGAAAAGCGGAAAGGCCAGAAACAGCGCGATGGCAAGAGACGGTCTGCAGCCCATCACCAGCGCCATGCAGATCCCGCCGGCAAGCAGCCAGCCCTTATGGAGCTTTCCTTCCTGCTTTCCCTCTTCCTGATATGCCGCGTGCATCCAGCAGGTGATGCCAAGCAGATCCAGCAGAAGGCTCAGAAGGAAAGGAAGCGAATAGATCGTTGAATTCTGCACCAGATAAAGGATCCCGCCGCCAAAGACAAGCACTGAAGACAGCAGCAGGTACAGACCAAGAGAAACGGACTTCCAATACTTTCTGATGCAGGTACGTACATACCAGAAAGCGGCAGGTACAAACAGGATCCCCAGGGCCAGAATGATATAGCCGGCGCCGGGCTGCCTTCCTGTCAGAAGCAGGCAGGGAATATAAAACAGGATCACCGGAACAATTCCGAAATAACTGTAGTATTTCCCGTTATAGTACGCGAGATCCATGATCAGAGTCTCGCCGGACTCCTTCAGCTTCATGGCCCTCAACGCGTAATCATAGGGATTCTCCATCTCCAGAAGGCAGGCCGGCGGTTCGATCCCCAGGGAGACCCGGCCTTCCAGCAGGGATTCCGCAAGGTAATTATACTGGAGGTCCGCCAGCCATTCCGTCTGCGTCCATCTAAAGTTCAGGCAGGAAAGGCCGACTGCCCCCACCGCAGCCATATTGACAGCCATCCACAGGATCACTGCTGCTCTCTGCCGCTTTTCCGAAAAAGAAAGCGGGATCTTGTAAATCTCTCCTCCCGGCCGGAAGACCATCAGGAAACAGCCGATGCAGAACAGGATCAGGACTCTCGGCAGACAGAATAAAAACGGTCTTACGGCATTGATCCTGACTGCTCCAGGGGCAAAAGTCTCCGGCATTCCCTCCGGAAAGCTGATCCGTATTTTTTCTGTTTTCCCGGACAGGTACAGCCTTTTGTAAAAACTCTCCGGTATCCCGTATACGATCTCTGTCTCCGGGAGCTTCAGGTACAGTGCATTTGCCTCATCCGTCACTTCGATCTGCAGAGGGACTGCATTCCCTGTTTTCCACGTCTGGTCCCCGGAAAACGGATCCAGGTACAGATTGCTGACATGGGCATCAATGCCTGTCAGTTCGATCGCGCTGTCCGAGCATACCCCAACAAACGGCGCCTCCATGAACGCCAGGGACTCCCAGTGCCGGTAATTAAACACCAGCACCTCCAGCAGCAGCACCGCGATCAGGATCTTAAACAGCTTAGAAATCTTCATTTTTCAGCAGGTGTTCCTCCAAAAACCTGGCCACTCCGTCCTCATCATTTGTCCCGCAGACAAAATCAGCCTCCGTCTGAACCTCCGGAAGCGCATTTCCCACAGCGACAGAGATCCCGGCAGTGTGGAACATGTCGATATCGTTTCCGTTGTCCCCGAAGACGAGGACTGCTTCCTTCGGGATCTCCAGCACTTCCATCAGGCGGCGCAGTCCGTTCCCTTTTGAAGCATGGGCGGACGATGTCTCCGTCAGCAGATCATCCGACGCGCAGAAATTCACGTTTTTATCCGGAAACTCCTTTTTCAGGATTGCTTCGAACTGCTGCCGGTCCGCATAGAAGCCGCTGACCTTCCATACCACCGGATGCTCCTTCCGGATATATTCAGACAGGCTTTGGTACTCCGGCACATCGAAATTGATAAAGAAGTAGCGCTTCCGGATAAAGCGTTCCGCGCTTTTTTCTGTCAGCGGTTCACCGGACAGTGCTTCGAAGCAGCCGGGTCTTACAACAGTTACTTCCCGCAGCAGTCCCTGATCCGTATCCATCTCCAGAATGTTGCAGTACGGACGCATCCAGTCCAGGGAAAGAACTGCCTCCTCCTCTGAAAGCGGAAATTCGCCGACACGCCGCACCGGCCGGATCTCCGTCCCGTCAGCGCTCACCGCCTCACCCGGCAGCTCATATACCTGGGCGCCGTTCAGGGTGATGGCATAACGGATCCCCTGCATGGTCAGGATATTCTCACACATCCTTTTTAAGTCCCGGCCGGAAGCCGGGACCACAAGATATCCTTTATCGATCAGTTTTTTCAGCACCTGACGAGAATAGTCTGAGAAAGCCTTGTCCTTATGAAGCAGGGTCTCGTCAAGATCCGTGGCGATCAGGCGAATTGAGGATCTATCTATTGTTTTCACGGTTCACCTCCTAAAGCTGATCTTCCATTCTTTTTTAAGTCCCGCCAGAAGCCGGGACAACTAAATTAATATCTAATTTTACTGTCAGCTACCGCTTTTATGCTTTTAAATGCGTTCCATAAGGACTTTTTCCGTAAGCCTCTGCGCTTTCTCTAAGCTTTTGACTGTCTATCCAATTATTAATAAAAGCAATCTCCTCAGGAGCACTTATCGTTACACCCTGGCGTTTTTCTATCGTCTGGACAAACTCCGAGGCTTCGATCAGGCTGTCCATCGTTCCTGTATCAAGCCAAGCAAAACCACGTCCTAATAACTGTACATCCAGGAGTTCATCCTTCAAATACATTTCGTTTAGCGTAGTAATCTCCAACTCACCACGAGCAGATGGTTTTACCTGATTCACACGTGTACACACATCATTTGGATAGAAATAAAGACCTGTCACTGCATAATTGCTCTTGGGCTCTGACGGTTTTTTCTTCTATGCTGGTAGCTTTACCGCTCTCGTCAAAAGCAACCACGCCAAAACGCTCCGGATCTGAAACATAGTATCCGAAAACCGTTGCCCGTTTATTCTCCTCGGCATTTAAAACAGCACTGCGTAGCATTCTCCTGAAACCGTTGCCATAGAAAATATTGTCTCCAAGGACCATAGCTCCCGCTTCTCCGGCGAGGAATTCTTCACCCAGAATAAATGCTTGTGCCAGTCCATCCGGACTTGGCTGAACCTTATACGATAAGGAAATGCCAAACTGTGATCCGTCGCCAAGCAGCAATAGCGGAGTGGAACAGAAAGATTCCACCAATTATTCTTTATTCCACTCCAAACGCATCATTAACAGAGAAACCTTCACGTTCTTTGCAAACAATATGAAGTATATTAGGTTCTTTCAACTTCTTTGGACTCAAGCTATATGAATTAATCATGATATCAAGCAGTTCTTGCTGTGTAAACGCCTTATCAAAATAAGTTATTCTCGATCCAAGAATCGGAACATAAACATCATCTGTCCCATGGTAAATATCAATCTGCTCCCAGAGTTTATCCAGACAATCTAGATATTCATCGTAAGTTAGATGGCCTCTACCATTCTCATCAATCTTTGCGAAAGCTACTAGTAAATCATTACCATTCTGAATGATTGTTCCCGGAGTATATCTCGTCTGTCCCTTGTATTTAGATTTTCCTTTTGCTGGTTTAATCCCCGAATTTACAATCAACTCCTGAATATTTAACTCCTGACCGTAATTCTTTATCTTATACTTCTCCAGATACTGTCCACACACTGATCCCGCTTTTATATCTCCCGGCTCTATACCGACCTTTGTGGTAAAGCATTCGTCGAAGGTGATGACAACTTTTCCAGAGGGAATATCCATCAGGTTTGCGTATTCAATTTGAATTGAGAAGTCGCTTCCTTTGACAATCACTTTCTTTCGATTCTTTCGATAAACCCAGTATATGAGATCAGATACTATGAAGACTACCACACAAACAATCAGGCGGTTTATTAGAATACTTCTGGTATCAGACCAATCCTTACAGATCTTCACAGAGTTGAAGGCATTCTCCGGAACGATCATAAAGATCGCCGTTATTATCGGATATGCGATTGTACTACCCTTTCCAATCAGAGCCCTCGAAATCTTACTCATATCCAAGTGCTTTCTTTATGAAATCGTAATTCCCTGATCTTCCGCCCCATGAATTCTTGATCCAGAATGGCTGCGCAATATCTTCATATCCACTCATATATGACGGAAGCCATCCTGGTTGCTTGTGTAGGGAGTTATACACCACTACGATATTCTTGTTCTTTTTTTCTGCCTGCCTGAATTCGTGTTCAATGAATGAGAACTTATTGATTCTGCCGAGATCCTCATTTGCTGCCGGCGTGTGAGTTTCTCCCCATATTTTGCAGATAGTCTGGCCACTTGAATTCTGCTTATATGGAGTGCAAGAGCAACCTGCACCTTCATCGATTCTACGGCAAAAACTACCGGCTGTCCTAGTTGCAGTCTTATCTCCGATAACGAAGATCACGGCCGATGAAATATTAATTTGATCATTGAACTCCTTCTTTAAGTCGCAGAAACGACAGTCCGGATCATCAGACACGCTTCCGGAAACCACTTCAGCCGTATCAACATAATTCACCTTGTGATAGTTGTCTTTTCCCCAATTGTAAAGAACATCGATGACATCCCGGTCGCCATCTGCTTCGGAATAGTCGGCGCTGATATACACACGCTTACTCACTGCATCATCTCCTCAGTATCTTATCTTTCCTTCTGCAACAGCTTTTAAATGCAAGCCATACGGGCTTTTCCCATAGGCCGCCGCGCTTTGTCTAAGCTTCTCGCTGTCTATCCAATGATTGATAAACGCAATCTCCTCAGGCGCGCTGATCGTTACACCCTGCCGTTTTTCGATCGTCTGTACAAATTCCGATGCCTCGATCAGACTGTCCATTGTTCCTGTATCAAGCCAGGCAAACCCACGTCCCAAAAGCTGAACATCCAGCAGGCCGTCTTTTAAATACATTTCATTTAACGTAGTAATCTCCAACTCACCACGGGCTGAGGGTTTTACCTGATTCGCACGCTTACACACGTCATTCGGGTAGAAGTAAAGTCCTGTCACCGCATAATTGCTCTTTGGCTCTGTCGGTTTTTCTTCGATGCTGGTCGCTTTCCCATCTTTGTCAAAAGCAACTACGCCAAAGCGCTCGGGATCCGTAACATAGTAGCCGAAAACAGTTGCTCTTTTATTTTCTTCGGCATCTATAACAGCATTACGCAGCATTCTCCTGAATCCGTTGCCATAGAAAATATTGTCTCCAAGGACCATAGCTCCCGCTTCTCCGGCGAGGAATTCCTCCCCCAGAATAAACGCTTGTGCCAGACCATCCGGACTGGGCTGAACCTTATACGATAAAGAAATGCCAAACTGTGATCCATCGCCAAGCAGTGCTTCAAAACGAGGAGTATCGCTTGGTGTACTGATGATCAGTATATCCCGGATACCTGCCAGCATCAGGGTCGATAACGGGTAGTAAATCATGGGTTTATCATATATCGGCAGAAGCTGTTTTGACGTCACTTTTGTCAGCGGATACAATCTGGTTCCCGAACCACCTGCCAGAACAATTCCTTTCATCTCATAACCTCCTTTGTATCTTCCTTAAGCCTGTTCCAGGCGCTTTCCGTACAT
>CACZFV010000082.1 GCA_902780465.1 uncultured Lachnospiraceae bacterium
GAACCCGGAGCTCACCGCCACACTGCCGCCCTATCAGACAGCAGCAGGCTGCGCCGATATCATGATGCACACCATGGAGCGCTATTTTGTTCCGGGGGACACCCTGGAGCTGACGGATGAGATCGCGGAAGGTCTTCTCAGGACGGTCATGAAAAACGCGGAGATCCTCCGGGACGACCCCGGGAACCTCAAGGCGCGCTCTGAAGTCATGTGGGCAAGCAGTCTCTCCCACAACGGCCTGACAGGCTGCGGCATCAGCGCCGGGGATTTTGCCTCCCACGGCCTGGAGCATGAGCTCAGCGGGATGTTCGACGTGACCCACGGCGCAGGTCTTGCGGCTATCTGGTCCTCCTGGGCGCGCTATGTGTTCCGCAGCGAGGCCGTGCTGCCCCGCTTTGTCCGCTACGCGGAGAAAGTCATGGGAGTACAGCGCACTCCGGAGATGACGGACGAGGAAATTGCCCTCGCCGGCATCGCGGCGATGGAAGACTTCTATCACCGCATCGCCATGCCCGCAAACCTGAAGGAGCTCGGCATCGCCCCCACAGAGGAGCAGATCCTCGCCATGGCAGCTTCCTGCTCCAGAGCCAGCGGCGGAAAGAAGGGCAGCGCCAGAGTCCTGTACGAAAAAGACATGGCCGAGATCTACCGCATGGCAAACCAGGGATAAAAAAGAACGCGGGACTTGCGCGCCGCGCGCGGGTTGCCGTCAGGCAGCTTCTTCCATACCGAAACAGACAGCCGGGAAGCAGCCCGGAAGCCTGTGTACTGCGATTGGGCGTTTCCGGACTTTTTTATAAGATTTGTTCCCTTTTAAACACGGTTTTCAGAGGACTCCTGGCCTCTGAAGAGGATAAACGGGCGTTTCAGAGGCTTTTTCAAAATTTTGTACCCCTGTTTATTTGAAAGCAGGGGTACAAAAAACGAAAAATTCTCCTGAAACGCCCGATTCACAGTTTATATAGGCAAAGAAGCAGGATTGAAGGGTTCTGAAGGGTACAAAAATCCAGAAAAAGCCGGATTACGCCCAAACCACACGCTCGTGCGGGAAGTTCGGAGCCACCGGAACTATCCCCTCCGCACGAAAGCCCGTCACACGCCAGACTGCCGCACGGCAGCCGCTCCCCCTCTTACATCCACGGATTCTGGCTCTCGGGCTTCCGGATATCCGCCAGGAGGAACTGCTCCCAGAGATACCACTTCCCGTCCTTCGCCTGCCGGAGCTGCACGGCCCTGGGGCTGTCGGCGCCGCCGGACTGAAGATAGAGCTTTGCGTAGCCTGGATCCTGATAGGAATACGGATTCTCGCTGACTTCGATCACCGCCGGGACGTCCGGGGTGTAATCGTTGCCCGGCACGGCACCTTTGAAATAGGAGCGCGGAACGTAGTCCTTGTCCATGAAGCGGTCGCGGATAAACTGCTTTTCATAAGTGCTGACACCCGCCGGTCCCTTCAGAAACGCCAGCATTGCAAGGGATTCCTCTTTGTTTTTCGGGTATACCGCCAGTGCCGCCACGGTCAGCGCGGCAGTGTCAAAAGGTGTGGAAAGAGAAGCCTGGGGCAGACGCTTCATCGCCTCCAGGGTCTCCGGCAGTTCCGCAAATACTACTTCAACCGTTCGTTCCATACCACATACCTCCTTATCTCAATTCAGACATCATTCCCGATCATGTCTTTCAAAGCTCTTCTCCGTTGCTTCTGATCACCTTCTGATACCACCAGAAGGATTCTTTCTTTTCTCTCGTCAGGTCTCCTGTCCCGTCGTCGAACTTGTTCACATAGATGAAACCGTATCGCTTGGCCATCTCTCCGGTGGTCGCGCTGACGAGGTCGATGCATCCCCAGGGCGTATATCCCATCAGATCCACGCCGTCCCTGACTGCTTCCTTCATCTGTTCGATGTGCTGCCTCAGGTAGTCGATCCGGTAGCTGTCATGAACCACGCCGTCCTCTCCCTTCTGATCGTAGGCGCCGAGTCCGTTCTCCACTACCATCATGGGCAGCCCGTAGCGGGAGTAGATCTCGTTCAGACTGAATCTGAGACCCTTCGGGTCGATCTGCCAGCCCCAGTCCGAGGACTTAAGGTACGGATTCGGCACACCGGAGATGATGTTGCCCCCGGCAGCTGCCGCGTCGTTCTTCGCGGTGATGCAGGTGGACATGTAGTAGGAAAAGGTGTAGAAATCCACCGTTCCTTCCTTCAGGATCTCTTCATCTCCCGCTTCCTTCCGGATCGTGATGCCGTTCTCTTCGAAGAACCGTTTCGCGTAGAAAGGATAGGCGCCCCGCACCTGGATGTCCGAACAGAACCAGTTATTCATGTTCATGTTCTGCTGGTTCTTCAGCACGTCGTCCGGGTCCGGCGACAGCGGATAGGACACGGAGAACAGGTTCATGTCCCCGATGAGAAGCCCCGGATAATGATCGTGGGCGTATTTTACCGCCAGGGCGGAGGCCAGGAACATGTGGTGCAGTGCCTGGAAGCGTTCCTGCTTCTTGTCCGGGAGCGCGGACACCGGGCCCTCGAAGCCGCGGATGGTCCCCGTGTTCACCACAGCACCCAGCGGCACCACCGAGGAGTTGATCTCGTTAAAGGTCAGCCAGTACTTTACCTTGCCGTGGTATCTGTCAAACAGAGTCCTGGCGTAGCGCACATAGCAGTCGATCAGTTCCCGGCTTTCCCAGCCGTTGTACCGCTCCACCAGCGCATAGGGGAGCTCATAGTGGGAGATGGTGACCAGCGGTTCGATGCCGTACTTTCTGCAGCAGTCGAATACTCTGTCATAATACTCCAGGCCTTTTTCGTTCGGCTCTGTCTCCATGCCTGTCGGGAAGATCCTGGTCCAGTTGATGCTGAGCCGGAAGCAGCGGAACCCCATCTCCGCAAAGAGGGAGATGTCCTCCTCATAGCGATGGTAAAAATCGATGGCTTCATGGGAAGGGTACAGACGGTCCGGCCGGATCTCCGTCGTCACCCACTTCGCTTCTTTCGCGGAGCCGTTGGTGCACATGTCCGGGACCGACGGTCCTTTTCCGTCCGCGTTCCATGCGCCTTCGCACTGATTCGCCGCCACGGCGCCTCCCCACAGAAAATCCTCTCTCAGTACTGACATTTATTTCTCCTCTCAAACGTCACCTGCTGTCACAAACCGCAGCTTCCTCAGGAAAAGACTGCGGATATTGTCATCATAACATATTCTGTGGTCCATCAGGAAATCTGTTCTGATCATCTTCAGAAAACCTGTTCAGAGGTTCTTCAGAAAGATCTCGATTCCGATCAGGACCAGGATGCACCCGCCCAGCACCGAAGCCTTCCAGGAAAGCGCTGTTCCTGCCTTTCTTCCGATCAGAAGGCCCCCGATGCAGATGATGAAAGTCACAGCCGCAATGATCAGCGAGGCAATAAATGCCGGGATCAGAGCATACTCCGCGATGGCGAACCCAACGGACAGCGCGTCGATGGAAGTGGCGATCCCCTGCAGCAGCAGGTCCCTCCCTGAAAGACATGGCCCTATCCCGCCGTCACTGCCGCTGTTCCTCTCCTGCACGCCCTCCAGGATCATCTTGCCGCCGAGATACAGAAGAAGCCCCAGTGCGATCCAGGGGATCATCTTCCGGAAAGCGGAAAACAGAACCGCAATGGTATGGATACATGCCCAGCCGGTCATCGGCATCAGAAACTGGAAAAAAGCGTAGACCCCCGCGATAAAGCACATCCGCCCCCGGGGCATCCGGGGCTCATGGAGACCGTTGGCCAGGGAGACTGAAAAAGCATCCATGGCCAGCCCGACGCCCAGCGCCGCGCTGTTCAGAAAAAAGACCAGATTTATACTCATTTTGCGAACCCCCTCAGCATGCATATCTCGCACGCGTAGCCGTCATTGTCCTCCTGAGGCGTCTCCAGAATAAAAGGAAGTTCCCGCAGATCCGGATGCGTGACCACCGCCCGGAATGTCTCCTCACCCAGTGTCCCGAGGCCTATTTTTTCATGCCGGTCCTTGTGGGAGCCGAAGGGATTTTTGCTGTCGTTGATATGGACCGCCTTCAGCCATTCAAGCCCGATGACCCGGTCGAATTCCTTCAGTACGCCGTCAAGATCGCGGACGATGTCATAGCCCCCGTCATGTACGTGGCAGGTGTCGAGGCACACGCCCATTTTCTCCTTCAGCTCCACACGGTCCAGGATCATCCGCAGCTCTTCAAAAGTGCCCCCGACTTCGCTTCCTTTTCCGGCCATGGTCTCAAGCAGCACCGTGGTGTGCATCTCCTTCCAGAGAAGTCCGTTGAGCGCGTCGGCGATCATGCGGCACCCTGCTTCCGTCCCCTGCTTCATGTGGCTGCCCGGATGAAAGTTGTAGCAGTTTCCCGGCAGAAATTCCAGGCGCCTCAGATCCTCCGCCATGGATTCCTTCGCGAAGCTCCGGTTGGATTCCTTGTCAGAGCACAGATTATATGTATAGGGCGCGTGGGCCACCAGCGGCGCAAAATGGTGCTCCGCCAGAAGCGATGCCAGCGCCTTCGCGTCTTCTTCGTCCATGGGCTTTGCGTTTCCTCCCCTGGGGTTCCTGGTGAAAAACGCGAAGGTATCCGCCCCGATCCTGAGGGCTTCCTGTCCCATGGCGAGATATCCTTTTGTGCTGGACAGATGACATCCGATATGCAGCATGATCCTGCTCCTCCCATCCCGCGGGCGGCAAAGACACTTTCCTGCCGTCCCGGTTCCCATTATGTTATCATCTGGCCGCAATACTTTCCATCTGTTTCTGAAACATCCTGCAGCAGATCCCGGAGCACATACTTTTACCTGAGCGGGCCTCGTAAAAAAAGACCGCCGGGCGTATAATGACCCCAGGGAGTAAAAGCGGACTTCCGCGCCGCACACGTCTGTCCGCGGAAAATGGAGGAGATCTATGGACGTCGTCGTCATCGGAACTGTCGTGATGGATATCACCGCGAAGTCCATCGCGGAACAGAATACCTGGAAAGAGAAACAGCGGATCGGCGGGATCCGGCTCTCTACTGGCGGAGACGCCGCCAATCAGAGCATCCGGCTGGCGGACCTCGGCAGGTCCGTTTCTGTTGCAGCCTGTGTCGGGAAGGATCAGGCCGGACTGCTGGCCAAGGCCGCCATGCAGGAGCGGGGCGTGGACATCTCCCGCGTGACGGAATCCGCGGACCGGGAGACCGGTTCCTCCCTGATCCTTGTGCGGGAGGACGGCGAGCGGAACATTTTCTCCAACAACGGCGCCCACGGTCAGGTATTCAGGGAAGACTGCGCCTGGATCCCGGAAGCGGACCCGAAAGCAGTTTCCATCGCAAGTCTCTTCTGCGTTCCGTATCTTGAAGAAGACGGCCTCAGCGAACTGCTGCAGGAATGCAGGCGCCGGGGCATCCTGACCTTTGCGGATCTCGGCTCCGACAAAAAGCACCAGGGTCTGGAAGGGATCCTTCCCTTCCTGCCGTATCTTGACTACTTTCTGCCCAGCGAGGAGGATGCTCTCAGCATGACCCGCACCTCCACTCCGGAGGAAGCCGCAGAGGTCTACCTGAACTGCGGCGTCTCCTGTGTGGTCATCAAGTGTGCGGCCCGGGGCGCGTTTTACCTCACCCGGGAAGAATCCGGCTGGGTCCCGGCTCTTCCGGTGGTCCCGATGGATACCACCGGCGCAGGCGACTGCATGGCAGCGCATTTTATCCACGGTATCCTGAGCGGCCTTGATCTAAAAGAAGCCTGCCGCCTCGCCTGTGCTGCCGCTTCCTTAAGCACACAGCAAAGCGGAGCCTCGCTGACGAAGCTCCGCCTGGATGACCTGTAAATATACAGAACCCCGGACACTTATCCGGGGTTCTGATTAATAAGTGAATCAGCAGATATCCATGTCATGTCTGCGGTATTTGTGCGCCGCTGAGGACTTTTCCCGTCTGGATGTCGAAGCTGTACTCCTTCACGTTCTCTGCCTGTTCCGCAGCCTTTACGTCCACGCCCGACATTTCCGTTGTCTCGCTGAACGTAAGCACTTCACTGTCCAGGCGGAGGATCTCCGCTGTGATCCGGAGTTCCTCAGAGAAGGCGGAATCTCCCAGGTTCAGCGCGCTCCTCCTGCTTTCCTCCAGATATGTCTCCGCCCTTTTTCTGACGTCCTCGTTGTACTGGTAAAGGCTCTCGTAGAGCTCCGGATACTTTGCCCAGTCCGTTTCCACCAATGAAATGCAGGCGGTACAGGAGCCGTTCTCAGAGACCTGTATCACGGGCATTCTGAGATCTCTCAGGTATACCAGCGGATAATCCGGCGCCGGCATTCTGAAAAGTTCCGGGTGATCTTCATAACGGATCAGCGCCCGCTGCTCAGAGAACCCAAGGTCCAGCACATAAGGCCCGAACAGGAACTCCAGTCCTTCCGGCGTAAGATACCAGCTGTCGACACCCGTTTCTTCCCCCTTTTTCAGGATCTCTTCAATGATCTTCTCCGGATGATCGTCGTCCGAGATGAGGGACAGTTCCTCATGGTACTCTTCCTCCATCGCCTCGACAATAAGATCCGGCAGTGCCTTTCTGTTCTTCACAATATCCTGAAGCTTCAGGATATCACCCGTTTCCGGATCCAAAGTCCAGGCTCTGAACTCCCAGTAGTTATGGGCGCCGCCGATATCCGTTGTGGAAGTTCTGAGGAAACTCACCGCATGCTCATCCATCCGCCCCAGGGTCAGACTGATCTCTTCTGTGAGAGGACGCGCGTTTTCTCCCAGGCTTTCTCTCAGTTCTTCCGCGTCGGAGAGAAGGGCGCCCCTGGCTTCCTCAGAGATCTGCAGTTTTTCCCGGCTGATCCTGTCAAGAGTCTCCGCAAGCTGCGGCCTTTTATTCGCTTCCTCCCCGGAGAGCATCACCTCCGCTGACTGCACCATGGCAGCCTCTTTCCCGCTCTCAGGGAGGTAAAGGTACTGCTGGTCTTCGGAGATCCTAACGTCGATCCTCATTGTTCCGGCGGCCTGCTCTTCCGTCTGTTCTTCCTTTTTTTCTGCTGGTCCGGCTTTGCTTTCCTCTGCCGCAGCTCTGATCCCCAAAGGATCTTTTTCTCCCGCCGCTGCTTTTTCTTCCGCCGCAGACTTTGTTTCAGCTGCTGCGATCCCGGCTTCTGCATTTCCAGCTTCCGTTTTTCCGTTTCCTGCGTCTCCGGCTGCTGCGGTCGCTGTCGTCTCCGCTGCCTTTGCCGGTTCCGCGGCCTTCTCTTTCCGCCCGCAGCCGGACACCGCCGCGGTCAGGATCAGCACTGCAGCCGCATACTGCATCCATCTTTTTCTCATCCTGTTTCCTCCCGCTCAGCTGAGTACCTGCTCAGCTGATTCCACGTGTAATGCTTTCTGCTGTTCCCTGTTTTAATCCTGACGGAATCGCATATCTGAACCGCAGCGATCAGTCCCAAGCCTCACTTCTACAGAAAGCTTCCATCTTCCCCAGGTCACAGCAGCCGCTTCAACACTTGCTCCCGGTGGTTGATGAACATAGACGTGACCTGATAACTGTCTGTCTCCTCATAGCTGCAGGGATGGACAGGTCCGTCGTCGAAACTCAGGATCTCTGCCCCGGGCAGTCCCAGAAGGATGGGGGAATGGGTCACGATCAAAAACTGCGCTTTTTCCTGAACGCACCGGTGGATCTCCAGCATCAGCGTCAGCTGACGCTGGGGTGAAAGAGCCGCCTCCGGCTCGTCCAGAAGATACAGCCCGCCGCCCCGGAAGCTGTTCTGCGCCAGGGCGAGAAAACTCTCCCCGTGGGATCTCTCATGAAAATGCTGGGGCTTTCCGCCCGGTCCCCTGCTGTACTCCTCTTCCTTGGTCGCCACATTATAAAAGCTCTCCGCCCTGAGAAAATATCCGTGGGAAGCCCTCCGGATCCCCCGGGAGAGACGAAGAGCGCCGCAGAGTTCAGAGTGGGAATCATAGGTCGAAAAGCTGTAATTCCTGGTCCCGCCATCCGGGTAGAACCCGGCAGCCACAGCGATGGCTTCCAGCAGCGTGGATTTCCCGCTGCCGTTCTCCCCCACAAAAAACGTGACCGGATTCCGGAAAGTAATCTCTCCCACCCCTGCCAGCGCCGGAATGCGTCGCAAATAGTTGCCCTCTTCAATTTTATCCCAGTCGATAAACAAGCCGCGGAGCGGCAGATCGTTGATCATAGACAGAGCTCCCGTATGGTTTCTGACTGCAGATATGGACGCATGGTCTCTGTCTGCAGAGTCGCATCATCTTACTGCAGGTAATGCTGTATAAACATTTTTATTTCCCGGACATCGACCGGGAAGTCTTTTGTCTCTGCTGTCAATATCAGCTGTTCCCCAGGAAATATCCCATTCTTTATATACGCAGAGATCTTTCTGACTGCTTTTTCCGAGTATTCGGGATCTTCCATCATACCCAGATGCTCCCAGTAATATTCCTTCCGTTTCTTTACGTTCAAAGCTGTAAAATCCGGGTGTACAGTTCCGAATCCATTCAGGTACAGAGGACATTCGTATTTGTACGGAATGCTTTCTTTCGCCATAAGATTCGCGATGATCACTTCCGACTTTGAGCGTACCCTTTCTCCTCTGTCCGTATAAAGCTCCGGACTATCCTCCTTGAAGGGAAGTCCCTCATACTCTTTACTGCACCATTGTAGCATAAACATTTCATCCGTTTCATAAAATGGGACAATCAGTTTCATCCTGTCCTCCGACAGACTTGCAAAGATCTTTTCAGGAGGTGTGGACGGATATCTTTCCAGAAAAGCTTTGATCGCCTTGATCTCCTGTTCCGCTGCCATCTGAAGTCTGCGGTCATAATCCTTCTGTGCGAGCAGCATCACTGTCTCTTTTTTATCCGGCGTCAGATATTTTCCCAGTCTGTCAGAGGCTTCTTCTCTGTGGTAATACTGTGCTTTCCCTCTGCATTTGCTGATTCTGAGTGTCCCTGCCGGATACTTTTTCTGCCGCTTCTTAAGTTGCTGCTTTAATGCTACCAGATCTCTTCTTCGTTGTTCCAGCATCCCGGATACATTATTCATGCTCTCCTCCGTAGTTTTATTATTGGTGTGACATATGCAATACTCTTTTTTTCGATTTCATATGTCAATTCAAGCCATTTTTCATCCTTTGAAAAACATTTTCCTTCTTTTCCGACATATGAAACTGCTTTTTTACAGCAATGCATATGTCATTTGGACACTAATTATGGTTTTTTCATTGGGATTTAATTGGATTTGAACCGTTTTCGACATATGCATTTGATCATTTTCCCTGTTGCATATGTCAAAGCAGCACACTGATATACTCCTGACAGGACACTGATATACTCCTGACATCTCCGAAAGCATACATTACCAGCCTGTTCTTCTCCCCCAGAAATTATCTTGCCTGCCAGGCATCAAAAAAGCGCAAATTACCGTACATCACAAAAAGCGCAAATTACCGTACATCACAAAAGCGCAACCCGCCGTATAAGGGCAGACTGCGGTCAGGTCCAGCTATGATCAATGAAACCGGGATTTTTTTCCCTGTTGCTTTAGCAATGAATACGTTCCTTATTGCTGTGACAATGAACAGGAAAAGGGAAACAGAAAAAAAGAAGAAACAGAAGAAGCACCAGAAGATAAAGATTTGACAGTTCGTATTGTAATGGCTTTTCTGAAATAATACAAGTCGGATACCGAAACTGATGCCTATCGTATATAATAAAACGCAGAATCCGCTTTTGTTTTGAATACAGCTGCACCGTGTCCGGTCTTATTTCGGGGACGCTTATTTCGGGGAATGGCCAAGAACGAGTGCGTGATTGACCAAGAACGAGTGCGTGATTGAGCAAGAACTGACTGAATATAATTCCGTAAAGACCCTGCCC
>CACZFV010000083.1 GCA_902780465.1 uncultured Lachnospiraceae bacterium
ACCTGCGGGTGTTTTGCGAGATACTCCACTACCTTCTTCGTATTTTCCGCGTGTCTTTCCCGACGGAGGGACAGCGTCTCCACGCCCTGCAGCAGGAGAAATGCGTTGAAGGGGGAGATGCAGGCGCCGGTGTCCCGGAGAAGGATCGCCCGGATGTAAGTCACAAAGGCCGCAGGACCCACGACGTCGTAGAAAGAAACTCCGTGATAGCTCGGGTTCGGCGCCGCGATATTAGGATACTTTCCGGAGGCGCTCCAGTCAAACTTTCCGGCTTCCACGATGATACCGCCCAGGGTCGTTCCGTGTCCGCCGAGGAATTTTGTCGCCGAGTGGACCACGATATCCGCGCCGTGTTCAATGGGCCGGATCAGGTACGGCGTGCCGAAGGTGTTGTCGATGACCAGCGGGATCCCGTGTCTGTGGGCGATCTCCGCCGCCGCGTCGATATCCGGGATGTCGCTGTTCGGATTGCCCAGAGTCTCAAGATAGACCGCTCTGGTGTTTTCTTTGATCGCGCCTTCCAGTTCCTGAAGATCGTGGGCGTCGACAAAAGTCGTCTCAATGCCGTACTGCGGAAGGGTGTGGGACAGAAGGTTGAAACTGCCTCCATAGATCGTCTTCTGCGCGACGATGTGTCCGCCGTTTGCCGCCAGCGCCTCGATGGTATAGGTGATTGCCGCAGCGCCGGAAGAAACAGCCAGGGCTGCTGTTCCGCCCTCAAGCGCGGCAATTCTCTTCTCCAGCACGTCCTGGGTGGAATTGGTCAGACGTCCGTAGATATTGCCCGCGTCCGCCAGCCCAAAGCGGTCAGCGGCGTGTTTGCTGTTGTGGAACACATAGGATGTGGTCTGATAGATCGGAACCGCTCTGGAGTCCGTCGCCGGATCCGCCTGCTCCTGTCCCACATGCAGCTGTAAAGTCTCAAATCTGTAATCGCTCATGAAATACCCCCTGATTCTGATTCCGCAAGGCGTTCTTTATTCAATTGTTTTACCAGTCCTCTTCTGATAATCCTCCAGTGCGGACTGGATCGCTTCCTCCGCCAGGACGCTGCAATGCATCTTGTAGGCGGGCAGACCGTCCAGCGCTTCCGCGACAGCCTTGTTCGTCAGCTTCATCGCTTCCGACACCGGTTTCCCTTTGATCAGCTCCGTCGCCATGGAACTGGAGGCGATGGCGCTTCCGCATCCGAAGGTCTCGAATTTCACGTCCTGAATGAGATCGTCCTCGATCTTCAGGTACATCTTCATAATGTCTCCGCACTTCGCGTTGCCGACTTCTCCGATCCCGTTGGCGTCTTCGATCACACCGACATTCCGCGGATTGCGGAAATGATCCATCACTTTCTCACTGTATAATGCCATTTTTATTTCCTCCTCAAAGAATGAATTCTCTTTCCCCGGACATCAGCTCTCTCCAGACGGGTGAGAACCCGCGGAGATATTCCACCACTTCTTTCACGGACTTGATGATGTATTCCACCTCTTCTTCCGTGTTCTCTTCCCCGAGTGTCAGCCTGAGAGAACCGTGAGCCACATCGTGGATCCTGCCAATGGCCAGCAGGACGTGGCTCGGATCCAGGGAGCCGGAGGTACACGCGCTTCCGGAGGAAGCCATGATCCCCTTGTCATCCAGAAGGAGGAGAAGGGATTCTCCTTCGATCCCTTCAAAACAGAAGTTTACGTTTCCCGGAAGCCTGTGCTTTGCGTCGCCGTTCAGCGCAGAGTGCGGGATCTGCTGAAGGCCTTCGATCAGCCTGTCTCTTAATTTTGTAAGCCGGGCCGCTGCCGGCATCTTCTTCCCGTCCATTTCCTTCAGCGCCGTCGCCATGGCGGCGATCCCGGGCACATTCTCCGTCCCTGCTCTTTTTCCGCGTTCCTGGGCACCGCCTTCGATCAGGTTTGAAAGCTGGATACCCTTTTTACAGTAAAGGAATCCGGTGCCCTTCGGACCGTGGAACTTATGGGCGGAAGAAGAAAGCATGTCGATATTGTCCGCCTTGACGTCCACCGGGATATGCGCCACTGCCTGCACCGCGTCCGTGTGGAACAGAACCTTTTTCCTGCGGCACACCGCTCCGATCTCCCGGATGGGCTGGATGGTCCCGATCTCGTTGTTGGCGTACATGATGGTCACCAGACAGGTATCGTCCCGGATGGCATCCTCCACTTCACAGGGGAGGATGATGCCGTTCTCGTGGACGTCCAGCAGCGTGATGTCAAACCCTTCTCTTCTCAGCTTTTCCAGTGTGTGAAGTACTGCGTGGTGCTCAAAAGCCGAAGAGATAATGTGCTTTTTTCCCTGTTTTCTGCCGATCTCCGCGGCGGTAAGGATAGCCTGGTTGTCCGCTTCGCTTCCTCCGGAGGTGAAGTAGATCTCTTTCGGGTCAGCATTGATGACGGACGCCACGTCTTCTCGCGCCTGCTCCAGCACTTCTTTTGCTTTCTGTCCGTGCTCATACAGACTTGACGGGTTCCCCCAGACCTCCTTGCTCATACAGAGAAGAGTATTTACAGCTGCGTCGCTCATCTTCGTGGTCGCAGCGTGATCAGCGTAGATCTTCATGGACGCTTCTCCTTTCCTTCAGTTCAGGAAGTTTTTCCTTCAGTTCATGAGGTTTTTCCTTTCCCTTAACTTGAGACCGATTATAACTATATTCACCTACTATGTCAATAGGTTTTTAAACAGATTATTTCCCTTCTTCTCTTGAATCGCCTATTTACCTACCGTATAATAGGGGAAAAGGCTATGCTCCTGCCGGGGCAGGCCGGAAAAAGATTCAGAACAGATACAGATTGGAAAGAGACCGGAAAAAAGATCGGAAAGGAGTGTTCAAATGATCTCAACAAGAGGACGCTACGCGATCCGCGTCATGCTGGACCTTGCGGAAAACGACAGCGGCGCCTTTATTCCCCTGAAGGACGTCGCCGCCAGACAGAATATCTCAAAAAAATATCTGGAGATCATCGTCAAGGATATGGTCGCCGGGGGGCTTCTGACCGGAGCCAGCGGGAAAGGCGGCGGATATAAGCTCTGCCGGAAGCCGGAAGACTATACCATCGGAGAGATCCTTGAACTGATGGAAGGTTCCATCGCCTCTGTCTCCTGCCTCGCCTCCGGGGCCGTACCCTGCCCCAGAGCCGGCAGCTGCGAGACCCTTCCCCTCTGGTCGGAATATGACAAGCTCACCCGCGATTTCTTTTACAGCCGGCGCCTGAGCGATCTCATCAGGAAAGAAAGCACCTGATCAGCAGGAAAAACAGCGGCGGACAAACTCCGGATTTCTTATAATGAAACAAAGGAGGAAGACGAAATGACAGAATGGAAAGGCAGCCGGAACCCGGACAATCCCCAGGAAGGCTACTATGTCGGGCTGATGAACGCCTGCGGATACAGGACAGAGGATCTGAAAAAACCGGTCATCGGGATCGCGAATTCTTACACGGACGTGAATCCCGGACACCGGGCATTCAAGGAGCTGGTGGAATATGTAAAGGAAGGCATCTGGGCCGCCGGCGGCGTCCCGGCGGAGTTCAATGTGCCAGCTCCCTGCGACGGAATGGCCCAGGGCGACGGGATGCACACCATCCTTCCCCAGCGGGATCTGATCGCTGCGAGTATCGAGGCCATGGCCCGGGCCCACAGCTTTGACGGGATAATGTTTCCTCCCTGTTCCTGACCGCCGGGAGCATGCTCCCCTACGAGGCGCCGGAAGGAACTTACGTGACGCCCGACCTGAAGGAATCCATCGGCGCGCGGAACGTGGACAAGATCAATGAGGAGACCTTCACCCGCTATAAGGAAAACATCTGCTTTTCCTGCGGCACCTGCTCCATGTACGGCACAGCCAACACCATGGGTGTCTTCGCGGAAGTCATCGGCATCTGCCCCATCGACAGCACGACCATGCTCTTCTGCTCCGGCGAAAAACACCGGATGGCCCGGACCGCCGGGGAGCGGATCGTCGCCCTGACAAAGGAAGGGGTCCGGTTCCGGGACATCGTGACCGAAGACAGCCTGGTGAACGGACTGCGGCATGTGGCGGCTACCGGAGGCTCCACCAACGCCCAGCTCCATATCTGCGCCCTGGCAAAGGTCATGGGCATAAAAATGGACCTCGGCCGCTTTGACGAGATCCAGAAAAAAGTTCCCTGCGTGGCGAAATTCAAGCCCAGCAGCAGATACAATATTTACGATTACTATAAAGCAGGCGGTGTCGGCGCCACTATGAAAGCGATCCGGGAACATCTGAACCCGGACTGCCGGCTCGCCATGGGCGGCACCGTCGGGGACTTTCTGGAACACTTCCACCGTCCGGTGGATCCGGAGGTGATCCACACCTGTGAAGATCCCCTGTACCCGGACGGCTGCTACGCCGTGCTCTACGGGAATCTGGCCCCCGGCGGCTGCCTGGTAAAGAAAAGCGGCGTCGTCCCGGAGATGTTCCACCACCGGGGCCCGGCCGTCTGCTTTGACTCGGAGGACGATCTGCGAAAAGCGATGGCAGACAAGTCCATCCAGCCCGGCTGCGTACTGGTGATCCGGTACGAAGGCCCGAAGGGCGGCCCCGGCATGCGGGAAATGTCCATTCCCGCTGCCATGCTGGTGGGCATGGGCCTTCACACCAGCGTCGCCATGATCACTGACGGCCGCTACTCCGGAGCCACCAGAGGCCCGTGCATCGGCCATGTGACCCCGGAAGCCTGGGACGGAGGCCCCATTGCCGCCGTGCGGGACGGCGACATGATCGAGATCGACATCGACCGGCACACCATCA
Source organism: uncultured Lachnospiraceae bacterium (assembly GCA_902780465.1). Taxonomy (GTDB): domain Bacteria; phylum Bacillota; class Clostridia; order Lachnospirales; family Lachnospiraceae; genus Moryella. The sequence goes on from CACZFV010000083.1 coordinate 4,778, forward strand.
ACCTTGAAGTAGGCGACGAAGAACTTGCGGAAAGACTGAAGCATGTGAAACGCCCCGGAGACCATCCTGCGACCGGCTCGGCAGGCGGAGACCATCCTGCGACCGGCTTCATGGCCGCGTACCGCAGTATCGTAAGCGGCGTAAACACCGGCTGCACCTGGCTGTATCAATGAATGAACGGCGGCAGCTTATTTAGCTTCCCTCAATTGACTAGCGGCAGCAGCTGACAAACTTGCATGTTGCTTGCATGCTGTCTGCTTGCTGTGATTGAGCGTTTTCGCGCCGTTTTGAGATTTTTGTTCCCCCGGAAGTTTGATTTCCAGTAAGATCGGCGGGTTAGAAACGGGCTTTCCGGGCGCTTTCAGGCATAATTGAAAATTTTGTTCCCTTTTTTGAGATTTCCCACCTTTGTTTTTGATATAAAAGGGGAACAAAACCTCGCATAACAGGCCGAAAACGCCCATTCAGCGGCTTCAGCAGCGAAAATCCGGCATCAAAAGGCCTCCGGAAGGGAACAAATTTTGGAAAACACTTGAAAAACGCCCGATGCTGTTTCCAGGTGCCATCAATCTTCTGCTTTTCAAAAATCGCGCCATCAATCTTCTGCTTTTTAAATGAGGGCTGCCGCAGTCTTCCGCTTTACGAAAAAAAGAGCTGCGCCCCCGAGTACTTTTCAGCACTCAGGGCCCAGCTCTTTTACGGTTTGCGTGCCCGCAGCCGGGCATTGATGTCGCGTGCCCGCAGCCGGGCATTTACATGTCGATCTGGCTTGAAAGACTGAGATCCACCTTGCCGATCCGGAAGGTCCTCGCGATTTTGCCATCCTCATGGAATCCTGCGGATTCCTCAAGAACATGGGAAGGAAACTTTCTGGCCGCAGCCTCGGACGGGAACTTTTCCGCCTGGCTCATATTGGTGACCCATAAAACCGGGCCCAACTCACGATTCATATATACTGTCCGGGCCTCACCGTTATGAATCCGGTCCGTGCAAATCACAAAGTATTTTTCAGTATCATTCATTTTTAAAACCTCCAATCCTGCCGGTGACTGCTGTATCTGCATCTGTCATACCAACGACTGATGTATCAACGTCCGGCAACATCCTCTCGGATTTGTGCAGACTATAGCACGGACGAGGAAGTTTGTGAAGTATTTAACGATATTTTCTCAAAGTTTGGCGATTCTTCTCAGTTTTTTCCGCCGGCAGCCCTCCGATCATCTCCATTTTTCCGATCCAATTCTTACGACTTTCTGCGCAGTTTCAGATTTCCGCCAGCAGAATGTTCATTTTTATGTTCGTTTGCGATCTGTGGATTGTACATTTTCCACGGTTTTTTGCTTTTCCCGGTTGAAGCGTTGAACTATGGCCGGGCAGATCCGGCAGCCCTGCAGGCTCCGGCCGGACATCCTTGACCGCCTGAACAGGGGCTGGTCAACCGGATTTTGCCTGCCTCGACAGGAGGTTATCCAGATACACGGACTTGAACTGTTTGCTGGCCATAGCCTGTTTTACCGGCGGGAGCTTCAGGATCGTGCCGAACACCGCTGCCATGGCCCGGTGGCTGGCAAAGGCCTGGTTGTCGAATATCAGGTTCTGGAGCGTCCCCTTTTCGATGGCCTGCATCACAAAGCGATGCGTACTGTTGACCGGGGTGATCACCTGGACCGGGCGGCGTTTCAGGATGATGGCTTTGGTCGGGCAGTTTCTCGCGCAGACGCCGCATCCAAGGCAGATGTCTTTGTCGACGACCGGCCGCTTTTCCTTCATGGATATTGCGAGGATCGGACAGACCCTGGAACATTTTCCGCAGGAAATGCAGGTCTCTGTCTGGATCTCCGGCAGATAGTTCGTGGTCTCGATGGGCTGCATCGGACTGAATTTCTTTGCGGCCCCCAGGGCTTCGCAGCAGCAGCCGCAGCAGTTGCACATGAAGGCCGGATGCTCCCGCACATTCTCCCCGATCTGGACCAGATTATGCTCGTAGGACATCTGCAAGATATCCTTTGCTTCCTCTTTGGAGATCAGTCTCGAGTAACCCCCGTGTTCCGACAGGGAGCGGGCAATATTGTCAAAGGTGAGGCACGTCTCCAGCGGCGCGTTCTGTTTGCACGGGATCCCGAGGTGCAGGTTCTTGTGGCGGCAGTAGCAGATCCCGACGCCGACGTACTTCGCTTCCTCGATGATATGCGTGGCTCTCTCATAATCCAGGATATGATTCGCCTTTTCTGTCAGGAGCACGGGCTCCTGGACAAAGACCCGTCCCAGCTTTGTCTCCATCCCGAAAAACAGGTTTTTGATGAAATCTTCCTCGACATTCAGGTACTGGTAGAACAGTTCGCTCAGATATTTCTGGTCGATGTCTCCCCTGGTGCGCATGAGGGCGAACTCAAAAAAGCCGATCATAGGAGGCGGCAGTACGAACTGTCTGACCCCGTCATGATAAGAATCCACCAGAAGACCTTTTTCGCACAGATGATCCAGCAGCTTCTCCGCTTTTCCCTCTGTGGTCCCCCAGATCTGCGCCGCCTTTTTCAGGGAAAAGGGGCGGATGGGCAGCATCGCGACCCACTTCGCCTCTTTCTCCGTAAATAAAAGCTTCAGTATTTTTGTCAGGGTCTCCGAAGGCGGAGCTCCCTGGGTAAACCAGTTGATCCTGTCCTCAAGATTCCTGTAGGCATCCCTCGACGTCAGATGTCCCATCGTATTTTTCTCCTGCTCTGCTGATTTTTGTACTCTGATCCGTTGTTTATATGTACCGGAATCACACGCTGCCATATATAATAGTTACATAATGATAACTTCATGTCCCGTCCGCGGGACTTGCGCGCTCCGATCATCCCCGCGCAGCACATCCATGAAAGGTGGTGCAGAACATGTTCTCATTTGCTGAAATCAAAGAAGCTGAAGCCCGTATCCGCCCCTATATCAACCACACGCCGCTGATTCCTCTGGAGAACCTGGACAGCGTCCTCGGCTGCAGGGTCTGCGTGAAGCTCGAGAACCTCCAGGTCACAGGCGCCTTCAAAATGCGCGGCGCCATGAACAAGATCCTCTCCCTCCCGGAGGAGCAGCTTAAGAGAGGCGTCGTCTGCGCTTCTTCCGGGAACCACGGAAAGGCTGTCGCCTACAGCGCAAAGATGCTGGGGATCCCCGCCACCGTCGTCATCCCGGAGACAGCTCCGGCCATCAAAGTAGAAGCGATCCGCGCCCTGGGAGCCGAGGTCGTGCAGTGCGAAGTGTCAGAGCGTTTCCGCATCGCCGCGGAGATCCGGGACCGGAAAGGCGCTGCCCTGATCCCGCCCTATGACGATGAGCTCATCATGGCAGGCCAGGGAACCGCAGGCCTGGAGATCGCGGAACAGGAGCCCGATCTCGACGCGGTCATCGTCCCCGTCAGCGGCGGAGGTCTGATCGGCGGTGTGTCCGAGGCCATCCGGAACCTGGCGCCCGGAATGAAGGTCTACGGTGCGGAACCTGCCCTTCTTCCCCGCTATTCCAGAAGTCTCGAGGCGGGCCAGCGGGTCCAGGTCCCCTCTTCCAAAACCATCGCCGACGCACTGGTCTCCTCCATGCCCGGAGAAGTATGCTTCCCCGTGGTCCAGAAAAACGTCGACCAGGTCTTCGATGTGGATGAGGAATTCGTCCTGAAAGGAATGAAGCTCCTTCTCACGGAAGGAAAGATCCTCGCGGAGCCCTCCTCCTGCATCGGCATCGGCGCCGTCCTCCAGGGCCTGGTCCCGGTGGAAAAAGAAATGAGCGTCTGCTTCCTCATCTCCGGCGGAAGTGTCGGCTTAAGCCAGCTCGCCCAGCTGGAAACTGTATAACAGCTGACCACCCGGCCGGAGACCGCAAATCAGCTGTATTTCCGCACCTCTACCGTGTTGTCGTTCATCGTCGTAGCTTCGGCAAGATCCGTGAGCCGCGCGTGCTGCAGCGCGTTTACACCCAGCCCGCTCTTTGTGAGGCTGTGGGCGTAGACGCCCGGAGCCGCCGCGGCTCCTTTTGCTGTGAGGTCCGTGACAAAGGCCGTGAACCGGACGCAGGCAAGGTCATTGAACGCCTCGATGTCATCGCCCGTCGCGATCCCTCTCTCTGCGGCGTCGTCCGGATGCAGGCACAGGATCATCGGCCCCCGGGCGGGGATCAGGTCCTCCGTCCTCTCGTGGAAGACAGAATTCAGGGACCAGAGGCCCGGTACAGAGATGAGGCGCAGCGGCTCAGGTCCTCCTGCAGGCGGCATCCACCGCGGCACCGGTTCCTCCATGGACTCGTTGACGATGTTCCACTGCTTTCCTTCCTTCATAAACCTGAGATGATCCGCATAAGGGACCGTGACTGCCCCGCCCTTCCTGAGGCTTTCCCGCGCCTCCTCCGGAAGCGCGGCGGCATTCCCCTTCATCCCGGAAAGAAGCTTTTCGAACAGTTCCTCCTCCGTCTGGCGGAAAAACAGGTCCTCAAACCCCATGGCCTCCGCCAGCGCCTGGAAGGTCTGCCAGTCCGTCCTGCACTCCCCGGGCGGGTCTATTAGCTTCGGTGCCGCGGACAGCGTGCAGTAGCCGTAGGCGGTATAGACATCCGTCTGCTCCACGGAATAGGTCGCCGGGAGGATGATGTCAGCGTACCTGGCGGTGTCCGTCATCACCCGCTCATGGACCACTGTGAAAAGATCTTCCCGGGAAAGCCCCCGGAGCACTGCGCACGTGTCGCTGACCGAGTTGGCGGGATTGCTCCCGTACACATAGAAGCTGCGGACGGAAGGGTCGCAGATCCCCTGTCCCAGCTGATTGATATTGATGGAAGGATGCTTCCCGTGGAATTCCGGCGGATCCGTCAGCGCGCCGTTCAGGTAGCTGCCGCCGGTGGGATTGCAGCCGCAGAGACCGCCGCCCGGCTGCTTCCAGGCCCCGGTGTACTGGGAGAGGACCGTGATGATGCGGGCAGTCATCCCGCCGTTCGCATAGCGGGAAAAACCGGAGCCAAGAAGGATCGCCGGCGCCTTCGCCCGCCCGTACTCCAGGGCCAGCGCCTCGATGGAGGCAGCGGGCACCCCGCAGATCTCCTCCGCCCATTCCGGCGTGTACGCGGAAAGAGACTCCCGGAAGACCTCATATCCGTGGGCCCAGGTCCGGAGATACTCCCGGTCCGCCAGGTCCTCCCGCTCCAGGACATGCATCATGGAGAGGGCAAGGGCGCCGTCGGTCCCGGGGCGGACCAGCAGCAGCTCATCGCTGTATCTCGCCATGTCGATCCCGCAGACCTCCACCGTCACTATGCGCTTTCCCTGCTTCCGGAACTCCCGGAGCTCCCGCATCATGGGATTCCGGGTTGCGGGGACGTTGCTGCTCCAGACGATCAGGAAGTCGCTGTCCTTCACTTCCCGCGGGTCGAGGCAGCCGATACTGCCCATCACCGACTGGTATCCCGCGCCCTTGGCGTTCGCGCAGAGCGTTCGGACCAGGCCGCGGCTTCCGAGGCGGTTGAAAAAGGCCCATCCGCACTGCCGCTGGACCGGCGTCATCACACCGGAATAATTGCACCACGCGATGGCCTCGGACCCGCTTTCGCGGATGATGTCCTTCCACCGCGAGGTGATCTCCCGCACCGCCTCCTCCCAGCTGATCATTTCAAAAGCTCCGGTGCCCTTCGCCCCGGTCCGCTTCATCGGATACAGGATCCGGTCCGGCGCGTTGACCGAACGCTCGTAGTGCACCATCTTCCTGCAGGGTCCCCCCGGCGATACCGGGTGATCCGGATCCGGCCGCACCGCTTTCAGGCGTCCGTCCTCGATCTCCGCGTAAAACCCGCAGGTGGAGGGGCAGTCATAAGGACATACCGTATAGCCGCTTCGAATCGTCATCTTCGTATTTCCTTTCTAAGACAGAAACCTGAAGAGATGCACCGTAAAGAGCAATAGCCGCCGACTGTGAGTTCAGGACATTCTTTGCCGACGGAGCGTGCTGTCAACTGACAGCGAATTCCGGCATCCAATGAATGCACATCCGGCACGGGATCCGCAGCCAATGGGCACGCGCAGGAGCGCAAATGGAATGTCCTGAACGAAGACAAAGGCGGCGTGTCTCTTAACGGTGCATCTCTTCACCTGTCCATCCTGTTTTTCTTATGGTCGTTGTGCGCCTCCGAGGTCCCGATCAGGCTTTCGACCTCTTCTCCCTCCGGCGCATCGTACATCCGCAGCAGCTCTTCCCACTTGTCCTCCAGCACCGGGACGCCGAGGCGCAGGTTCTCTTCCATCGCGCGGCTCTCGCGCTCTCCGGGATAACGGATCTCCCCTCCAGGGACCGCCGGCTCCGAAGCCTTCAGGTCCGCGATGATCGCATCAGCGATCCGGTCGTTCTCCTCAGTCGATCCGGCTCTGGCGGGGTCGATGGCGATGAACACCTGGGTGATGGCGATCTCGTCCCCCAGGGCACCGATCCCGGCGACGGAGTACCCGCCGGACAAGATGGTCCCGATGAGGTCAAACAGGATCGAGAGGCTGCTTCCTTTCCAGTAGTATGCCGCGGCTTCAGTTCTCCCGGTCACACGCCGAGACCTTTTGCGACATTCACAATAAAGTCCTGCACGTTCGTCACGATTGCGTGGGAAGAAAGACTCCCCCGGTCCGCCAGCTTATTCACCATGAATTCTGAAATATCCACACAGTAGAAGTAGATCTGGCGGACTGTCCCGTCCGGCAGCACGCGGAAAGACGGCGTCATGTTGCCGGTGGCGATGGTGTGGAGCATCGTCGCCATGCAGATCACCGTCGTCGCCTTCCTCACGCAGGCACGCATCGCGTCCTGGGCCTCGTAGACATTTCCGTAGACCGGCGGCAGCGGGCCGTCGTCCCGGATGGAGCCTGCCAGGACATAGGGCACATGGTATTTCTCAAGATTGTAGATGATGCCGTTGTCGATGTGCTCTGCTTCGATAAACGCAGGTATGGAACCGTGGAACTTCACGCGGTTGATGGTGTCAAGATGGTTGTAGTGGCCGTTGGGCTGGTTCTCCTGCGTGTAGATGTTCTGTCCCAGCGCGGTCTTGAGATACGCTCCTTCCAGATCGTGGGTCGCCAGGGCATTTCCCGCCAGCACTGCCTGGGCGTAGCCCCCGGCGATGATGCGGGAAAAGGCTTCCCGCGCGTCATAGTCAAAGGAAAAAGCCGGGCCCATGACCCAGAGAATATATCCGTGCTCTTTCTCGTAGCGCAGCAGATCATAGATGGCGTCGTAGTCCCTGGAGAACGCAGTCTCCCGGGAACGTCCCTGCCGGAACGCGAAGGTCTCATGCATGCGGCCGGGCTCCTCAAAGCCAAAGGGCCAGACATAGATGCCCTCTTCGCAGTTCTCCGTGCGGCCGCAGATCACCTTGTCCCCCTTTTTCAGACGGCGTGGTTCCCGGACCTGGACAGTCCCCTCCTCATAGACAGGAACGCAGTCCATCCTGCTTTCTTCTGCCAGGAGCCACTGTCCTCCGATCTTGAAATACTCCGGATAGATGCTCATCGCGTGATACTGCTCCGGCGCCACCGCGTCCTTCGGCGCCTCCCGGAGCACTGCCTCCGGCGCGGAAACAAAAGGTTCTTTCGTAAAATCCGGCGCCGTGTATTTCCTCAGTTCAAATGCCATTTGTGCCCCCTCCCGTCTGTCAGTCTTACCCTCTTCTTTCTTCCCTCAGCGGTTCGTCCCAGATCACGGAAGCGTTGTTCTCCGCAGCGATCCCGTCGATCGTCTCCCGGAGTCCTTCCAGATACTCCGCTTCTTTTTTCTTTGACCGTCTTCCCTTCCCGCTGTACAGTTCCTTTTCAAAATACGCGTCATAGGACACCGCGAAGTCCTCTTCGTCCCGGTGCGGGAAGAAAGTGACCGCGGCTTTGTAAGTGATGGTTCCTGCCTCAGAATCGCTGATCAGGGCCACAAGGGCGCCCTTCCGCGGCACGCCGGAGAACACGGCGTCCGCTTTGTAATACCGTTCGTATACATTAATGACCATAACATCCTCCCGGGGTCAGTTATTTCATTACCTTACGTTTGATTATAGCATATACGGAAGCGCCCGGAAGCAATCGCCATGGAAGCGCCCGGAAGCCTTCGCCCCGGATACACTCGGAAGCCTTTGCGCCGGCAGTTGTTTCCCTGCGTCTATCAGTTATAATAGACAGGGAACAGACGTATAAAAGACAGGGAACAGACGTCAGTATCTGCAGAAAACAGGGGAAGCCATATGGTCATGGATCCGACCGAAAACAGAATACACAGCGAAACGCCGGAAAGCGGAACGCCGGAAAGCGCGGCGCCCTCAGCAGAGACACAGGCGGGATCTGCGGCACAAAAACGCCTCTCCTGGCCGGACTGGATCCGGGGCGCGGCAATGGCCGCTGTGATCTCCATCCACATCTCCGGCGTGTCCGGGTTCCCGGACAATCCTCTGCTCCTGTGGCTCAATTCCTTCGCCATGGCGCTCTTCTTCTTCGTCTCGGGAAACCTGATGCGAAGCAGCCGGGACTGTTCCGCCGTGGAATAC
>CACZFV010000084.1 GCA_902780465.1 uncultured Lachnospiraceae bacterium
AGTAACTCCTCCCCCGCCCTCACAGGGTTCCGTCCTCGGTGCTTCCAGAGACGAGATTCCGCCGGAAGTCCTCGGTGCGAACCGTCTTCCGCAGACCGGACAGCTCTGGTGGCCGGTGCCGGTCCTCTGCATCATGGGACTTGGCCTGATCGTTTCAGGTGTTCACAGAAGAAAAGCTGTCGAGGCAGTTCACTGAGGCGAGGCTGAACGTACAATATGAGTAATGATAAGATAAAACCTGCGAGAAACAAAAAAGGTTTATTCTCGATCATTCTGGGGCTGCTGCTTTTGGCAGCAGCCCTTTTGTTGGTCGTTTATAACTATTACGACGCGTATCTGGCGGAACTGGATTCGGAGTTTTACAAACAGTATCTTCTGGAAGATATGGAATCATATGTTCCTGATGAAGACCTGATGTGGGATACTTATCTCGACAGTCAGGATCCGAACCGGAAGATGCCCACCATCATCGTGGGAGAGGAAGAGTTCATCGGCGTCCTTGAGGTGCCGCTGTACAGCCTGGCGCTCCCGGTCATGAGCGAGTGCGATTACAGGAAGCTGAAACACGCGCCCTGTGTCTATTCCGGTACCTACTACCGGAACGACCTGGTGATCTGCGCTCACAACTACCGCAAACACTTCAGCAACCTGAAGTGGATCCCTGCCGGATCGGAGATCAGGCTCCTCGCAGTGGACGGCGCCACCTATACCTATGAGGTAAAGGAGATCGAGACGCTGAAACCCACCGCTGTAAAGGAGATGACAGTTCCGGAAAACAGGGAGTGGGATATGACCCTCTTCACCTGCACCACCGGAGGTCAGGCGAGAGCCGCGGTCCGCTGTGTGCTGAAGGACAAGACGCCTCCGAAGTACATGAGCGACGAGTGGTACGAGATGCCGGAGAGCAACGTGAAAAAATGACAACAGAAAAAAGGTGCCAGGCACCGTTAAGATTTCTTAACGGTGCCTGACACCTTTTTTGTGCACCTTTTTTTCAGAAGAAAGCCACGCCCTTGCGGCCGGCTTCCTTTACTTCGTAAAGTGCCTTGTCCGCGTCTTTGAAAATGTCATCTGTGGGGGCGATACGGTCGCTGAAAGCCACACCCACGGAGATGGAGATGGGCGGAAGTCCGTCGGAAGTGTCCTGCAGCTTCGCATTGGCCTTTTCCACTTTTTCCCGGATCAGATCTTTCATGGCGGAGGTGCTGTGCACCATGATGACTGCAAATTCATCGCCGCCGATGCGGCACACGTAATCCTCCGCACGGAAACTGTCGCGGAGAACGGTGGCAAGCTTGATTAGGATTTTGTCGCCGGTGGCGTGCCCGTAGGTGTCGTTGATCTGCTTGAACTTGTCAGCATCGATCAGGAGAAGGCTGACATCACCCCCCAGATCCTCCTCCAGGAAAGTATTGAAGGCGCTCCGGTTATACAGCCCGGTCAGGGCGTCATGGGTGGCTTCGTAGGAGAGCTGCTGATGCTGGGCCTGACTGGTGCGGAACATACTGTTGTAGGTCCGGGCCAGATACTGGAACTCATAGGAGCCGGACATGGGAAGATACTGGTGATTCCGGATGTGGTCAATGCTTTTCCGCAGGGGCAGGATGATGAAGAAGGTGGTGAGAAAGACCATGATCAGGACGGAGACCAGCAGCATGCCGATCAGGATGTGCTGGTTCCGGAGGACATTGAACAGGCGATTCGCGCTGTCTTCCTGCATGAGCCTGGTGTCAGCCACAAGGTTGTCCACACAGAGAGACACGTTGGATCTGATCTGGTCCTTATAATTCTGGTACGTGCGGTCGAACAGCATCATTCGTGCCGCTTCCAGTTTCCGGTCGGGCGCCATGGCTGCAAGATCCCCGCTCAGCGTACATTCCCGGACTTCCCGCGGGAAATCGTGAATGTTCTGGCCGTAGCCGTCCACCGCCATGCGCATGGCAGTGATCTCCAGATTCTTCAGTTCATCGGAGAGCTTAAGTGCTTCCTGGAGATGCGCCTCCGCTTCGGAAGCCGCCAGATATTTCCGGACGTCCTCCAGAGCGCGGTCCCTTCTGCGGGTGAGGTTCACTTCTTCAAAGTAGTTCTGCACCTTTTCCGAATCTCCGGTCATGACGTAGAGGCGGGTCTGTGCAGTAAGATAATCGGACGCAGCCTGGAGATTGCGGGCTGCCTGGTCGCAGGTGATGTACCTGTCTGTGGCGGCGCGCATCTGGTCATAACTGACGGAGATCTCCCAGGTGGCGTAGATCAGCCCGAAGGTCAGCAGGATCGCCACTACGATCATCAGAATATTGACAAAGTGAAGCCGGACACCCCGGCTGTCTGTGCTCCGTTGGTCTGTAATATGGGTCATATAGATCTCCTGTATGATATACAGAAACAGGCTGAACGGGTATTGGTTATCAATTATACCATAAATGGGAATACAAGTTCCACTGCCGGAAAAAGGAAAACGGGGCGGCTGGCGCATCACGTTGATTTTTTATGATATCCCCGTTAAAATGATAGTAATCATAATCATATTATTACGGTCTCTGGAGGTGCATATGCTGACGATCGATGGACTTAAGAAGTTTGGAGCAAATACGGATGAGGGACTTGGACGATGCATGAAAAACGAGATGCTTTACCTGCGTCTTGTTGGAATGGTGGTCAATGACCAGAATTACGGCAAACTGTCGACAGCGATCGAGTCAGGGGATCTGAAGGCAGGATTTGAAGCCGCCCACGCGCTGAAGGGTGTTCTGGGAAACCTGTCCCTAACACCGATCTATGAACCGGTAAGCAAACTGACGGAGATGCTCCGTCACCCGGAGAACGGAGGGGATTACCGGCCGCTTTATGATGAGGTCATGAAGCAGAAGGCTCTGCTGGAGGAACTGAGCGGGAAAGGAGCCTGACGATGCCGGAGATCGATCCTGTTCTGATTGAAATGCTGAAACAGGCAAAGGAGGCCGGGGCATCCGACCTCCATGTTGCTGTGGCAACGCCGCCTGTGATCCGCGTGAACAGCAAGCTGAGTCCTATGGAGGGGCAGCCGCGGCTGATGCCTCCGGACACACAGAAGCTTCTGTTCAGTGTCATGGATGAGAAGGACCTGAAGATCCTGAAGGAAGAGGGCGAGGTGGACCTTGCCTTCGGCCTGCCTGAGATCGGCCGCTTCCGTGTGAACATTTACCGGCAGAGAGGGTCCTATGCAGGCGCCTTCCGTCTGATGAACGCAGTTGTCCCGGACGCTGAGGAAATCGGCATTCCGGAGACGGTGATCAATCTCTATTCCAAGAAAAGCGGCATGGTGCTGGTCACCGGTCCCACAGGAAGCGGAAAGTCCACCACCCTGGCAGCCATTATCAAGAAGATCAACGAGAACCGCCACGCCCACGTCCTGACGCTGGAGGATCCCATCGAGTATCTTTACCGCCACGACAAGTCCCTGGTGGACCAGCGGGAGATCGGACTGGACTCCAGAAACTTCGCAACTGCTCTCAGGGCGGCGCTCCGCGAGGACCCGGACGTCATCCTGGTGGGAGAGATGCGAGACCTGGAGACGATCTCCACTGCCATCACCGCAGCAGAGACAGGGCACCTGGTGTTTTCCTCCCTGCACACCACCAGCGCGGCGCAGACCATCGACCGCATCATCGACGTCTTTCCTGAAGGCCAGAAGGATCAGGTCAGGACCCAGCTTGCCCAGGTCATGGAGTGCGTGGTCTCCCAGAGACTCATTCCCCGGGCCGGCGGCACCGGCCGGGTGGCCTGCTTTGAAGTGATGCACTGCACCCCTGCCATCCGGACCATGATCCGCGACAACAAGACATTCCAGATCCCCAGCACCATCCAGACCAGCCGCAAGCTGGGAATGATCACCATGGATGACGCGCTGGTCGAGGCTGTGAACCGCGGCGACATTACCAAGGACTCCGCCATAGAATTCGCAACAGACCACGCCACCATGGAAGCAAAGTTCGCACCGTCGATAAAACCCGCCGAAGGAGGAGTCTTCCGCTGGTAAAGTGGCCGGAAAGCTTGCGGGTCGCGATTTGGGCGTTTTCAGCGGATTTTCAAGAACTTGTACCCCTGAAGGGCAGGAAAACTTCGGTTTTCCTGCTCTTTTTTCCTGCCATTTGGGCGTTTTCCTGCGATTTCCTGGTTTTTGTTCCCTTTTCGCACCTAAACCAGGAGGCAAAACAGAAGAAAAAGGGAACAAAATTTCAAAATTTCCTTCAAAACGCCCAATGCCAGGCAAAAAATGAGCCGATGCGGCTCATTTTTACCTGGCACAAGGGTACAAAAACAGGAAAAACCTTTGAAAACGCCCAACTGCCGAAAGCACCGGGTTTTCTTGATTCATATTATCTCTTCATCACAGGGAGAGTGCTGTCATAGTTATAGGTGACGGTGCTCTCTGTTTTTTCGCAGATCACACGGTAGTTTCTGCCGTCCGGCCCGGCAGCGGAAGCCGCTGCAGAAGCGTTCTGCCCGCCGGCAGTCTGTACAGTCAGGACAAGGTCCATGTGTGGGCCGGCGGAAAAGCGTTTGGTGATCACTCCGTCAGCACCTGCAGCACCAGCCCCGGCCCCAACACCAACATCAAATTCAGCCCCAGTTCCGGCGCTTGTACTACCCCCGTCGAGCTCCTGCAGATATTTCTGAGCTTCGTTCCGCGCGCCGTAATAGTATTCTGTCTGCTGGCGGTACTTTTCCGTGAGGCGCGCGTCCGCCCGGGCGCTGACGATCGAGAGAGCGGCAAAGCTGACCAGACAAAGGATGATGAAGGTCAGGAGGAACAGCGAGACGCCGCCGTTTACCGTCTGGAAGGAAGAACTGCTGGAAGATTCACTGCTCATTCGCCGCCTCGCTTTCCCCTGCAGATCCTTTCTGCCGGTAGTGCAGCACTTCAAGAGAGAAGATCTCGGTCCCGTCGACCGCGGTATTTCTGATCAGAAGACGGCACATGACTCCGTCCTCATCTGCGGCGGGCGGTATGCTGATAGCGTCCGCCGGACTGCCCACCACTGCATTTTCCGCTGCAGCCGGACTGCCCGCCGCCGGACTGCCCGCAGCCGGGGCAGGAGCTGCTTCCGCAGGTGCATTTTCGTCCGTCCGGGTAATGGTAAAGTCCGTGATGATGTCTTCCCGGCCCTGCGGGAGGGTCATGTCGAAGAGCCGCCGGAATTCCTCCGGGTCCCCGTCCGCCGCGATGAAGCATTCCGCGGCGTTCTGGCTGATCTGGATGGCCAGGGTCTCTCTTCTGGATTCGGTGCTGACCTTGTGGGCATAGACAAAGAGCCGAACGCAGACCACGCTTGCAAGCGAAAAGAAGCAGAGAGTCACGATCAGTTCTATCAGGAAGAGCGAAGATTTTGAATTTGTGCGTACAGATGACGACATGGATCTCCTCGTTTACGGGTATTGTATTTACGGCGCTGTGGTGAGCAGGATACTGAGTTCCTCCCCGTCTCCGGTGATCCCTTCCACCTGGACGGCGTTGTCTTTGATGAACTCAAAGCGGAGTTCTTCCATCGGCACCAGCGGCGTCCCGCCGGCCGGGATCACATTGCTGACGTTTCCTTCCGGGGTCATGAGCTCCATCAGGCGGCCTTCATAGACATAGAGATAGGTCTCATACTGCCCGCCGGCGATCCGGGAGCGGATGCACAGAGAAGGAATGCCGTGGAAATCCTCGGTGGTGATGTCTTCGACCTCCCGCCCCTGCCGCACTTTCTGAGTCAGATAAGCAGTGGTGACGCGGGACAGATCGTTGTCCTGCATGCGCTCGATGATCTTCTGGTACTCGCCGGTCTCCAGGGAGATCAGAAGCATCGCGGTGGAGACGAAAGCGGCAAAGATCAGCAGGACGAAGAGCAGGTCAATGGAATGAGTGTGCTCCTGTGGTTTCATTTGTTATCCTCCTTCAGAAGGAGAACGAAATAGTCGGGGCGGATGTTCGCGGCTACCGGCTGGTAGTCGACGAAGAACTGGCTTTTGTCATAGGAAAGACCGTAGTGTTCCTCCATATACTGCAGATCCGGAGGAAAGAACCCCTCCAGCGCGTAACAGTTCGTGATGCAGCGCTCCAGCGCAGTGTTCAGGGCTTTTTCCTGCTCCGCGGAGTTGGATGTGCCCACACTACCCGTCATATTGGCAAAAAGACCAGTCCAGGCGAGGCAGAGCGCCAGACTCAGGAGCAGGCTGTGCTTCCGTAAAAACTGTATCATGGCATCCTCCTGGAAATGTCAGCTGAACCCGGCATTTCCTGCAGAACTGATTTCCTGCAGAACTGATTTCCTGCAGAACTCAATTCCTGCAGAACTTAACCTATATTGGACATGATCCCCATGAGCGGCGTGATGACCGAGAAGAGGATCATGCCGACGATGATGGAGAGGACCGCCACCATGGTGGGCTCGATGGCGGAGAGCAGGCCGGAGATGCGGCGGTTGGTCTCCGCTTTATAATGGCGGGCGATGAAGCCCATGGCGGTGTCGACACTGCCGGACTGGGCGAACACATCGATCATGCCGGTGTAGAAGCTGTTGAAGAGTCCGGCGGCGGAGACAGCTTCGGTAAAACGGTCTCCCGCCAGGAGACGCTCCTTGACGTTCAGCACTTTCTTGTTTACAGCGTCATTTCCGACCAGGCGGGATACTAGGTCCAGGCTGGCGTAGGGGTCCAGACCCGCGGCGGAGGTCATCTGCATGCCTTCGGCGAAACGGGTCAGAGCCAGATCCTCGGTGAAGCGCCGGGTCAGCGGGCACTTCTGAAGCAGGCGGGCAAACTGTTCCTGACCGCGGTCCGTGCAGTAGAAATACAGGAACAGAAGGACCAGCAGGACGAAGACGACGATCAGCACCACATAATATTTTGTGAGGGCATCGCTCAAGTCCATCAGCGCTTTGGTGACGCCGCTCACGGAGGTCCCGAGCTGGCTGAAAACCTGGGCGAACACCGGCATCACCCGCGAGAGCAGAACCAGCACCACCACAAACATCATGCCGACCATGACGATGGGATAGCTGACTGCGCCGCGGATGGCGCTGCGGAGGTCGTCCTGGTCTTCGTAGTAACGGGACAGGGCGCCGCACACATCCTCCATTTTTCCGGAGTGTTCCCCGAGGATCAGGAGATCCGTGACGTATTCCGGGAACACCCCGGAAGCCCGGACCGCCTCCGAAAGCTGCTGACCGTCCGACACGTATTCGGAGAGACCGTCCAGCACCGCCACGATGTCCTTGTTGTCCGTGTCCTTCTTCATGATCTGCAGCGCCGCGTAGGGCGTGATCCCCGCGCCGAGAAGGGCCCGGAGCTGCTCAAAGAAGTGAAAGATCTGCGCGTAGGTCAGTTTTTTCTTTTTGCCGGATCGTTTCGTGATCTTTTCCATACTGCTCCCTTTTTAAACATACGAATGACATCAGATCATCAGTACATCAACATATCAGTACATCATCAACATATCAGTGCATCAGCACATCTGTACTTTGGTACTTCAGTACATGTATATCGTCTTGTAGTTGCTTCCGTCTCCGATAAACTCCTTCAGCTTTTTGTCGCTCTTTTCGGTGGAGGTCGAAGTGAAGGTCGGGTCCATCATGGACCAGTTCTTTCCGTCGAACTGGATGATGCCGTTCACCCATCCGATCTCCTTCAGATAACAGGAGATCCATGCGTGATAGGCGGTGCCTGCATAACCGATCTCCATTCTGGTGGGAATGCCCTGGGTGCGGAGCATGGAGGCCATGAGAGAGGAGTAATCCAGACAGATGCCTTTCCGGGTCTCCAGGACCTCGTCCACCTGAGGAAGATACCCGCTCTCAATATGTTCCGCCTCCTCCCAGTCGTAGGAGATGTTGGAAACGACGAAATTGAAGACGTTGGTAACGGCATCCAGATCGCTGTTCGCGGGATTGCAGACCCTGGCGCCTTCCGCCACGGCATTGGAATCCGTGGCGAACCAGCAGTACTGGTTCGGGTAGAGGAAGGGGCCGAATACATCGTCCAGAAAGACAGAAAGCTCCGTGCTGAAGACTTCAGTGTACATGGTGCTCTCGATGTTGCCGTAGACGCTGAGGACATAGTCTCCGTCACCAAGTGAGAAGGGGAACACGCACCAGCTCCGGTCCGTGGAGAGGGTATAGGTGTAGGTCTTGTCGTCGGAGGAGGTGATACGGACCTTGGCTCTCGAATACTGCCCGATATAGCGGATGCTCACGTATCCCTGGGAGATGTTTGAGATATCGACCTCCACCTCCTCGTTTCCGAGAAGTGTTCCCATCGGCCCGCCGCCCCGTACCAGTTCGCTCTCTTCCGGAGGCTTGCCTGCCTGGACCGGGATCATCACCCGCGGTGTATTGTCCCGGGTGCCGGAAACGGAGTAGTCCACCTCCGGGATCTCGGGCGCCTTTTCCCCGCAGGACAGAAGGACCGCCGCGGCGGCGAGGCAGAAAAGAAGCAGTATGAAGTTGTGAAAAAGACTTCTTCTCCGCATGATCTCTCCCCGGAAGGTGAACGGCAGCGTCTGATGTTATTATGTTTGCTGCTAAAGTGTCTGTTATTATAGCGTTTGCTCTTATTATAATATATCTTCGGGAATTCTGGTACGCTGTCGCCCCCTTTTGCCGGTATGCAAGTCTGTGATACAATGAATGAAGCACGGCATCATCTCAGAGGGAGAAGCTCCCACTGAGATTTTCAGAGAGGTATCATTTATGTATGATGTGATCATTATCGGCGCGGGACCGGGAGGAATCTTCTCGGCGTATGAGCTTTCAGAGAAAAGACCGGATCTGAAGATCGCGGTTTTTGACGCGGGGCACGAGCTTTCAAAGCGGAAATGTCCGATCGACGGGAAAAAGGTGAAGAGCTGCATCGGCTGCAAGCCCTGCTCCATTATGAACGGCTTCGGCGGCGCGGGCGCCTTTTCCGATGGAAAATACAACATCACCAACGACTTCGGCGGCACGCTGTACGAGTACATTGGCCGCGACAAGGCGATGGAGCTGATGCACTATGTGGACGAGATCAACATGGCGAACGGCGGCGAGGGCACAAAACTCTACTCCACAGCCGGCACGGAGCTGAAGAAGCTCTGCATGCAGAACGGACTGCAGCTTCTGGAGGCGTCGGTCCGGCACCTCGGCACGGACATCAACTATGTGGTGCTGGGGAATCTGTACACGAAGCTGAAGGAGAAGGTGGAGTTCTTCTTTGATACGAGAGTGCAGCGCCTCACGAAGACAGAAGAGGGGACCTACATCGCGGAATACGAAGGCGGGCAGGCGGAGGGCCGGAACTGCATCATTTCCGTGGGCCGCAGCGGCAGCAAATGGATGGAAAAAGTGAGCAGGGACCTGGACATCCGCACTCACTCAAACCGGGTGGATATCGGAGTCCGGGTAGAGATCCCTGCGCTGGTCTTTTCCCACATCACGGACGAACTCTATGAGTCGAAGATCGTCTACAAGACCAAGAAGTTCGAGGACAATGTCCGCACCTTCTGCAT
Source organism: uncultured Lachnospiraceae bacterium (assembly GCA_902780465.1). Taxonomy (GTDB): domain Bacteria; phylum Bacillota; class Clostridia; order Lachnospirales; family Lachnospiraceae; genus Moryella. The sequence continues at coordinate 9,503 of CACZFV010000084.1, forward strand.
GAATCCCCGGGGCATCGTGGTCAACGAGAACACCAACGGCATCATCACCGTGAACGGTCACAGCTTTGAGGACGAGACGAAGAAGACGGAGAACACGAACTTCGCGCTGCTGGTGGCAAAGCACTTCACGGAGCCCTTCAACGACTCCAACGGATACGCCCGCCTCTCCAATATGCTGGGCGGCGGCGTGATCGTGCAGCGCTTTGGCGACCTGGAGCGCGGAAGACGCAGCACGATGGAGCGGATCAGCAAAGGCATGGTGACGCCCACCCTGGCTGCAACACCGGGCGACCTGTCCCTGGTCCTGCCGAAGAGAGTCCTGGACGGCATTATCGAGATGATCTACGCCCTGGACAAGATCGCGCCGGGCACAGCCAACGACGATACCCTGCTCTACGGCGTGGAAGTGAAGTTCTACAACATGGAAGTGGAGCTGGATCACAATCTTGAAACCATCCACAAGGGCCTCTACGTGATCGGCGACGGCTCCGGCGTGACCCACTCTCTTTCCCACGCCTCCGCCAGCGGCGTGTACGTCGCCCGGAAAGCGGCGGAAGAACTGTAACCGGAAAAACCCGGACAAGCTGGGGCATCCGGAAGGCTGCTGGAAACCTCTGAAGCCCGGGGTGCCGGAAGGCTGCTGGTCACGAAAAGCTGATATTTGAAAAATGTGGACACTCTTTTTTGAAGAAAAAGTGTCCACATTTTTTAATATTGCAGAATCGTGACCATTTTTTAGCACTGGAGAAAGAAAAACCTTGGAAGGGGAAGATAGTCCTGAAAAGGAAATGAACATAAATCAAAGAAAGCGTCTAATAATACCATGGCTTTCAAAAATCATGCCTCGAAAAAAGTGTCCACAAATATAAAACAACAAGAAATTTGACCAGTTATCCGCCGGCAAGCAAGTGGAAGACCACCGACAAGCTTCCAGCAGAGCGCCGGAGAGCCGGAAAGCAGCCGACAAGCTGCCGGCAGACCGCCGACAAGCTTCCAGCAGAGCGCGGCCAGCAGCCGGCGGACCGATGACAAGCCGGACAGCAGCACCCTTCGCAGTGGGAAGGCAGGAAAGGCCAGAAAATAGAAGCGGGGCTGTCGATTGAACGACAGCCCCTTCTCACAGGCATAAAAAAAGAGCGATAGACGGGACTCGAACCCGCGGTCTCGACCTTGGCAAGGTCGCGCGTTACCAACTACGCCACTATCGCATTTGCTGCTTTCTGTAACAAAGGTATGTTACCACACTTTTCTGAAGTAGTAAAGAGCTTTTTTGCTTTTTCTGGCAGATCGTGAATTGTAAATTTAAATTCCACTCTCGCCAGCAAAGGTAGAATTAAGTCTGGCATAAGTGGACTTTACTCTGGCACACATGGCAGACTACTCTTCCGCGGCACTGCTGTGGAGCGGGAGTGGAGTCAAGGGACAGTACGCTGGGCGCCCTGCGCCCGGGCAGCCCTTGACGGAACGACACGGATACACTCCGGGCAGCGCCCGGCTTTCAGCTTGTAAACATGGCAGCTCTCGGGTACACTTTCTACTGCTTTCCCGGCGGCGGTAGAAAGGAACTCACTATGTCAAAGTTAATACCGGGAAACAACAAACATCTGACCATCAATGACCGTTTATACATTGAGGCTTCCCTTGATTCCGGGATCTCTTTTAAAGACATCTCGCGCTTCCTCTGCAAGGATCCTACAACGATCTCCAAGGAGGTCCTGCGGCACCGGCGGGTGAACACATGGAACCGGGGCAGCTTCAACAATCCGCACAACTTCTGTATCCACCGCTTCCGGTGCAAAAAGACCAATGCCTGCA
>CACZFV010000085.1 GCA_902780465.1 uncultured Lachnospiraceae bacterium
TGCCTCAGCTGCAGCAGTCTCTTCTGCTGCGGGCGCTGCTGCCGCATCATTACTGCTTGTAGATGCTCCGGATGAACCTCCGCATGCCGCGAGTGAGATTGCCATCACGCCAGTAAGGAGCATTGCTGCAAACTTCTTCATCATTTCAAAATCCTCCCAAAACTGTAGAATATAGTTTCCGCGGCGGGAAGTCCCTGACCTGCGGCCGGCACTTGAATGTGTCAGTGAGATAACGAATTAAAGCGCCGAATACTGTAGTATATTATCACGCTAAAGTGTGTTTGTAAACACTGTACGAGAACCTTATTGCCAAAATCAGCCCCAAAAAAGCGAGTGCCGGAAGGATCCCGCTGCTGTACAGATGGACCATCAGATTTGAGCTGACAAGGACCCTGAAACCGGCTGCATCGATCGCCCCTTCGTTCTCGCCGAGTCCACTGGCGCCGCTGTGTCCGCTGCTGTCCCTGAGTCCGCTAAGTCCGCTGCAGCGGTTGCCGGCTCCGTCTGTCGCGGAAACTCTCAGTGTCTGCCACTCGCGCCGGGCGGGGATCTCAAAGGGAACCTCCCCTCCGTTTTCCTCCATGATCCTCTTCAGTTCCTCTCCCGCGAATTCATGGGACTCGAGGACATCCCCCCGGTCATCCGCGATCTCGACCCTGAGCCCGCTCAGTTCCATGTTGTCCGCAGGAATAAGGCGCAGGGGTACACTGTCCGCTATGAACTTGCTCTGCTGCGTGTCCACTCCGGAGATTCTCACTGAAGGCGGCGTCCTGTCTATCGCCCAGGAAGGGCTGTAACCCGCACCGGTCGTAAACCGCCCTGCGCTGCTGTTATGATTGCCGGTCTCGTCCACAGACTCCAGAAGAATGCTGTATCTTCCCTCTTTGCTGAATGCTGTCGGAGCGATTCTGTAGATATACTTCATTCCAGAAGCTCCGGTCTCCTCCTCGACCTCGTAGTCCTTTCCCTCCTCCAGGACCGAACCGTTTCCATTCCGAAAGAGCGTGATCTGCCTCTCTGTAAGGGGCGAAATATTGAGCTCGGCAATGACGAGGGGACTCTCCGCCTCCGTGTATGCAGTACTTATCATCTCCAGAGTCTTCTCGTCCTCCGAGATGTCATAGAGGGACCCGAATCTGTTGACGCACAGGTTTCTTCTGACTATCGCCCGGTTCCCCGCAAGATCACAGGCGGTCCCTGTGAGCACACAGACACCGTCCGCCGCTCTCTCCGCAGAAAGGTTCGGCAGCACGATCCGGCTTTGAAGTCCGCCGCCCCTGCACTCCATGATCCTGCCGCCCGCCGTCATGTTGTTCCACTTCGCGCAGAGCGAGCCCGGTGCCATATTTGCCTCTTCGCAGCAGAGCGCCGGTGAGATCTCCGCTCCGTAAGCCCCCATCTCCTGCACCGTACTCCCGTCAAAATACAGTCTCGGCGCAGTCAGATCAATAATAAATGGATCGTCAAACACCGGAATTGCAGTGTTCCCCGCCAGATCCATGCACAGGCAGCCCAGTGCCCATTCTCCTTCTTCCGTAAATGGGATCTCTGCTTCATATACCGGGATCATCCCCGCTATCCTGCTGTCCTGTACTTCGGATACTTTGCGGAAGGATCTTGCGAAAGGCAGTATTTTGACATAGCTGTCGTCGAAAGACAGGTCCGTGATGCGGACCGTCGCGCGCCTGACTCCGTTGTAATAGCTTCCGTTTCGCGCGTCTGTGTTGTCCCACGTCACTTCGATCAGCGGAGGCGTCCGGTCGATCGTGAATGCCTGCGGCGCCTCACCGGTATAACTTACCGACGCCGCGTTGCCCAGGGCGTCCGTCCCGGCTACATCCAGCGTGTAAGCGCCGTCCATGGGGAAGTGCAGCTCCATTATCCAGGTCTCCGGATCGCCCGAGGGACCCCGTTTCCACTCCCCCGGCACAGCTCCGGGAGCCTTCACCTGCATTTTCTCTATGTCGAAATTCCGCTCGCGCACAGCTACGGCTGCAGTCCTTGTCCTGTCAAAATATCGCCCGTTCCTCACCTCATTGTTGTCGAAACTTACCTTCACATCCGGGCCCGCTGTGTCAATTCCGAATCTGCGGATGCCTCCGTCTGCCGGATCGGACAGATTCCCCGCGTTGTCGCTGGCGGTAACTGTCACCTCGAAGTCGTTGCTGTCCCACTCACCGCCCGAGGGAACAGAAATCTCGCCGTGGAATCTGTAAATGAGGTCCTTCTCGTCGGAAGCCTCTGCATTTTCATCCCGGGCTTCTTCATCACTGCGAAAGAGAACTTTCTCCATCACAGTCTCTCCGTCTCTTATCACCTCGCAGCGGACCTCGGCAAGCCCTGATCCGCCGTGATCCCTGTCCGGGTCTTCCGCGTAGATCTCCAGTGTCACCGGACCATCATACAGAGGTCTTCCGTCAGCCATCCTCGCTGTGATCTGCGGCACTGCTCTCACCACAGCATTGGGTGCCTCCGCATCCACTCCGGGAGCCGTGATATCAAGGTAAAAGTCCGCCGTTTTGGGCAGCACTGCCGTCTCATTTCCGGCCCGATCCCTCAGACGCAGATTCTCGATCCTGAAAACCTGCCCTCCCCGGATCCGGATCCTGCCCTCGCACGGAGAGCAATAAGTCTCTGCGTCCGGCGGCGCGTCATTCCCCTCGCCCGATGTGGACACAAGGCTGCAGGATATACTCACAGGCGAGAGATCCGCCGCGCTGTACACGGCGACAGCATTTTCTTCTTTTCTGTAAGGCCGGAAACTGCCGCTGTCCAAATCCCAGCTTCCTTTTCGAGTGGTCATCAGGCAGTAAGTCCCGCCGGCCTCATTACATATGCGAATTTCTCCCATGGGTGCTTTAGTGTCGACAACAATTCTTCCTGTCACATAAGTGCCTTTTTCCGCATCTGCGCAGGTCAGCCCCGGAAGCACGTTTCCCGCCTCTGCCTGCACGATCGGATTCCCCGCCTTATCGCTTCCGGTGATTCCAAACAGATACACACCGTCCGGTGTATCGGTGTTCCCGGGGAAGCGCTCCAGTTCCAGCAGAATCTCACCGGACCCGTCTTCCGCGGCTTCCATCCGGCACTCCTCCCTGACGGCGTTCTCCCAGGCCGGCCGCACTTGCTCGCAGCATTGCCCCTCGGGAACAGGCGCATAAGCACTGCGCACTTCCAGTCCGGAAGGATCGATGTTTTGATCAGTAACACGCAGAGACGCCGTTATCGCCGGCACTCCTCCCGCATATTGCCCCGGATCACTGCCAAAATATACAATCCCGCTTCCCTCATCGATTCCCGCAGGATTTCCGATCGGTGCGCTGAAATCGGCTTCCAGCACCGGGCTGACAGTATCTAATACGAAACTGAACTCGCACTCCCCAAGGTTTCCTTCCGCGTCCACAGCTTGTGCCGTCACCCGGATCAGTCCGTCCGATAGTCCGGCGGTTTTCTCAGCACCGATCTCGATCACCGATTCCTGTCTGACCGCGCTTTCCGGAACATTTTCTATTCTGATCTCCTTGCCCGCAGGGTCCGCCAGGACAACACAGCTGGACACAATTCCGGTATCCTCTTCCCTGTTATCCGACATGATGACGCGGATTCCTGCATTGTCCGACCTGCAGTATATAAGGCCGTCCTCCTGCGCCGCGATCTCCTCCATCATCTGAATAGAGACCTCCGGCGGAACTTCGTCCGGAACCGGCTCCGGCTCGCTTCCGGGCTCCACCTCAGGCGCGATTTCATGGGAGGTACTGCCTGTACCGGATGTGCCACTCTCCATATTGTTTGTCGGTACTTCCGCCGCTGTGACGCTCTGCCCGAGCACCAGAATCCACACACCGGCCGCTATCAGTGCCAGAATTCCTGTCCTTCTGCCGATCCCTCTCTTTACTCTGTCACCCAGGCGCCCCGTCAGGTCTTCATGCACCAGCAGGATGACCGCTGCTGTAACCGCCGCCAAAGCAGTGATCAGACACAGTATCTCTACAATTTTGCTTGTCTCTCCCCAAATTCTCCATATTGACATTCTCGCTCCTACTTCCGCCTCTCCGGTTTGCGTTTCGAGCTGCGATTTTTTGACCGGTGTTCCTTAGCACCGTTTGGAGCATCTCACTTCGCCCAGTTGCTCACTGCACGTTCTGCAGACCTGACCGCTGTGCGCATTTCCTCCCGCAAGCGCTCCGGCACATAGATCCGGTCATTCTCTGCGTTTTCCATGAAAATCTCCGCAACTTGCACCACCTCCTTTGCCATTTCCATGTCTGTCCCGACCTCTCTGTGGCGGTCCGCGGACAGAGCGATCTCAGCGGCTGCCGCTTTGCATACTGCTGCCGCGAAGACTCCGTTCCCGCTCATTTCCGCCTCTCGAGTCGAGGTCTCCTCCAGTTCCCGCCAGGCATCGATCCGCCCCTTGCTCCACTCCTCTCCCAATACAACTTCCATGGCCTCTGCCATGTCTCTGTCGTCGAACCAGAGCCCCGCCGCCGACAGAGCATTGCGAAAGCACAGTCTAGCCGCCTCCCTTCCTCCTTCATAACAGGCAAAATATGCTTTCCCCAACTCCACCGAAAACGCCGCATAATCTCCGGGCCTCTTCTTCCTCATTCGTTCCAGGTTTCCTTCTTCATTTCCCGCTGCCTTCTCCCATAGCCGTCCGGCATTAGCCCGCCCGAACAGGACATCATCCAGCGCACTTTTCTCCTCTTCCGTGATCACACAGTCTGCCACCAGCTCCCGCAGAAAGCAGATATATGCTTCCTGATCCTCCGGTCTGAGTGCCGCTGCCCTTCGGTAAGCCTCCTTCTTTTCTTCAAAGTCTGTCTCTTTCCGCGCTTTCTCGATGAGAGCACAGTACTCCGCGGTTTTTGCTCCCGCTGCCGATGCCGCGAGAATAAGTGCCAGCACCAGGCAGACTGCCGCCGTATTGATCAGCAGCACAAAGCGATTCCAGGCTCGCTCACTGCTTCCGGGCGCAACTCGCTCCCGGAACCTGTTTCCCGCGTTCCTGCTCCTATACCCAGCAATTCCCAAGAGCCTTTTTTTCGCTGTCCCGCCTCTCTCGCAGCTTCCGAGCACCCCCTTCAGCGCTTTTCCCAATTCCTTGCAGGAGGAATATCGCATAGATGGCGCGGTCATGCAGCAAAGAAGCAATATTTTGGCCATCTCGGCGTATTGCCGGCTTTCCCCTTTTGAACCCAGAATCTCTCGCAGCGGCCTCAACCCGGTCTCCAGAGGCGGCCGCCCGGTGATCATATGATGCAGGACCGCTCCGATGCCGTAAATGTCGGTCCTCTCGTCGGACTGCTCCCAGCCGCCGTACTGCTCGGGCGCCGCATACCCGTCCGTCCCGAGCCGCATAGTGTCCGCGCCGGAGCTCTTTCTGAGTTTCCTTACCGCGCCGTAATCCACCAGAACCAATTCGCCACCGGGCCGCACCAGAATATTGGCCGGTTTCAGATCCCGAAAAATCATGGGCGACTTCTGCCCGTGCAGCTGCTCCATGATACCGCAGAGCTGCAGCCCGGCCTCCGCTGTCTCTCGGACAGTGAACGACCTGCCGTCTTCGAGAATCTGCTGAAGGGATCGGCCTTCCACATATTCCATGACAAAGCCTGCAAAGCCGCCGCTTCCGTCACAGACGCACTCTCTGAACGCAGGGATCCCGGAATGACTGAAGGCAGTATCCTGTTCATCTCTGCAGATTTCCTTCAGAACTTCAGACTCCAGCCCATTAGCGCAGAGCGCCTTCAGGACTTCGGCTTCTGCGCGCAAGTGCTCTGCCTTCTGCTCATATTCCTCCGGCTTATTGCCGCAGTCCTCTCGCAGGGTTTTCATCGCATAATTTCTTCCGTCCGCTCTGTCCGTCACAAGATAGACGACACTTGTTCCCCCGCGTCCAAGTTCGCGGAGAATCTCATATTGATCCATAGATCTCAGAATCTCATTCTCATTCAATTATCGGTTCACTCCCTGGTTGAATCCGCGATTTGCGGAAATGAACAAAAACCACTGGTCAAATTCAGCAGTTTTGCCAAGATGCCCGGCCCGCCAAGATCGTATGAGCCGGAATTTAGACGCCGGTCTCTGATGGATACCGGCAAGATAGAGTCATTATCAAATATGTGGCGGCAGAAAGTCAAGACTAAAAAACCGCCGCCCCGGAAATCATCCCGGTGCGGCAGTTCATTCATTTCCTATCCCTTCATCATCAAATGCAGCCCCACGTCAAACGGCCGCCCCTCGACGCACTCGCTGAGCCAGTGGGCCATGGTCATGTCGTCCTGCGTGCGGAGTGTAAATTCCGGCTGGCGGACCACCGTGTGGATCGTCCCTCCCTTGTACATGGTGAGAGGTCTGTGCCAGTCGTGGATGAAAAAGGAGAACTCAGGGCCGATATCTCTCATTTCCGCGATCATTTTCTGCATCTGCCGGTAATAATCCTCCTGGATCTGAGAATCCGTGTCATAAACTTTATTGGCCATATCGTTGTAGAAGGCACTCAGAAGGTAATCCATTGTAGAACCCGAGTAGAGATATTTGAACCGGCTTCCCTGACGCCTGTAGACGCCGCGGTACCACTCAAGAGTAAGATTTCTGCCCTTCACATCTCTGCACTGTTCCTCCCGCGCGTTCCAGACGTCGCGCAATATGTGCTTCCAGTTCTTGCTCAGGAGCTGCGCACTGTCCGAAAAGAGGGTCACATCGCTGCAGGCCGGATAGAACTCGCCTGCGATCTGTTCTGCCAGAGCAGGCACAGCAAAAGCTCCGGCGCTCTCGCCCGCGATCAGGAGTTTGGATGCAGTGGGGAACAATTCTTTGCCGGTCCGCATAGCAGCCATGAAGTTTTCGTAGCCGTGGAAATAAAGTACAGCCTCATCTCCGGCTTTCCGGGTTCCGTCTTCACTGTCCTCAACAATGTGGTAGGTAAACTCGCTCCTGCCGATATGCATATCTCCGGTCGCGTAAGTGATGACCAGGAAATTCCAGTCGTCGAAGGGGTTATCGGGACCGTTTCTGGTAATGCCCACATTGATGTTCATGACCTGTGTGAACAGCCTCAGATTGTTCCAATAATAGTTGGGCAGCCAGGCTGCGACACTGCCGCCGTTTACAGGCCGGGCGGCCATGTATTCGTTGATCGCGATGCCACCGCCTGAAAAGAACACGCACAGCTTATCGCCGCTTCCCTTTCGGATGTATATGTGATATTCAGATCCGTCCCCGCACTTTCCCTCGGGAACAGGCACCTGATACCAGACCTTCTCCGCGGGCTCGCCGACCAGGATCGGAGCCTCCTGTCCCAGTTCGTAGATTCCCTTGGCGATGGATTCCTCCACCAGATTTCCTATTCGGACCATCCAGTTTTTTGCAATTTTGCCAGATGCCATAACCAACCACCTTTGATCACAGATTGAACAGTTTCTCTACCGCGCTCCGCAGATCCCTGAACCTGAAGATCACCGCCGCGCAGGCGGCGATGAGAAGGAGTGCCATGCTTGCAACAGCAGGTAAGATGACCGGGTTGACATGAGTCAGGACCGGAATGATCTGCAGCATGGAGAGCAGTATCGTTACAAAAATATAGATAATATACTCTTCTAACCTCAGGTTGGCCGCACGGCCAACGCCGATCGTCACAAATACCAGAAGGACAAATCCGATCGGCAGCACATACGCCAGTGACCAGCCGTGCCAGCCGGTAAGAGTATCGATCAGGATGCAGACCGCCATTGCCAGATACGTCTCGATAAACAATGTTTTGATCAGATTGTTCCGATAATAAATACCGACCATCAGATCTCCCCAGGCGATCAGGGCGCCCATCACCGCAAAGGGGACCCAGGGCAGCTTGAAGTCATAGAGAATCTCCAGCGACATCATGATAATGAAGAAAGTGAGCAGGCAGAATGTCCCTACTTTGACCAGGGACATGTGGGAAAAGCGGTTTCTCTCGAGGACCGGGAAGCCGCCCGGCTCTGATTCTCCCGTTACTCTTCCTCCGCAGAGGGGGCATTCTGTCTTATCGCCCCGGATACTGATCCTGCATTTAGGACAATACTGCATTACGGAGCCTCCTTTCCTGCGGGATTCTCTGCCTCTGCACCGGCTGAGTCCGGTTTTCCGGCGGCCGCGTTAAAATCATTGCTCTCCAGCACCACATCGATTCCCATGTCCGCGATGTCCCGGAAAAAGTTCCGGATCACCGGCTGCTGGATGTAGGCAGAGGTAACGCTGAACACCAGCTCGTCTTTGAAGGAGCACAGACAGACCTGCACCTCGGGCGCCGCCATAAAACAGCTGAATTTGTGAATATAAGGTTCCATCTCCTTGGGAACAGTGATCTTGCCCACGTTGGAGATCGTTCCCGTGATCCCGAGCTGGGTCTTGGCGTTGATCGCGGAAATGACCAGATTTTTTATAAAGAGAGGTACCACCTTGATCGCTATATTGTGCTCGAGGGCCGCGTAAGAATTCATAGTCAGTTCGACCTGATCCTGTTTGAGCTGTTTGTGGAAAGATTCCCTCACCACAGAAATAATGCTCTCGAGCGTTCCGTCGTAGAGAGCCGGATCGTAGACCACATTGATGACGCCGAAGAAGTTGCGCGCCGTGTCTGAAGGGAAATAATTCCTCAGATTAACCGGGACACTCAGGACGATCGGGTATTTCCTGTCGCGCAGCGACATCTCCCGAAGCGCCGCCTGAATAAAGAGCGCCGTGCTCAGCTCAGCCACAGTCGAATTCCGCTCCCTGGCAGCTGCCAGAAACGCCGCCACGGACACAGTCCCCTCAAGCAAGTGATTCTGCAGGTTCTCGTCCTTGTCGCCGCGGAGGTGATAGGCGCGCCTTGGCGCGGACTTCTGCCCCTCAGGCTTACCCTTTTCTTTCTTATAATATTTGCCGAACGCGTCGTTCTGCCTGTCTTCGCCGGAAGCCCTGCTGCCTGTTGTCTGAATCAGGTCCAATCCGTACCTGATCCCGAAATACTCCGCCAGGATCGCCTTGAGAAACTCAAAGGCCCCGGTCCCGTCTGTCAAAACATGGTACATCTCCAGGTTGATCCTGCGCCCGTGATAGTTGACTCTGTAGAGCAGGTTTCTGCGTCCCTCCCAGTAGATCGTATCCAGCGCGGGTCTGTCATCCCTCGTCACTTCCGCGTCGAGGTCGCTCTGGTCAAGGTAATACCAGAACAGTCCCTTTTTCAGAACACTGCTGAAATGGGGAAAATCCCTCGCCGCCGCTGTCACCGCGCTCTGAAGAGCCTCAGGGTCCACCTCATCATTTAGTTCGCAGGTGATCCTGAACACACGGGTGTCCGAGCCGCCCGCTGTGGAGGGCACTATTTTAGCCGCGTTATCCAGTTGATACCACTTCGTCTGTGCCATACCGCTTCTCCTGTGCAGCTGCAATCCGCTGCTGAGCTTTAACTAAGTAATCCCACCCTCTGCGCGAAACAAAGACGGTGGGCTGTTCACTTGGTGAGGAAAGCAAACGGATCGTCGTCTACGAGGAAGTGCATGAGCTGATAGGCGCACATGATTGCCACTTTCTCCTCCTTGAGGATCCTGCGGACCTCGTCGCGGTCAGCCAG
>CACZFV010000086.1 GCA_902780465.1 uncultured Lachnospiraceae bacterium
ACCTACACCATCAAAGATAACGACGGCAACATCCGCACCATCATCAACAAAGAGCGGAACGACCGCGAATAAACCCGAACGGCTGCGGCTGAACCCGAGCGGCTGCGCAGGCAAACGGCTTAACTGAATCATGCGGAACGGGGTATATCTTCAGCTTTCCTCCGGCTGATGGTATACCCCGTTTTTTCTGTCTGATCCCTGCTCCGGCGGACTGCGTCTGATCCCTGCTCCGGCGGACTGCGTCTGATTCCTGCCCCGGCGGACTGTTTCTTATTCCAGCTCCGACGGATCGCCCTTGAACAGCTCGCGGAATTCCTGCTCGTCCAGGATCTCGTCAAAGGCGTCCGCCACGATCTCGTATTCCTCATCGCTTTCTATGTTCTGAAGGTCCGGCTGGCCGTCATCGGTCTCGCCGTAACGATACAGATACACTTCCCCGTCCTCATCCTCCGCGGACTCCGGCATCAGGGCGATGTACTCTGTTCCGTTGGAGGCCTCGAAGATCGTGAGCACTACGCACTCCAGGGTGCTTCCGTCATCCAGCGTCAGGGTGACCGTGGTGTCTCCCCCCTCAAACAGGCCTTCCTTTCTGATCTCATCCCTTTCTGACATTCCTTATCTCCTTTATCATTCTCCTGCTGCTTTTCTGGTTGCTGCTTCTTTGATTATACTGCTTTCTTTTCTTTTTTTCGATATGATCGGACATCCGCGGCCCGCTTTGAGTAAAACGGACATTCGCGGCCCGCTTTGAGTAAAAACGGACATCCGCGGCCCGCTTCGTTCCCTGCTCATGAATCGCTGCGTTTTATTTTCTGCTTTCGTAGTCAGCGATGAACTGCGATTCCTCTGCGTCCCTGCGGAAGCGCTTCCTGCAGGTGCAGACGTGGAGTTCTTCCTTCGCGCGGGTCATCGCCACATAGAACATGCGGCGTTCCTCCTCGCGTTCTTCTCTGGTGCCGGCTTTCCGGTGCGGCACCACGCCTTCGTTCACGTCGAGAATAAACACCACAGGGAATTCCAGGCCCTTGGACGCGTGGAAGGTCATAAGCTGCACCTGTCCGTTTTCCGCACCGAAAAGCGGCCCGGCGGTTGCCCCTCCGTTCTGCGGCCCGGCGGGTCCACTTCCATTCTGCGGCCCGGTGGGTCCGCCTCCCTTCTTCAGGAGGTCCTCACGGAACTGCTTTGCGTGGGCGAACCACTCCTCGGGAAGCCGGAATCCCTCCGCGGATTCCTGCATCTCGTCCAGGATCTCCCGAAGCTCCGCTTCCTCGATGAAGTGCGTCTCTCCGTATTCCCGCAGGAAGGCGTCATAGCCGATCTCCTTCCGTAGATAGCGGATGGCGTCGCCGACCTTCATCCGCCCCAACGCCTTCAGGTCCTGCTGCAGTCCGAAGATCCGGTCCCGCATCCAGCGCTGGTCTGAACCGCTGTAGTAGGCGCGGATCCCCTCCAGGCTCTCCCCGCCTCTCCGGAGCGCTTCGCGGCGGATGTACCGGTTCGGCCGGTTCATGATCCTGACCAGGTCCCCCGGCTCCGGAATGCCCCGGGCGAGCCGCAGGTAGGCGCTGACGTCCTTCGCGATCCAGTGATCCATCAGGTCCGGCAGCATCTCCCGCATACGGAAGGGGATGTTCTCCGCCATCAGCTTCGCGGTGAGGAGCCGCGGCTGCAGGCTGGTCCGGTACAGGACTGCGATGTCGCTGTAGTCCAGTTTCTCCGGCGCCCCCTCCGGCAGCTCCCGGACCCGCCGCCGGATCTCCCGGGCGATCCAGAGTGTCTCCTCGGAGGTGTCCCGGAACACCAGCGTGTCCACCGGCTTTCCCGAAGGCTTCCGGGCCCGGATCTCCTTTTTGAAGCGCCGGCTGTTCTTCCGGATCAGCCGGTCCGAAGTCTTCACGATCTCCGGGGTGGAGCGGAAATTCACATCCAGCAGCACCTGCTTCGCTCCGGGGTAATCTTTTCCGAAGCCCAGCATGATCTCGGGCTTTGCCCCGCGGAAACGGTAGATCGACTGGTCGTCGTCGCCCACGATGGTCAGATTGTTCTCCGGGCCGGCGATCATCCGGACGATCTCGTACTGCAGGCGGTTGATGTCCTGGAATTCATCCACCAGGACCCACTGCCAGCGCTTCTGCACCGCCGCCAGGATATCCGGGCGCCCGGTGAGAAGCTCATAGGTCATGAGGAGCATGTCCTCATAATCGATCTTTTTTAAATGCCCCAGCGCTTTCTCGTATGCCCGGAAGATCTCCCGGAAGGTGTCCGCAGGGCAGCTGACCGAATAGTAATGGTCCAGCTCCGCCCGCTCCTCCTTTACCAGAGCGATCTCCGACATCAGGTTCCGCGCCAGGGAGCGGATGTCGTCGCTCTCCATGCGGCGCTCCCGGATCAGGCTGTACAGAATCTCTCTGCGCTCTTCCTCCCCGGCCACCTGGTCCGCGCTGTAGCCGTAGGCTGTCCGCAGGATCCCGAAGAAGAAGGAATGGAAGGTGCCGAAGGTGACCCGGCCGCGCGCCTTTTCCCCGGCACTGTCCTTTTCCCCGGCGTCTCTCCTGTCCCGCAGCGCATTGTACCGGTCCTCCATCTCCTTCGCGGCGGCCCTGGAGAAGGTGACCACCAGGATGCGCTCCGGCCTGACTCCCAGCCGCTCTGTCAGGTACAGGACCCGGCGGGTGATCACGAAGGTCTTCCCTGATCCGGGACCTGCAAGGACAAGAAGCGGCCCCTGTCCCCAGGTGACCGCTTCCCGCTGCGCGTCTGTGAAGCTGCCGCGGTCCGCCGCGGCAGCCTTTTCTGTATGAAGGTGCTTCTCTTTATCCAAGCTTTTCGATTCCCGCGCGGATCCGCTTCAGGGACTCTTCCTTCCCCAGCACATCCAGGATATCCGTGGCGCCGGCCGGTGTCATGGCTTTTCCGGAGAGGGCGATGCGGACTGCCCACATGACCAGGTTCACCTTGAAGCCCTGCTCCGCCGCGTAGGCCTTCAGGAGCTCGAACAGCGCTGCGCCGTTCCAGCCGGAAACAGCTGCATCGCCCGCGGCGGCATCGTCCACCTTCTCAAGCAGCGGCAGGACATCCGTAAGGACCTTCGCCGCGCTCTCCTTCGTGGACTTCGACTTCTTGTTCACGTAGAGCTCCGCGTCGTACTCCGGCACCGCGTTGAAGAAATCCACCATCTCCTCGATATCCGGGAAGATCTCGATCCTGGTGCGCACCATCTCCGCGATCTTTCTGAGGTCCAGCGGGGCGGTGACATATTTCTTCAGGTACGGCTCCGCGAGGGTGTAGAAGCGCTCCGGATCCATGGCCTTCAGGTACTCTCCGTTCATCCAGCGGAGCTTCACCATGTCAAAGACCGCCGGAGACTTGGAGATGCGTTTGTAATTGAATGCCTTCGCCAGCTCCTCAAGGGAGAAGATCTCCCGCTCCTCCTCCGGCGACCAGCCGAGAAGCGCCACGAAGTTCACCACTGCCTCTGTCACGAAGCCCTGCTCGATCAGATCCTCAAAGGAAGCGTGGCCGCTGCGCTTGGACAGCTTCTGATGCTGCTCGTTGGTGATGGTGGGACAGTGTACGTACACCGGCACGTCCCAGCCGAAGGCTTCATAAAGGCGGTTGTACTTCGGCGAACTGGAGAGGTACTCCTGTCCGCGCACCACGTGGGTGATCTCCATCAGGTGGTCATCCACCACGTTGGCAAAGTTATAGGTGGGGAAGCCGTCGGACTTGATGAGGACCATGTCGTCCAGCTCGGAGTTGTCCACGGTGATGTCGCCGTAGATCTCGTCGTGGAAGGTGGTCGTCCCCTCCTTCGGATTGTTCTGCCGGATCACGAAGGGCTTTCCCGCGGCAAGGTTCGCCTCGACTTCCTCTTTGGAAAGGCCAAGGCAGTGCTTGTCATAGGTCATGATCATCTCGCCGTTGACTTCTCTCTTCAGGGAATCCAGTCTCTCCTGGTCGCAGAAGCAGTAGTATGCTTCGCCTTTCTCCACCAGCTTTTTCGCGTACTCCATGT
The DNA here is from genome assembly GCA_902780465.1 of uncultured Lachnospiraceae bacterium. GTDB lineage: Bacteria > Bacillota > Clostridia > Lachnospirales > Lachnospiraceae > Moryella. Next base: position 4,016 of record CACZFV010000086.1, read on the forward strand.
AAATGCCGGCCTTCATGCGCTCCGACTGGACGTAGGGACCGTACCCTTTGTCCTTGTCCGGACCCTCGTCGTGGATCAGACCTGTCTCCTCAAGGGTGCGGTAGATGATCTCGGTGGCGCCTTCGACGAAGCGTCCCTGGTCCGTGTCCTCGATGCGGAGGATAAAGGTGCCGTCATCGCCCTCATGCTTCGCGATGAGGTAAGCGTAGAGCGCGGTCCTTAAGTTTCCTACGTGCATGCGCCCGGTGGGACTGGGCGCGTATCTTGTTCTGATCTTCATGTTTTTCAGCTCCCGATGTTCGTTTTGGCTTCAGCGTCAGGCCTCAGCCTGCGTACTTCTGTCCTCTGATTCTATCGCGAAACAGAGGGACAGGCAAGGGCAAACTTAATTAAGCTGTACCCCGGTCTCAGCTGAGACCGGGGTACGAGCAGTAAAATCTTCAGCGCCTTCTCCGATGCAGCAGGAAGAATCCTGCGGCCAGGGCGGTCAGCAGGACACCGAGGACACTGTAATAGCGGGTCCCCGGTCCTCCGGTGGAGGGCATCGCGTAGCCGAGGGTATTGATCACGGTGATCTTCCAGCCCATTTCCGGATGATCTGCGTCTACCATGAATACGTCGGCATATTTTCTTGTTTTTTCGTCGTCCGGCCCTTTGACGATGATTCCTGTGTCGACCAGCTCCACTGTGAAGACGATCGGTGCTTCCAGGAGGGTGCATCCTGCAGGCGCGCGGGTCTCTGTCAGCATGTAGGTGCCGATGCCCAGCGCGTCACTCCGGTAGATCACCGCGTCGCCGTCTTTTTCAAGGATCTTGGATACGATCCTGGTCTGCTCTGTCATACCAGTGCCGGAAAGGGTGAACTCCGCGTTCTCCAGCTTCTTTCCCTGCTGGTCGATCTTGACGATCACGACCGGCACCGTGGAAAGCTCGTTGATGATCCTGAGGGTATATACTCTCGTGCCCTCCCCGGCAGGATCACCGCTGTCGTCAGCAGCGTCTTCCTCTTCCATGATAAGCTCTGCCCGGGCATTCTCCTCTTCCAGAGAAACGGTTCCCTGTGTGGTTACGGTGAATTTCACCGGCCCTTCCAGTCCCTTGTAGCCCAGGGGAGCTGCTTTTTCGATCAGATAATATGTATCTGCCGGCAGCGACTCATCGATCTTCGGGATGATGCCGGTCTCATCTTCGGAGACCAGGTCTTCATAACCCGGCATTGGCTGCGGGTCCCTGGCAGTCACACCGTCCACTGTCACTTCCCGGTGAAGCGCAAAGTGCACGCCGCCGAGAAGCTTCGGCCTGCTGCCCTTCTGCACGCCCTGCTTCAGCGCTTTCAGTCTGAAGGGATGGTCTTTCACTGTCAGGACAGACTGGATCCCGCGGGTCTGAGTCAGCGACCAGCTGCCTTCGATTCCTTCCTTCACATCCACAGTACCGTCCGCGTTCAGGACAAATTTCAGGGGCTTCTCCAGCGTCTGGTAACCGGCAGGAGCCTTCGTCTCTGTAAGAGTGTACTCTGTGCCGACGTTCAGGTAGGCCACGGTGGCCAGGCCGTCCTCGCCGGAGATATAGCTGTTTTCCCCGACAATATTTCCGTTCTGGTCCGTCAGCCGGAACTCCGCGCCCTGAAGCGCTTCGTTCCCGCTCCAGTTCTTCTTTTCGATGCGGATGCCGTGCCGGGAGTTGGTGACGATATCATTCCGGACGTTCCCGGCGCTGCCGGTGATCTGTCCCGCTGTGTAAGTCGCGGTGTAGGTATAGTCGCTGGAGATGCCGCTCTCCTTCGACTTCGCCTGCACGGTCAGGGTCTCTCCGTTTTCCACCGGCTTTTCGGCGGAACCGTCGTCCGTCAGTTCCCGGACCACATAATCGGCAAGCGACGCGCCGTCCTGCAGTCTGTCCCAGTACCAGGTGACTTTCAGGGCGGGATGCCGGATCAGCCGGCGGCTGTCCTTCACCATCTCTTTCCTGCCGTCTTTCTCCACGAAGACCGCCAGGTAAATGTCGCCGTGGCTTTCCATGAAGTCCGCGTCGGACCAGACCTTCTCCGCGGTGATGCCGAGCCCGCGGCGGTTGTGGATCTCGATGGCGGGGGAGTCGTTGTCGCGGATCATGCCCGCGTTCACGGTATCGCCTTCTGTCACGATATACGAAGCGCCGTCCCTCTCGTATCTGATAAAGGTGTAGCCCACGGGGATGTCGCCTGCGCGCTCCTCCACCCGGAACCTGGTGCCCACCAGAAGATCCCGCACTTCCACGTGATACCCGGCGGGGATCTTTGAGATCGCGCCGTTCGGGGAGGTCTGGAACACAGCGTCTTCCCGTTCAGCCTCGCTCAGCCTGCTGAAGTCTTTCTTTCCAAGAGACCGGAACCCCTGGGCGTCCACATCCCACTCGCAGTAATTGCCGTCCGGATCCTTCACATAGTAATCCTGGAAGCCTGCCACCTCGGGCTGCGCGTCGTTCTCGCCTCCGAGATAAAGCCGGAAACTGAAGCCCGTCGCATCATCCGTGATCTCCGCCCCGTCCGCGTCGAACAGCTTTTTCGTGATGTTCAGCGTACGGATCGCGTTTGCGTTTACATGGTTGTCAAAGACGACTCTTCTGCGGTCCTCTGACGAAGCGGGCGCGCATGCGTAGTCCTTCCGCGCCGGATCCCCGGTATCCATCGTTTCCGCCGCATTGTCGTTCACCTTCACCGCGTCGTAGATCTGCGCGTTCACGCCGCACTCGATGATCCTGTAGTCATAGGCGCTTTCCGGCAGCGTGATGGCCGCGATCTGGCCCGGCGACAGGAAGAACACGTTCCTGTAAGACAGCGCGGTTCCCGCGGGGGTGTATTCCGGCAGGTATTTCACCGGATCGTTCGTGTTCTGGTAAGTTACATTTTTCTCTTCATCCTGCTGCGCGCCCAGGTTCAGCCAGGGGGCGTCATCGTCCGGGGACAGCCGGTACTGGATCTGGTAAGCGTACTCCGCCAGCTTGTAGTCCGGCCTGTCCGTTCCCGAAAGCTGCTTCTGCAGCAGGACCTGGCCCGGCTTCACCGCGGAGAGGTTGAAGCGCATATGCAGGTTGGAAGCGCCCGCGCCGCGCTCCATGTAGAACATCCGCATGGTGTGGCTGGAATAATCCCGGAACACACGGCGCGTCACGCCGTCCACCGTCTTTTCCTCAAAGATCTTATCCAGCTTCGACGCGATATCGCTTTCCGATACACCGCGGGCAATATAATTGTTCCTGAACACATCGTACAGAGTGGTCGGAACGTTGTTTACCGTGACCTCGCCGGTGCAGAAATTCACCGTCCCGGGCAGCGCGCTGTGGATGCCGCCGAGGTCGATGACCAGTTCACCGTCCACGTAGAGCCAGAAGTCGTCGTCCCCGGAGAATTCGAAGATGATGTCATGGCCCCAGGCGTCGAGGCCGTCCGGCGTCTGCACGAAGGAAGCACTCATCTCCATGCCGAAGTGATAATCCGGGGTCCTGATGAGGTGCAGCTGCTCATACTTTCTCGGATCCGTTTCCGGCAGCTCATGCGCCTCGGCGGAATAAAGGTTCTTTCCGTTTACAGAGGCGAAGACTCCCGGCACCATCTCGTCATAGGGGAAGAACTGGCCGTGCTTCAGGGTCGCCTTGTTTCCGCCGGAATCGTTGGAACCCAGCTCCTTGTAGACCTTGAAGGTGTCTCCGTCCAGATGTGCGAAGTTCTGGGTACTGTCAAACTCGAAGTAGCCGGTGCCGCTGTAGATGCTGTCGATGAAGAGCTGGTCGACTTCCTTTGCTCCGGCGAACATGGTCTCCAGGGACTTCTTCTCCTTCGGGATCATGGTGGAGGGATATCCGAAGCCGTCCGTCCCGGAAAGGTCCGTGGAAAGCAGTCCCTGTCTCGGAGGAGATCCTAAGGTCCCGGTATCGTCCCCCAGGAAATCTGACTGGAATTTTCTGCTTGCAAAATCCACCATCTTCATCGTGATCCCGTACTGGGTGTGTTCCACCGTGGGGACCTCGGTGAAGGTATCATCCGCAGGCACGTCCTGCATCAGGGCAAAGTAGAAATACTCCGCCTGGGCCATGGGTCCGGAGACGACCTTCCCGTTCTCCGTCCGGAGTCCTGCGTAGGCGTAATAAGGGTCGTCCCAGGCAAGGATGGTGGAATAGTAATCGCCGTAGCGCCGGCCGTTGATGTTGATGCCGATGGGCGTATCCGACAGAAGCTGCCCTTCTTTGATCTGCGGGGCAATAAACTTCTGGGAGTACTGGTTGTACAGCTCGTAGTAGTAATTGGGCTCATTCGTCCCTTCGTAAACATACTCCGTGAAGTTCCAGAGGAGCGTGTTCAGCGCGTTCCCGATCCACTCGATGGAATCGCCGCTCTCATAGCAGGGCACCAGCGTCCCATCGTGACCCAGAGCGAAGAATTCATATCTCTTTTTTGTTTCGTTCCACACACGGGTATAGACGATGACCCTGGAGCCGTTGATCACCTTCGCGGTGTCCGAAACGCTGACCTTCGCGGCGGAATATGTCGTAAAGTACTCAGAAGTCAGTTCGGAAAGCTCGACCATATTCAGCCATGCTTCTTCGCTCTTCAGGCCTCCTGCCGTAAATCCGGTGCCGATCTCCCCGCTGTAAACAAGGGCGGACGATGCCGACGAAAGCCGGATCTGTCCCGCATGACTGCCGGAACCGGGCGTAACTCTGATGAGCTGCGGCTCTTCCGCCATGGTGACGCCGCTTTCCGCCAGGTTCAGGTACCGGATCTCCCCGCCGGCCTGGAGCGCCTTGGACGCCACCTCGTCGGTCCTCTCCCCCAGCGAGGAGAGCCTTTTGAGGAAGTCCTCCGGGAGCCTAACGGTGCACCTTGCCATCGGCGGTTTCGCTCCTTTTGGCGAGCGCCTCCACGTACATGCCACGGCCCTTCGCGTCCTCGACGGATAGGATCCGGTAGCGGGACCCCTCGCAGACGATGGTCATGGTCTCGTCGACCGCGACCCCGGGGATCCTCCTGAAGCGGAAGAGGTCCGTGGCCTCGGAGAACGCCGCCAGGCTCGCCCAGCGCTCGCTCCCGTGCCTCCCCTCCCGGTAGCATCGGACCTCCGCGACGGTCTCCTCGGTCTCGGCCGGGAAGCCGTCCGCGTCGGTGGTCCTTTCGTAGCGGACGATCGCCGCCTTCCTCGTCATCGCGCCCAGTGCCATGTCACACCTTCCATTCGCGGTCCAGCCGCAGCAATGAGTCGATGGTCCTCATGGCCTGGTCCGAGGCGGCCGCCGACTGGGCGAAGAACCCGGCCGTGCCGCCGTCCCTGGACTCGTAAAAGTGACTCGCCAGCATGACGACGCCCTGCTTCGTCGTCTCGCCCATCTCGTGGGAGAGGTAGAAGCCGGAGCCGACGTGCTGAAAGCCCTCCGCGTAGGAGATCGCGGCGGCGATGTAGGAGACTATGAGGCTGTCGTCGTCTTCGAACGTGATGATCAGGTTTGATTTCACCCTTTGTAGCAATTCGCTCGCTTCCATCGCCGCCTAGCCCCCTATTCCCCCTCTTCCGCCGGGTCGGATTCCGGCG
>CACZFV010000087.1 GCA_902780465.1 uncultured Lachnospiraceae bacterium
GGGCAGGACGCCGCACATCCGGAACGTACCTCCGGGAACCTCCAGATACTCCTGCAGGTACATAAAGCCGCCGCACTCCGCAAGGACCGGCAATCCTTCCGCTGCCTTCGCCCGGATCTGCTCTTTCATCGCGGTATTGGCCTCAAGTTCCGCCGCGTGGAGCTCGGGATAGCCTCCCCCGATAAGAAGTCCGTCCGCATCCGGAAGCTCCCTGTCATGCAGCGGGGAGAAGAATTTGATCCTGGCGCCGCACTCCCGGAGCACTTCCAGATTTTCCTCATAGTAAAAACTGAAGGCTTCGTCCCGCGCGACTGCAATGACCGGGCCGTCCTCTTCCGGCATCTGCTTTTCCGCAGCCTTCGTTTCAGAGGTCCGCTCTTCCGGCACTCTTCGTCCCTCCACTCCGGCGATGGAAAGCAGCACCTCCGTGTCGATGGTCTCCTCCATCAGATCCGCCAGACGGTCCAGCTGTCCATCCAGGTCCTTCAGCTCCTCCGGCTGCAGGAGCCCCAGGTGGCGGCTGTCCCAGGAGAGCGCGCTGTCCTGCGGAAGATACCCTGCCACCCGCAGATCTGTTTCTTCTTCGATCCACTGCTTCATCCTGGCGGCGGTGCTCTTTGAGACACCGTTCAGGATCACCCCCCGGATCTTCCCGCCGGGAGCCTCATATGCCGTAAACCCTTTCAGGAGCGGAACGACGGACCTTGCCATACCCTTCGCCCTGACCACCAGGATCACCGGCGTGTCAGTCTGCTTCGCGAGTTCAAAGGAGGATGCCTCCGTGCCGGAAGCTCCCCCTCCGTCATAATATCCCATGACGCCCTCGATCACGGCGATATCCGCGGGATGCCGCCGAAACGTCCCCCGGAACACCTCCCGCACCGCTTCGCCGGGGGAGAAAAACATGTCCAGATTTCCCGAAGGGATCCCCAGGACCTTTCGATGGAACATCGGGTCGATGTAGTCCGGGCCGCACTTGAAGGCCGCGGGCCGGAGGCCGTGCCGCTGAAGCAGCCGCAGAAGCCCGCAGGTGACGAGGGTCTTCCCGCTTCCGCTGCCCGGCGCCGCGATCATAAAACGCGGGATGCCGGCGGCCGGTCCTTCCTCAGGCTGCGGCAGCCGGACACTTCCGGTCTTCGTGTCAAAGGAACCGCAGCGCGGGTCGAGATCGTACAGTCTCCTTATCACCTCGTCGTTCAGGATCTCCCCTGGTCTTCCGCAGGCAAAAATACGGTCTCCCTTGACACAGATCACCCGGTCGGAGATCTTCATCGCGAGGTCGATCTCATGCAGGGACATCACCACAGTGATCCCCTGATTCCTGGCCATGCCCCGGAGAATGGAGAGAAGCTCCAGCTTGTGCCGGATGTCCAGATAGGAGGTCGGCTCGTCGAGGACGATGATCTCCGGCTCCTGACAGATGGCCCGGGCCAGCAGGATCCTCTGCCGCTCGCCGTCGCTGACAGCCTCGAAGGGTCTTGAAGAAAGCTCCTGCGCGTGAACAGCGGCGAGAGCTTCCTCCACCTTCTGCTGGTCCTCCTCCGACAGGATCCCGAGGCGCCCCGTGTAAGGGTAGCGCCCCATGGCGGCCACATCCCTGCAGGTCATGAGTTCCGTCTGCAGGCGTCCGGTGAGCACGACTGCCATCTCCCGGGCCAGTTCCTCCGGGGAGAATTTCTCCAGGTCCTTCATCCCGGGATGATCTCCCGAGAATGCCGCCAGAAGAATATCTCCCCCCACCGGGGCAAGCTGGCGGGTGATGCTCTTCAGGATCGTGGATTTTCCCGAACCGTTCGGGCCGATCAGCGTCACGATCTCCCCGCGCTCCACACCGATCTCGATGTCCCTGATCAGCGCTTTCCCGCGGTAGCCCACCGCCAGATGATCAAGCTGCAGATGCTGTTCTTTCACTTTCGTTCGCTCCTGTCGGGATATTGATCTTTATTTTTCAAGTCCCGCTCGCGGGACTTGCGCGCCGCGCGCGGGTTGCCGTCAGGCAACTCCTTCCATACCGCGCGCGTGTGCATCATAAGCGGAGCGTTTATCTCAGTGGGAGATTGGACTCCCACTGAGATAAACAAATGTGTCAACTGCGTCTCCGGATCAGCATGAAGATCACCACCGGCGCTCCGATCACAGAGGTGACTGTGCTGATGTTCAGCTCCGTGGGCGAAAAAGCCATCCTGGCGATCAGGTCACAGGCCAGACAGAACACCGCCCCGCCCAGGAAACATGCGGGGATCACAGCCAGCGGCTTCGAGGTGCCCAGAGCCTGCTTCACCAGGAAGGGAACGGCGATCCCCACAAAGGAGACCGGTCCCGCAAAGGCGGCGACGCAGGCGGACAGGATCCCCGAAAGCAGGATGAGTTCTACCCGGAAGAGTTTTATATTGACGCCCATGCTCCGGGCATAGGCTTCTCCCATCTGGTAGGCGCTGATGGGCTTCGCCAGCAGGAACACCAGAAGGAAGGCAATGCCGGTGATCAGGGCCGCTGTGCCCGCGCTGCTCCAGTCCGCCCCGGAAAAACTGCCCTGGGACCAGCCGTGGAGGTTGACGATGTCGGAATCCTCCGCGAAGGTCACAAGAAATTCCGTGACGGCGCTGCAAATATAACCGGTCATGATGCCCGCCACCAGGAGCGCTGCCATATGCTGCACTTTCCGGGCGACCAGAAGGATCAGTGCGGTGGAAAGCATCGCGCCCGCAAAAGCTGCCAGCACCAGCGTCCAGGAAGAGACAGCGCCGTATCTTCCCAGGAAAACGATCATGACCAGCGCCACGCACATCTTCGCGCCGGAGGAGATGCCGAGCACGAAGGGGCCTGCGATGGGATTGCCGAAAAAGGTCTGCAGCAGGAATCCCGAGAGGGCCAGCGCTCCCCCCAGTTCGGCGGCCAGCAGGATCCGCGGCATGCGGATCTTCCAGATGATGCTGACTTCATTCTCCTCTCCCTGCCTGAAAAAGAGGATCCGGAGGATCCTGCCCACAGGGATGCTGACGCTGCCCGTATTGATATTCAGGACGATCATCACGAGGACCGCCGCAGCCAGAGCAGCGAAAACAAAGGCGCAGCGCGTCCGCCGCAGCGCCTCCTGCCGCAGGTATTCTGAACTGTGAGTCTGCTCCGTGGTCATGACCGCCCGTTTTCCTTCCTTTTTCCGCGTTTCTGCTTCTTCCGCGTTTCTGCTTCTTCGTTTCTGCTTTTCTTTCCGCCCGGTTCACCGCACCGGGGAGAGGAACACCATGTGTTCCGTATCTTCCCCCGTCAGCATCCGGTGAATATCCGTGATCATCTCCGCCGCGATGTCCGGCGACTGGTAGAGATTCTTCTGCACCTGCCAGACAGTTCCGTTCTTTACCGCCCGGAACTCCGACAGCAGCGCAGACCTTCGGCACAGGTCGTCCAGGCTCCTGACCGGGTCGTCGATGGTCGCGTTGTAGATCAGGAAATCCGCGTCCTTCGCCGTATTGTAGAACTCTTCCATCGTAAGGCGCACCGAGGCGCTGTTTCCGTTTTCACTCAGAAGCTCTTCGAAAACATAGCTTCCGCCGGCGAGGCCGATCATGCGGGGAATATAGTCGTCGGAGGCGCGGACAATGACATTTCCCACTGAGGAGATGGAAAAAAACGCCGCCGTCTTTCCTGTGTCCCGGTACTCCGCTGTCCTGGCGAACTCCGCTTTCTGCTTTTCAAAAAAGGCTTCCGCCTCTTCCTCATGTCCGGTCAGCACCCCGTAGAGCCGCACCCATTCGGTCCTTCCGAGGGGATGGCTCTCCGTGCTGGAGGTGTCGATGAACACGGGGATCCCCAGCTCCTCCAGCTTCTCCTTTACCTCCGGCGTATGGAGGATCATCATGGATTCCACCGCCAGGCCGCAGCCGGAGGACGCAAGGAGCTCATAGTCCGGTGCGCTGTACTTCCCGGCATAGACCATGCTTCCGTTTTTCAGCGCTTCTCTGGGGGCATCGATATACCAGCCGTCCTCCCTGGTGCCCGTGAGCTTCACCTGGTCAAGAGCTCCGGCGGCTTCAAACAGCGCCATGGAGGAAGTCGCGGCGACGTAAAGGCATTCCGGCGGTCCGGAAAAAACTGTGACCGTCTCCGGCAGGTCCGGGATGCCCCGGCTTCCCTCCGGCAGCAAAAGATACTGACCGCTCCCGGGGACATCGATCAGCCGGCACAGTTCCCCGTCTCCCTCTTTTAACCGATAAGTATGGATACGGAAGGCTTCGGCATAGTATGTATCCATGGAAGACACATAGTCCAGACCGGGGAGCACGGGCACTCCCGCCGGCACTTCCTCAGAAGCGCCGGCCGCCGCCCCGGCCATTTCTCCTGCCGGCTTCCCGGAGGGAGTTTTCCCGCAGCCGGTGACCTGGGTCACCACGAAAAGAAACGCCAGCAGCAGTGCGGAGAAAGTATTGATCCTCTTCTTCATGACCTTTTTCCTGTTCATCCTTCGCTGACGTTCTGTCCTGCAAAGGAAATGATGAATACCGGATTGCCGGCCCGCAGGTAATGATAGTTTCCCAGCTTTTCCTCCCTGTTCACACTGACCTGGACGCACTGAAGATCCCGGACCGGGAAGCGTTTCAGGGCGGTATGCAGCGCGAGGAGCGTCTCCGAAGTGATGCAGTTCACCACGATTTTCGCCTCCGGGTTCTTTTTGAACACCTGGTCAAGAACGGCGCCGATCTCCCCGCCGCTGCCGCCGATAAACACATGGGTCGGCGCGGGAAGCGTCTCCAGCGCCTCCGGCGCGCGCCCCGCTATGATCTCCATGTTGGCGAGACAGAACGCCGCACGGTTTTTACCGAGAAGCGAAAGCGCCTCCTCCCGGTACTCCACGGACCATACCTGTCCCTCTGGACAGGCGAGGGCCGCCTCCACACTCACAGAGCCGGTCCCGGCCCCTACATCCCAGAGGACAGCCCGGGATGTGAGCCCCAGGCGGCTCAGGGAGAGGGCGCGGATCTCCGATGACGTCATCGGGGCCTTTCCCCGGAGAAAAGCGGAATCCGGCAGACCGGGAAGGACCGGCGTGTTCTCCGCGCCTTCGTGCCCGACCAGGAGGACGTAGAGTCCTTCCTCAGAGATCTCCTTAAGCTCCCGGGCGCTGCAGGAGAAGACCTTCTCTCCCGGCCGGGCAAGCTCGTACCCGCAGATCAGCTGCAGGTCCCCAAGGACACCGCGCTCTTCCGCTTCAGCGAGAGCCGCCCCCGTCCGGCGGAGATCTTCTGCGCCGGAAAGCAGAAGAAAGCACCTTCTGTGCCTTCTTACCTGGCCGACGACATTGCATTCTCTTCCGTGGGAACTGAGGATCTTCCAGTCCTGCCAGGGGATCCCCGCCCTGGCCGCAAAGCAGGAGACGCAGGAAATGCCGCAGATCGTCCGTACCTCGAGGTCTTCCCTGTCCCTCAGCTTTTCCAGTACAGAAGACGCGCCGCTGTAGAAGCCGCTGTCTCCCGAAAAGACGACGGCCGCCCGGTGCACTTCCGGATGCAGCTCAAGATACTGAAGGATCTCCTCGCCCCTGTACACCGGTACGGAGGTCTTTCCTTCCGTTTCCCGCCATATCCGCGCCGCGGTCCCGAGGACACTTCCCGCCCCGAACAGGACCTCTGCCTCCGTCACCGCCTGCGCCGCTTCCGGCGTCGCCATTTCCGGCGCACCGGGGCCGATGCCCACCAGGGACAGGATCCGCTTCTCTCTGTCTTCATCCTTCTGCCCTGCAGCCTCCGCGTACCTCCGCGCGGCGGCCACCGCTTCCTCCGTATTCATGCCCGGAGAAGCCTCCGCCCGGATCACCACCGTACTGATCCCGCACTTTTCCGCTGCTTCCAGTTTCTGGGGGAACCCACCGGCAGCCCCGGTCTCCTTGGTCAGGAGCCAGGATGCGCCGGCGTGGCGGATCAGAGCGCAGTTCATGTCCGTATCAAAAGGCCCCTGCATGGCAACGATCTGCTTTCCGGACAGTCCCGCCTCCTCACAGGCGCGGAGACTCTCCCTGGAAGGAAGCACCCGGACGGTGATCCTGGAAGGATCTCCCAGCGCCCGCGCAAAGCGGCTCAACTCCTTGCTTCCGGTGGTCACCAGGATCCTGCCCGGAACGGAAGAAAGAAAGGCGCCCGCCTCTTCCGCATCCCGGACAGAGACGCACCTTACGTTTTCTCCGGTCTCCTGCCTCTGCAGCCTGAGATACGGAAGACCTGTCTCCCTGCAGGCTTCCCGGATCTCTCCGGAGACCACCAGCGCGTGGGGGTGCGTCGCATCGATCACGCAGCACACCTCTTCTTCCCGCATCAGCCGCGCCATCCCTTCATGGTCCAGCCTTCCTCTGCGGACATTCATCAGAGGATGCGGAGATAGGACCTCCTCACCGTACCGGGTCGCAACGCTTACCGTGCAGGGGATGCCCTCTGCTGTCAGCCTCTCCGCGGCAGTCCTTCCCTCCGTCGTCCCGCCGAATATCAGGATCTTTCCGAATCCATTTCTCATCCTGCGTCACCTCTCCCGTGCGTACCCGCGCGGCGTCACCATTCTGTCTCCGATCCGCTTCGTCGATCTGTTTCCCACAAAGACCGTGGTGAACATATCCACCTGGATCCCGCGCAGTTCCTCCAGCGTGCAGATCCGCGTCTCTTCCCCTTCGCGGCCGATGTTCCGTACTGTGCCGCAGACCTGCTCCGGCGGCAGCGTCTCCAGCAGGATCTCACAGGCACGGCAAAGATAGTCCGCCCGCTTTCTGCTGGAAGGATTGTACAGGACAATGGCAAAGTCTGCCTCCGCCGCCATCCTGAGACGTTTTTCGATGGTCTCCCAGGGCGTCATCAGGTCGCTCAGACTGATGACCGCGAAGTCGTGGATCAGCGGCGCTCCGAGCCTGGCCGCGCCGCTGAGAGCAGCCGTGACGCCCGGGACCACCGTGATCTCCACCTCCGGGAATTCCGGGGCCATTTCAAGGACCAGTCCCGCCAGACCGTAGACCCCCGCGTCCCCGCTGCAGATCAGGGCGACTTTCTTTCCCTCCGCCGCTTCCCTGAGAGCCAGGGCACAGCGCTCCTCCTCCCGGCGCATCGGCGTCGCGAGGAACTCCTTTCCGGGAAACTGATCCTTTACCAGGTCCACATAGACCTGGTAGCCGGCGATCACATCGCTCTCTTCGATGGCGGAAAAAGCCTCCCCTGTCATCATGTCCGCAGCGCCGGGTCCGATGCCCACCACAGAGAGACTTCCCCTTTCCTGTTCTGTGTTCATGCTTCTCCCCCTCCGGAGCTCCGGAAGCCCGTCGTGAAAGCCGGGTCATAGAGCTTCGAGCGCTCGTACCCGCTCTGGGCGACCGCGCCGCCGACAATGATCAGCGCCGTCTTCGTGATACCGTGGGCTGCGGCTGTCTCCGCCAGCGTTTCCACCGTGCACACGTATTTCTCTTCCTCCGGCCAGGTCGCCTTGAAGACGATGGCGGCCGGCGTATCCGGCGCGTATCCTCCTGCGATCAGCCGTGCGCTCAGCTTCTCCGTCATCCCGGTGCTCAAAAAGATCACCATGGTGGCGCCGTGGGCAGCAAACGACTCGATGGATTCCCGCTCCGGGACCGGTGTCCGTCCTGCCATGCGGGTGATGACCACGCTCTGGGAAATGCCGGGCAGCGTATATTCCATATCCAGCGCGGAGGCCGCGCCGCAGAAGGAGCTCACGCCCGGTGTGGAATCATAGGGGATCCGCTCCGCCTCCAGAAGGTCCATCTGCTCCCGGACCGCGCCGTAGACGCAGGGATCCCCGGTGTGCAGGCGCACTGTCGTAAGGCCTTTCTTTTCCGCCCCCCGCATCACTTCGATCACTTCCTCCAGCGTCATTTTTGCGCTGTCATAGATGCGGCAGCTGTCCTTCTTACATTCCAGCAGCGCGGGATTTACCAGGGACCCCGCGTAGATGATCACATCCGCCTCGCTGATGAGCCGCTGCCCGCGCACTGTAATGAGATCCGGCGCTCCGGATCCCGCTCCCACAAAATGAACCATATCGCCCGCTCCTGTATGTTTTGTATGACCTCAGGTCCTCTGCTTTATACCTGCAGAGCCTTTGCCTGTCCCTTGAGAAGCCGCAGGTATTCCGCGGCCCCATCCGTTCTTCCAAGCTCTCCGTATACATTGGAAAACACCAGGACTTCGGCCCGGAGCTCTCCTCCGGCCCACTGCTCCAGATATGTCTGGATACGGCGCGTCATCTCCTCAAGGACTGCCCGGTCCAGGCCGCGCTCCCTAAGGATCCGCACTGCGTCGTCCGTCGTCGCACAGTCCGAAAGACAGGGGACCTCTCCAGTGCATCCCTGCTTCTGCAGGACATCTCCCGCGATCTCCGTCAGGATCTCCATCCTTCGGTCCCCGAACTGCGAGTGCGTATTCTCAACTCCTCCGGCGACCTTCACGAGCTTCCCGATGTGCCCGCAAAGAAGCAGCCGTGCAAAGCCGGCATCCGCCGCCATCCGCACCGTATCGCAGATGAAATTGGAAGAGGCCACGGCGGTCCCATCGGAGAAGCCAAGCCCCGAAAGGAAATCCCTTCCGTAATTTCCCGGCGTGACGGGAAGGACCTTCCAGCCTTCTTCCCGGCGGATACTGATCTCCGCCCGGATCGTGTCCAGAAGGGCCCGGTCGCTCATAGGCTCGACGATCCCGCTGGTCCCGAGGATCGAGATGCCGCCTTCGATCCCCAGCTTCGGATTAAAGGTCTTCGCCGCCACTTCCCTTCCCCCGGGAACGCTGACCGTCACATCGAAGCCCGCCTGAAGCAGGGGCACTCCGGCTTTCTGCGGTATCCCTGTACCGGTACGTCCGCCGGCTTCCCGGACCGCCTCCTGCACCGCTTCCGCGATCATGCGCCGCGGCGTGCTGTTGATGGCTGCATTCCCGACCGGCTGGTCCAGACCGGGCCTTTTCACCCGCCCCACACCGTCTCCGCCGTCGATCCTGATCCCGGGGATCCCGGAACAGGCGACTTCAGCGCGGACCAGGATCCCGTCCGTCACATCCGGGTCGTCCCCGCTGTCCTTCCGCACCGCGCAGGAAACAGCACCCTCTGAAAAGCAGATCTCTTCGATCTCCAGATACAGCTCTGTTCCCCGGGGCGTCCTGAGACGCACCTGCGGGACCTTTTCCCCCGTCAGAAGCATCAGGGCCGCTGCTTTTGCCGCCGCAGCGGCGCAGCTTCCCGTGGTGTAGCCGAGCCGGAGCTTCTGTCCGCCCTTCTCAATATATTCCTTCAGTTCCATATAGTCCGCTCACTGTCTTTCCATGCGGTAAAGAATGGCGTTTATTATCGCCGCGGCGACATTGCTGCCGCCCTTCCTTCCCCTGCTGCAGATGAAGGGCACCCCGCTCCCCATGATCCGCTCTTTGGCTTCCACCACGTTCACGAATCCCACCGGGACCGCGACCACGATCTCCGGCCGGTATCCCTGCCTGATCTTTTCCTCCAGGGCAAGGAGCGCCGTCGGCGCGTTTCCCACGGCAAAGATCAGAGGCA
>CACZFV010000088.1 GCA_902780465.1 uncultured Lachnospiraceae bacterium
ATGTTAAGGTTCTTTCCGGTCAAGAAAACGTCGACTTTTCTCAGTTCTCTTACCCGTTTACTGTTTGTTTGTACTTTCGTACTTTAAGAAATTCACTTTTTGTCTTCCGGCCAGACTCGGAACGCAGCGCGTTCCTCGTTCTTGGACGTCCATAGACGCTGCGCGTCATGTCCGTCCCGGATCCGCTCGACGAATCCTGCCGGCAAGCAAGCTTGCCGTCCGGTTCTTCTCGCGTATCCTGGCCGTCAGACTATTAGAAATTTCAGGGTTGTCTGTACTGTCTGATCTTCGATTTTCAAGGTTCTTTCAGCCTTTGGGCTCTTGCCCTCGAGACTTTTGTTTTGTGCCTCTCTCGAGGCGACTTGTGTATAATACCACCCGTATTTCATAATGTCAACAACTATTTTAAAAAAGTTTTTTTACTGATTTTTCATTACATTTCCAGGCCCGCGCGTGCGCATCCCCACTGAAATAAATGCCCGGCATGCCCTACAGGAGGGCGCCGAGCATGCTCTTTAAAAACCAGGTGATCATATTGTACTGGTACAGGAACCTGAGCCAGACGTTGGCGTAGATCAGCTCCAGAAGCCGCCGTCCCCAGACGGTCCCGGCAAAGCAGGACAGCAGGATGAAAAAGGCCCACAGGCCGAAGAGGCCTTCTCCCAGTCCCATTACAGCGCCGGCGATCTGGTTCAGTCCGTGGATCACCGGCAGCTTCGCGAAGACATCCAGCGCCTTCATCAGAAGGCGGAGCAGGATCCAGATCAGGAGGAACAGGACGGCAAACAGAATAAAGTGTACGATGGTGCGGCTTAAATAGTCCGCAACGTACTGGGTGAACTCTTTTACCCCCAGCTTTTCCCAGATGATCTCCGTATTGTTTTCCTTGACCCACTCCCTGAGGCCTTCCGGGATCGCCAGGCTGTCGATCAGAGAGATCTGATCCTCGGGCTTAAGAGTTCCGGATCCTCCCGGGATCCCGGCGCCGATGTTTTTTGCGATCATGCTCTCCAGCATGCTTTCAAGCCCGGTATTCGCCTTGACCCATGCCGTCACAAACGGCATTACCAGCCTTGTCAGGGCCGCGGTGATCAGGACCGCGGCAGCCGAGACCGCAAGCCGCAGGAAACCGCAGCTGTGTCCGTACAGCATGGATCCCGTCAGAAACACACCGACAAGAAGCGCGAACCAGTTCGCGTCCAGCCAGTTCAGAATATTTTCCGCCATTCTTACGTCTTCCTTCTTTATAATCAATTTCCGCTGCGGGACTCAGACAAATTACAAAACCTGACCCCTCCTGTCATCGGCAGAGGGGTCAGGCGTGCATGTCCCGCAAACAGGACTTGAACTTTACATATCGGCAGATCTTCAGATGCCGAAATCATCAGAG
This sequence comes from uncultured Lachnospiraceae bacterium, assembly GCA_902780465.1. Lineage (GTDB taxonomy): Bacteria > Bacillota > Clostridia > Lachnospirales > Lachnospiraceae > Moryella. The sequence goes on from CACZFV010000088.1 coordinate 1,391, forward strand.
GATAAAATCATCTTCCTTCAGGATCAGCATTCCATCCTTGTCGTACTTCTTTGCGAAGATGCCGCCGATCCGCTTCATTAACGGCGGTTTTTCCGCGCGGTCCGCCGCCTCTTCGATCAGCGCTTCCGCGTTCTGTCTGGTGAGCGCCACGCCGTCCTCCTGCATGATCTCGATCCGCTCATACAGCGCCAGCATGCTCTTTCCTGTGATCACGCAGTCGATCTTCTTCGCGTAATCACTGGCATAGCGTGCAAAAGCATCGATGTCCAGCTCTTCTTCGGAGTAGGCGTGCTCTGCAGGCTTCGCGGGTGCCGCAGAGGTCTTCTCAGGTGCGGCTGCAGGTGCGGGCGCCGGCTTCTCCACGACTTTCACAGGAGCGGGCTTTGCCTCTTCGGCTGCGGCCTTCTTTTCGTTCCGGGCTTTCACCGGTTTCGCAGCGGGTGCTTCGACAGGTTTCACCGCGGGCTTTTCAGCGGGTTTCGCAGCAGGCTTTTCAGCAGGTTTTACAGCCTCAGCCTTCTCTTCCGCCGGTTTCGCCGGTACAGGCTTCACAGGACGTACCTTGATGCCGTCCTCCGCTGCCGGCGCGTGGAACGCTTCCGCCAGTTCAGGATATATCGCCTTAAGGCTGCTGATCTGCAGCGGGTTGTCCACAAGCAGAATGGTCCTCAGTCCGTCTTCTTCCGCGAGCACATCCAGCAGCTGCCGGATGCTGTCTTCTGTCAGATCTCCGGCTTCCTCGATGATCAGGTCCTTTCCTGCCACCTTCGGCATCGCTTTCGCAAGGCCTTTCACGTTCAGTTTCCCGGCCTTGATCTTCGCCGCGGGGTTGATGATCCCGGTCTGATTTCTGATCTCTTTCAGCCTTTCGACAGCCAGCGCAAGCGCCTCTTCCGCTGTTTTCCCTTCGATCAGCGCATTTCCGTCTCCGGGCACGCTGAACACAGCGCGGGCTTTTGCCGGTGCGGCTTCCGCGGCTGTCTCTTCCTCTGTTTTTCCTTTTCCGATCTTCGGAAGGACTTTCGTAATGCCGAGTTCCTCCACTACCTTTGGCTGGGGAATATAGGCGGGCTCGTTTCTTTCCAGAGCAATGCGCTCTTTCTCAGCCTGAGCTGCCGCTTTCGCAGCTTCCTCAATTCTTTTTGCCTCAGCCTGTTCCGCGGCAAGGCGCTCTGCTGCGATCCGTTCCTTCTCCGCAGCGATGGCCGCCTGCATTGCCTGCTCCACGCGCTCTTTTTCTTCCTTCTCGCGGGCAATACGCTCTGCTTCCGCCTTCTCGCGGGCGATGCGCTCCGCCTCGGCCTTTTCCGCAGCGATCCGCTCTGCCTCCGCCTTCTCGCGGGCGATACGCTCTGCTTCTGCCTTCTCTGCGGCGATACGCTCTGCTTCCGCCTTCTCCGCGGCGATCCGCTCCGCCTCAGCCTTTTCCGCAGCGATACGCTCTGCTTCCGCCTTCTCCGCGGCGATCCGCTCCGCCTCAGCCTTTTCCGCAGCGATACGCTCTGCTTCGGCTTTCTCTGCGGCAATGCGCTCCTCTTCCGCCTTCTTCGCGTCGATCAGTTCCTGTGCTGCTCTGCGGGAAGCCTCTTTCTCTTCCTCCAGCCGCCGCATGTGCTCTTCGATCTGCGCGTCGATCTCATCCTGGATCGGAGGCTTCGCCCCTTCATCCACATATCCGGCGATGACATCCGATGCCACGAAGGAAGGCACGTCCACGCGGAGCATGGTCTTCCCGTCTTCCTTCACGACCGGGCTCTCCGGCTTCTCTTCGGCCTTCGGCGCTTCCTCCGCCGGCGGCAGTTCTTTCTCCGGCGCTGCTTCTCCGGCCGGCTCTTCTCCGGCATCTTCCGCGGCAGGTACCAGAGCCTGTTCCGGCTCCGGCTCCGCTTCCATCAGAATATCCCCCGCGTCTACTTCCGGCTCCGCCTTGGACGCCTGGGCATACTCCTCCTTTACCTTTTCCAGCTGTTCCTCATAAATATAGGAATGGTCGATCAGGCTCTGCTGATAGGAAGTAAGAGTTGCTCCTTCGCCTTCCTGCTTCAGCTTTGCTGCCTTTTCGACATAGGGCCCGGTCCCGAACAGGAGCATGATCCTGTCGCAGGCTGCAATGCAGTCCTCCGACCGGCCGGCTGTATGGTACGCCTCAGCCAGCTCGTACAGCCACTCCTCGTCGATCTCCCGCGCGTTGTACTGCTCCAGCGGCTGGATCAGCTTTGAAGCCGGCGCCTTTTTCTCCTTCAGGATCTGATACTGAAGGATATACTGCCGGGTATCGTCCCTCGCAAGGTCGCAGAACTCCTTATAGTAAGCATCTGCCTCTTCCACATTTTTGTCCTTCAGAGCCAGCTGCGTCAGCTTGTACAGGAGACCTTTCCCCATGGGAGCACGTTCAAACGCAAGGAGAAGGATCTCCTTCGCCTCCCCGTACTCCTGGTTCTTTTCATAGATCTCAGACACCTGTGACAAAAGACTTACATTCGGGACACGGCGCCAGTCGATCCCGTCGGCGATCTTCATCGCCGTCGCGTAATCGCCAAGCCCTGCCTGCTTTCTCATCTGGTCGACCCTGAGATTGAACTCGTTCCTATCCATTGCGGGATACTCCCCTTTCTTTCGTTACCTACAACTCCGTCCTGCCCTCCAGCGCACGGAGCAGTGTTACCTCATCAATATACTCCAGATCCCCGCCTACCGGAACGCCGCTGGCGATCCTGGAGACCCGGATCCCGGTGGGCTTGATCAGCTTCGCGATATACATCGCCGTCGTCTCGCCCTCCAGGCTGGAGTTTGTCGCGATGATCACTTCGTCCACGTCGCCTTCCAGTCTCCGCATCAGCTCTTTCAGCCGGATGTCGCCCGGGCCTATGCCCAGCATCGGAGAGATGGCGCCGTGAAGCACATGATAAACGCCGTCATATTTGCCGGTCTTTTCGTAAGCCGCCAGGTCTCTCGTGTTCTCCACCACCATGATCTGACGGTGGTTTCTGGCAGTGCTTCTGCAGATCGGGCAGAGCTCATCGTCTGTCAGCGTATAGCACTCGCGGCAGTACCGGATATTTTTTCTGGCCCCCGTCATTGCTTCCGCAAGGGCCTTCACCCGTTCCTCCGGCATACTGATAATATGAAACGCGAGTCTCTGGGCGCTTTTCTTTCCGATTCCGGGCAGCGCCGACAGTTCTTCGATCAGCCTGGTGATCTGCCTGCTGTAATAATCCATGACGTCAGAAGCCGAATCCGCCCAAACCGCCCAGACCGCCGGTCAGTTTCCCCATGATCTCCTGGTTCGCGGCTTCCATCTGACGGAGCGCTTCGTTCGCGGCAGCAACGATCATGTCCTGCAGCATCTCCACATCCTCCGGATCCACTGCGTCGGGATCGATGGCGACTTTCGTCAGCTCTCTCTTTCCGGACACTGTGACGCTCACTGCGCCGCCGCCCGCGGATGCCGTAAACTCCTTTGTCTCAAACTCTTTCGCCTGCTCCGCCATCTGCTTCTGCATCTTCTGAGCCTGCTTCATCAGGTTATTCATGCTGCCCGGGACGCCGCCGCCCGGGATTCCTCCGCGTCTTGCCATGTTGCCCTCCGTTTTTTATTGCGGTCTGGTTTCCCGTTCTACCGGGAAATGTACCAGTTCCTTCAGTTCCTCGTCTGTTACTGTATAATTCGTGGTCTCTTCCTGGCCACCCTGCCTCACCCGGGTCCGGAAAGCGATCTCCTTTCCCCAGGTCTCCCGGATGTACGAAGTCAGCGCTTCCAGCGCTGCCTCCTTCCCTCCGAAACGCATCGCGCCGGTCCCGGGAAAGACGATGCACATTGTGCCGCTTCCCGCCGGTTCCACTGTCGTGCCGCGGAGCGCAGCGGCATACATGCCGCCCGCAGCTTCCGTGATCCTTCCCCACTCACTGCGGATCGCCTGGAGGTCCTCATATTCCGCCCTCGGCAGCGCGACCGTCCTGGGCCCCGTCTGCACGGCGGGCTTCTTCCCGTCCTCTCCGGCGCCGGCGGCTCCCTGGCCGCTGTTCTGTACCGAAGAGACGACGATGCCTCCGGCTTTCAGGTTCTTAAGTTCCCGCTCCAGCGCGGAGATCCGCTCCAGGAGCGCGTCATTTTCATCGTCCATCTCAGGCGAAGTCAGCCGGATCAGGGCAAGCTCCGTCATCACGCGCTTCTGGGAAGCGTACCGGAGCCGGTTGGAAAGCTCGGACAGCACACGGATATAACGCACCAGGGCCGCCCTGGACGCTCCTGCGGCATCCTGCCGCATGCGCTCCAGCTTTTCTCCCGAGCTGTCGACCAGGCGCTCTCCGTTCCCTGCGGTCTTCAGGATCAGGAGATTCCTTAAGTACCACAGGAAGTCATTCACGAACTGTCCCATCTCCCGTCCCCGGACAAATTCCCGGTCCAGGATGCGCAGCGCCTCCCCGGCATTGCCCCCGGAGACAGCCGCGAACAGCTCCGCAAACGTGGCGACATCCACCGCGCCAAGGATCTCAAGGACCTGATCGTAGCTGATCCTCTCTTCCGGATGAAACGCGATGCATTCATCCAGAAGGCTCAGCGCGTCTCTCATCGCGCCGTCCGCTGCGCGTGCAATGTAGTCCAGCGCGCGGTCCTCGATGTCGATCTTTTCCGCGTCCGAAAGCTCCCGCAGCCTGGAGGCGATCACATCCGCCGTGATCCGGTGGAAGTCATACCTCTGGCAGCGCGACAGCACCGTCACGGGGATCTTGTGCACCTCCGTCGTCGCCAGGATAAAGATCACATAGGACGGCGGCTCCTCCAGTGTTTTCAGAAGCGCGTTGAACGCTCCTGCCGAGAGCATGTGCACCTCGTCGATAATAAAAACGCGGTATTTTCCTTCTGTGGGAGGGTACTGGACCTGCTCCCTGATATCGCGGATGTTGTCCACGCCGTTGTTCGACGCCGCGTCGATCTCCACCACGTTCATCGAACTCTCTTCCAGGATGGAGCGGCACTGCGCGCAGACGCCGCAGGGATTCCCGCCCGACGGGGACTCGCAGTTCACTGCCCTGGCCATGATCTTCGCGATACTTGTCTTTCCTGTACCGCGCGTCCCGCAGAACAGATAGGCGTGTCCCACTCTTCCTGACATGATCTGGTTTTTCAGCGTACGGCAGACCGCGTCCTGCCCTCTTACCTCGTCAAAGGTCCGGGGACGCCACTTCCGGTATAATGCGACATAAGACATTTTTTACGTCCGATCAATTTCAAGTCCCGCTCGCGGGACTTGCGCGCCGCGCGCGGGTTGCCGCCAGGCAACTCCTTCCATACCGCGCGCGTGTGCATCCCCGCGGAGCGTTTATCTCAGTGGGAGATTCTATCCCACTGAGATAATAATCCCAGTCTATAAAAGTATACGACAGAACCCGGGATTCGGCAACAGTTAACATAAATACATGCCCGTAAATGCATATGAAAGGAGCCGTCGTACTGATCGGTACGACAGCCCCTTCTTACTTCTTTTTTCCGCACGTCTCGCTTTGAATGGTGGCCATGAACGTTACCGCGGCAGCCAGCTCGGTGGCGGTGATCCCGCATCACCCGGGCGCATTTGTTTAGTGCTGCTGCATTCCTGCCCTGACACGGTTCGCAAAGGTCCGCCGCACGGGGGCCCCCACGTCAACACCGCTTACCACGGGCTGCTTCACAACACACACACCCGGGGCGAGACATCACCCCTGCTGTAGCGGATTGCAGGTACAGGGAACCGCTATCTCCCCGGCTGTGCGGACCTTAAGTATAAAATGATGCGTGGGGTTTTGTCAAGATGGTGAAACAATGTCAAAGATCAGGGACGCCTTGTAATAATCCCCGTCGATCTCGATCCGGAACTCCCCGCCCTGCAGCTCTGTCAGCGAGCGGGCGATGGAAAGTCCCAGGCCGCTGCCCTCTGTAGTGCGGGAGACATCCCCCCGCACGAATCGTTCTGTCAGTTCCTCCGGGCTGATATTCAGCGGATTCGCGGAAATATTCTTCATCGTGAACTGCACTTTGCCGTCATGCTTTTCGAAGCCGACATATACCCGGGAATTCTCCATGGCGTACTTGAACGCGTTGTTGTAGAGATTCTCCAGGACCCTCCAGAGATGCTGTCCGTCCGCGTGGATCAGGATCTGCTCCTTCGGGAACGTTCCCACCAGCGTAAGATTCCGCTCCCGGAACTTCTCCTCGAACTCACCGTTGGACTGCTCCGCCAGTTCCACAAAATCGATATCCGCGGCGTTGATCTGGATATTTCCTGTGGACGCCTTGCTGGCTTCCACAAGGTCCTCTGTCAGTGTCTTCAGGTGCTGTGACTTTTTGTCCAGGATCTCAAGGTAGGAAAGGATCAGCGGGTCCTCGGGCTTTGCCCGCTTCATGAGGTCCACATAGTTGATGATGGAGGTCAGCGGGGTCTTGATGTCGTGGGAAACATTGGTGATCAGCTCCGCTTTCATCCGTTCGCTTCTCACCTGCGTCTCCAGCGCCGCCTGGAGGCCTTCGTTGACGTGATTGATCAGTCCGGCGATCTCCGCTTCTCTTCCTTCAAATTCAGAAAGGTCCAGGATATCGGCCCCGGAGGAAGTGCCCAGTCCGCGGATGGCGCCCGCCAGCTTGTCAAACTCCTCCTGTTTCCGGTACAGCTTCTGGAAATACCAGATATCCACAAACGCCAGGATCACCAGCGGGACGAACATCGCCAGCCTGGACAGGAGGGAATTCCTGCAGAACAGAAGCCACGCGAACACCAGCACCAGGAAGACGTTCAGAAACACAAAGGCTCCATAATAAATGGAAAACCGTCTGGCAAAGGTAATATTTCTGGAAAACTCCGCCGCGAGGATCCCGAGCCGCTTCATAAAGCTGTTGTCCCAGAGGATCCCTGCCTTCATGGCGCGGGTCAAGGAGAACAGAAGCGGGAGCATGCAGAGATAGATCACCACGTCCGTGATCATCTTCTCCCCGAATGCCCAGAACTGCTCCGGAGTCACCATATGCATGAGCCGCGCCGCTGTCTTGTCCGCAAGAAAGACGAGGATGATGCAGCCCGCCCCGGCGAACAGCAGGTTCGCTTCCGGCATCCTGCGGTCGAAGCGGGTCAGTGTGATCTCCGACGTTCCGGCCTCCGCGTGTCCTGAGAGGCGGAGAAGCAGCACCAGCGTGAGAAGGAGCAGCGGGGCGCCCGTCATCGCCAGCACCAGTCCGATCGCATAGGCGCGGCGCTGGCGTCCGTAATCCTTCAGTCCCTCGTAAAACGCGTCCTGGTAGGGGTAGTTGGTATCCACCACAAGGATCACTTTGTAATCCGCCTGGAAACTACCGTTCTCCCTTCGTATCAGGGAGAGGATCTCCTCCGGCGATTCTGACAGGTTGTTGTCCGGATCCGGCTGTCCTGATTCCAGGATGACATACTTCCCGAAGCTCCTCGCCAGGTCCTCTGTAAGTCCTGTACGGTTCGTATAGATCCGGCGGCCTTCCAGCCCGATCTCGTAAAACAGGTTGGAGCTGCCGCTGTTGTACCGCTGTTCACTCCGGTGGTAATCTCCGAGAAGGGTCATGACCTCCCTGGTCATGTAATCCAGCGTCACGAAGGCAGAGCCCGGTCCTGCGAGCTTTTCCTGGCTCCGGTAGGCTCTCCAGGTCACCGGGTAGGTCGTCCCGTCCCCCTGGGGCGCAGCAGGATCCTGCCGGACATTGTAATCGTTGTCGAAGTAGTAGCCGTGCTGTTCTGCATACTCCAGAACGTTGTTGACAGTCCAGATTTCTTCGTCGCCGGAGCCTGTGGAATAGGCAAACACTTCGTTGTCATAATCCACCTCTCCGCCGCTTTCAAACACGTCTCTGTAGCGGACGTAATTCAGGATCTCGGCTGTCTCCTCCCGGAGAAGCGCATTGAAGGCCGGGCTCTCCTCATAGGTCTCCGAGTTCATCCACTGCAGGCCTTTCTTGAAATTGGCATTGCAGTAGATCATCGAAACACCGGCCACAAATATCGAGAAGACAGCCAGGTGGATGACAAGAAGGATCCTCTTCTGCACCGCCAGGCTGCCGTGTTGTTTTTTTTCGTTTTTCATGAGATCTCCGGAGTCCCTCAGGGCTGTTTTTCCACTTTGTAGCCAACGCCCCAGAC
>CACZFV010000089.1 GCA_902780465.1 uncultured Lachnospiraceae bacterium
ATCCTGAAGTCCGAAAATGGTCAGCCGGTTCTTCATGGAGATGTTGGTCGGTCTGGCAAACATGTCCATGGCGCCCTTTACGAACAGTTCCATGGACAGGGCCAGCTCCTGGGCCCGCTCTTCCGGCTGCTCCTTCAGCACTTCGTAGAAGGTGGTCAGGGTCGGCGTCTGGAAGTTCTTTCCGTCGAGTCCCTGATAGATCTTCTGGACCACACGGCCGATGATGGAGTTGTCCTCCGGTTCGATTCCCGCTTCCCGGATCTGCGAGAACAGGGACAGCATCAGCATCGTCTTATCCTTGAGGAAAGTCGACTTGCTGTCCATGTAGCGGTAAGTGTCCGTGTCCAGGGGATTCACGTAATGCTTCGACGACGAAGAAAAATCGATATACTGGCCGCCCAGGTAATCCGCGATGGGAATATATTCGTTCATCGGGTCGACAATGATGATGTCGTCGTCCGTCTTCAGATAGATCTGGACGGTCTCCTTCTTCACTTCCATGCCCTTGCCGGACCCGGAATTGCCGATGATCAGGCCATTTCCATTTGCAAGCCTGCTCCGGTCGCCGACCTGAATGTTGCGGCTGACCTCATTTACCCCGTAAACGATGCCCGACGGCTGATACAGCTCGTGGACGATGAAGGGGGGAAATGCTGCAAGCGGCTGTGTCAGCACCGGGATGAGTTCCTTCATGTACCGGCAGCCGACCGGTGAGGCTGTGTTGAAGGCCTCCATCTGCCTGTAATAAGCCGGCTCAAACCGGAACCCTTCGCCCTCCGCCCTGGACAGAAATGCCGTCACGTCGTTCTCCAGCTCCGTCTTCGATGCGGCGTTGATGACGACATAGATGCCGAGGTAAAACAGGCGCTCGTTGTTGTCGCCCATAACATCGAGAAGATCTTCCAGCTCCTCCTTCTCCCTGCGGACTTCGTAGGAAACGTCAGAAGACCAGGCACCCTGACGGTTCCTGGTCTCCTGCTGTTTCTCTATGATGTGCCCGGTCTGAAGATAAAGGTCGTTCACCCGCTTCCGCGCAGCGTCGTTCGGGATCGGTGCGACGTCCAGCGTCACGACCGAAGGGTAATCACCGGACGTCAGCTTCTGAAGGATGTCCGGACTGATGCCCGGCGGCAGCTTCGGGGCGAACAGGACCCTGGAGAAGCGGTCACCGACCTGAAGAGTGATCGGATCAGTCCCTCCGGTGTCCGTGAAGTCGCAGCGGACCATCTGCGGAGCGATCAGGTCCCGGAAGTCGATTCCATTTTGCACCAGCTTCTGAAATGAGAAATCCGGCACCTGTGCGTGTCCGAGGTTCCAGTAGCAGAACAGGAATTTCAGCCTCTGCTCCCCGTTCAGCGGGACCAGGCGACTCTCCAGTAGCTCAAAGTTGTTCTCAAGGTTTGTCTCGATCGACTTGAAGTAGTCCCTTGCCCGCTCGATGGTCCTTGTCCTGCAGGAGATCACAAACAGCCGGATCTGTTTCAGGCCGGCGTGACCCTTGCGGACGGAATCCTCCAGATACCGGTTCAGGTCCCGGGACATCTCGTCGCCGCCTTTGAAGAACACTTCCTTGCGGATCTTCTCCATGTCCTGGGTATTGTCCATGAGGATAATCTTGAAGTCGGTGTTCATGCTGTTCAGCACAAGGCAGTACCGCTGCAGGAACTCGTCCTGTTCATCGTCATCCATCGTGGAGAAGTTGGTATCGGCAAAAAGATAAGCTTTATCGAAAGTCGTATTTTCATCCGCATGGTCCGGTTCTGTCCTCGCGATCCCGTCCTCGGTGATGCTTGCGACCGGGATCATCTGCTGGACAGATTCCGGGATCTTCACCAGCGGCTCACTCAGTCTTTTGTAATCTTTCATCGGTTTCAATTCGTATATCCTCCATTTTCCTTCTGGTGAAATCCTCCAGATCTTTGATCGATGCCATATCCTCAAGGAAAACTTCACCGGAAGCATATGCCTGGTCCGGCTTCTGCTTTGTGTCATTTTCCCTCGCCGCAAGAACTTCAGGACTGTAGTAGAGGACCTTCATCTTCTGCATCTTCATCCGCTGCAGGAGAAATGTCTTCAGGTCCATGCCGTGGACTTTCAAAAAGCCGCTTGCGATGATCGGGAAGACCACAGGGAACAGGATGTAGACGGCAACGGTCTGGTTCAGATGCGCGATGCGGGTCAGGGCCAGGAACATCCCGGCCCCGACCGACACCCCGATCACGGACACAGCTGTCTGCCGGAAGGTCAGCCCCTTGAAGAAGTCATCCTTGTAGGAGTCAATGTTCTGATTTACCTGTACTTTCACTGCTGTCCTCCCTTCTTCAGATGCCGAGCATCTTGCTCATGATCCCTTCCGCTCCCTTGACGCAGGCCGATGTAGCCAGGACAGGCATGACATAGGCCAGTGCTCCCATCAGAGGGTTGGATACCTCTGACGCCGGCAGAAAGTCCGCGTTGTGGAACAGAGGAAAGGACAGTCCGACCGCCAGTGCGATCAAAAATGCCTCCAGGCAGTAACCCGTATATGTTTTCAGCCAGCTGATCCCGGTCTGGCTGTACGCGCCTCCTCCCGCAAATCCTGCCAGGGCGATCGGCGCGAACGGTATCGCCAGCAGGACTTTGAACAGTCTGGTAAACACAGCGAGCAGGATATTGATTCCGCTGATTATGATGGTGGCATCCTCCGCCCAGGTAGCTGAGGGCAAGCGACCATCTGCTCACCGACTCTTCTTTTCCGGTCTCCTCCCCGGTATCAATGTTTCTGCCGCCGCCCGATTTCTTTTTGGGTTTGCCGACAGAATCCCACTGGTCGGAGAGATATTCCCTGTAGTCTTCCATAAAAGTAGGCTCCTCCAGCATCAGGTTGAAGGATGCCTGTCCGGCCGCAGCTCTCGTAAGAGATACCGAGATCTGTGAGATGTCCACTGCCAGTTCTGCAGAGTTGGTCACAAGGGCGATCGTGATCACGAACCTTACGAACATACGGACCAGGTTCTCCATCGTAAAGGTCGTACGGATATCAATGCTCTCGTGGACCCAGCCGAGGACAAAATAGAGGACGGCCAGGCTTACACCGACTGCTACAAAAGCATTGAGTAGCCCCCTTACGGTAGACCAGGACGTCATGGACTGCGGATCCAGGATCGAGAATTTAAGGACCTCGGCGGAGCACCAGGTCCAGGCATCGTAGCCGCCCCGGATGAACCGCTCCCCGCAATCCATCAGCAGTTCTCCCAGACCTCTCAGAAGAGACGCGATCATGTCCTGAACCGGTTTCAGGAGCGTGTCGCCGACTGCCTCAGCCCCTTTGCCAAGCCAGTCGGACAGCCAGCCAAACGCAAGCAGGGACGGGCTGATGGAAATCAGATTCATGCCAATCATGACTTACCTCCCTTTCCTGCCCGATCATCCTCCGAGCGAGTTGATGATCTGCGAACCGAAGACCATGATGATACCGGCGATGACCTTCTTCAGGGAATCGGTCTGCTGGGCGGTATCACGGCTCTGGTAGGCGGATGCAAACTCGAAAACGCCCCAGGCAAGGACGATGCTTCCGGCTGCGGTGATGATGTTTACGACAAAAGTCTTCAGGGAATTGATCTTTCCGATGACCGCATCCGTCGCAAAGGCATTCATGGAGAACGCCATCGTGAGGACTAGAACGGTCACCAGGACCATCAGGTATTTCTTCTTCCTCGTAGTGATATGCATTCCTTCTCCTTTCTCTTTGAAAAGTCCCGGAGCGTGCAGCCCCGGGACCCGAACAGGAAAGGCTGCGCCTTCCCTGTTCGAAGCGGCTACACCGCTCGCATCTCACACGCGTCGCGTGTTCGATGTTCGCTGTCGCCCCATGGGCGTCTCCCCGTGCAAGCACGGTCGACGCCCCGCGGCTCGTAGCCTGACAAAATAATAGAGGCTTTCCGAATGGAAATCCCCTCAGGTAACGTGATGTATCAGGTTTTGTGATGGTTCATTTTCAGTTGCTTCCGCTCAGCGCTTTTTCTCTTTCTTCTTCGTGAAGATCAGCGTGAAAGCGGTTCCAAGCGCCAGTGCCGCGAGCAGGATAAACTGCAGGATTGGTGCGTTGTCTCCGGTCTTGACCGGAGGAGTGACATAGGTGGAAGGAGTGCCTCCTCCGCCTCCGTAGGTCGGTGTTGAAGTCTTCGTGTCTTTCTTACCGGTCAGATCGATCTTCTCGTCCTTCGGTGAGTCGTACATCGTAATTTCCATGACCTTCCCACTGTCCGTAACATTGAAGACAACAGACTCCGCGACTTCGTATCCGTTCGGAGCAGTTACCTCGGTAAGGGTGTACTGCCCAGGCGGAATCATCTGGATCTCGTGAGGAGTAGAGCCGGAAGTCCAGCTGTCGATGGTCTTTCCGCTTTCATCGGTGACCGTCAGTTCCGCGCCCGGAAGTTCATCGCCGTCCTTGCCTTTGACGATATCCTTCTTGTGAATGACGACCGGCGTTGGCTTGTCGAACATGGTAACAGTCTGAATTTCTCCGGTATCCTTGACTTCAAACTGTACGTCTTCAGCTTTCATGTAGAGGGCTGGAGGCGCGCTCTCGGTCAGGGTATAGGTTCCGATCGGCAGCATCTCGATGTAATGAGGCTCCTCTGCGGAAGTCCATTTCTCTACTTCGTTGCCTTCCGAATCCCTGATGACCAGCTGTGCTCCCGGAAGTTCCTTACTATTGGTGATGTCCTCCTTGGAGATCTTCAGCTTTGTGATGTCGTCCTTCATCTGGTGGAGCTCACTCTTGAAGTCATCCTCAACCGTGAACTCGATACTCTCAGCCGTCACATATCCGTCAGCCGGTCTGGTCTCGGTCAGGATATAAGTCTTCCCGACTTCCAGTCCGGATACCGGATGAGGCTCCTTCCCGGATGTCCAGGTATCGGCCGTCTTTCCGGTGTCTTTCTCGACAACAGAAAGTTGAGCACCTTCAACTTCCTTCTCTCCGGTCAGGTCCGTCTTGGTGACCTTCACCTGCTTGTTGACCAGGTTCAGCTCATCGTTTGCATCCGCCTGATCGGATACGGTGAATTCGATCGGAGAAGCAAGTACATACCCTTCCGGCGCCTCGGTCTCGACCAGAGTATAGGTCTGGCCAACGACAAGACCATTCACCGCATGGGCCGTTCCATCGGATACCCAGTTGTCGATGATCTTCCCGTTCTGGTCCACGACCTGAAGATGAGCACCTTCGATCATAATGATCTCGGTGTCTACCTTGCTGATCAGGATCTGGCGGTCGATCAGAGCGATCTTCTGGTCCGTATCTTCCTTCGTGACGGTGAAGTCTCTCGGCTGGGCAACCGCGAATCCTTCCGGAGCGCTCTCCTCAATCAGGCGGTAAGTGTGACCTACGATCAGACCGTTGACTGCATGAGCCTTGCCATCAGAAGTCCAGGAGTCGATCAGATTGCCTTCTTTATCCTCTGTCAGCTCATATACTGCCAGTTTGGCTCCAACGACCGGATTGCCCAGCACGTCGAGCTTGTCGATTACTACACGCTTATCCTTCATGGAAAGCGTCTGGTTCTGTCCGTCATCCGGGACAGTGAACTTTATGGATTCCGCGACTGCATAGCCTTCCGGAGCGGTAACTTCGGTCAGCGTATAGGTCTTTCCAACTTCCAGTCCGGAGATCGGATGGGCCTCATTTTCGGAAGTCCAGGTATCAACTGCCTTCCCAGTTTCCTTATCGGTGACAGTCATCTGCGCGCCTGGTACTTCCTTCTCCCCGGTCACATCGGTCTTGGTCATGGTGACCTGCTTGTCGACCATCTTCACAGTCTTGACAGTGAAGCCGTCATCAACCGTAAAGTCGATATCCGAAGCGCGGACATAACCTTCGGCAGAGATCTCCTCATGAAGGGTGTAGCTGCCTCCGACATGAAGTCCGGAAATGGCGTGCGGCTCTTCACCGGACACCCATTTGTCGACTTCCCTGCCCGTCTCCTTATCGGTGACAGTCAGGGTAGCACCGACCACTTCCTTCTCTCCAGTCACGTCAGTCTTGGTCATGAAGACCTGCGTGTTGGTCAGTTCAAATGAATCATCCGCGAACCAGTTCTTCGTGACCGTGAACTCGATCGGGTCTGCAAGGACATATCCTTCCGGAGCCTCAGTCTCGATCAGGGTGTAGGTCTGTCCGGCCTTGAGTCCGGATACCGGATAAGCGGTCCCGTCGGAAGTCCAGGCATCGACGACCTGGCCCTCGCTGTCCCTGACCTCCAGCTTTGCGCCGGCGATCATGGTGATCTTGGTGTTGACCTTGCTGACCAGGACCTTCTTGTCCATCATGACAACGGTCTGATCGGTCAGATCATCGCTGATCATGAAGTCGATCGGTTCGGCCTCGACATATCCCTTCGGCACCTTGGATTCGACCAGGCGGTAGGTATGCCCGACCTTCAGGTTGGAGGTGTCGTACTGTTTTCCGTCCGATTTCCATGCCTCGACCGGCTGCTCAGACAGATACTTCGTTCCGTCCTCATGGAAATGGACCTCGTAGATCTCAAGACCTGCTTTCTTAACGCCATTCCCGAGAACATCCAGTTTCTTCACGATGAGTTTCTTGTTGGTCATGACGGCCTTGCAGAGAACTCCCGTGTTTGTCACCTCAAATGGGATATCCGTCGCAAGCGTGTATCCCTTGATGGACTGCTCCTCATGCAGCGTGTAGTTTCCAAGCGGAAGCCTGCTGATGCGGTGCGGGGTTCCGTTGGAAGTCCATTCCGCTTTCTGCTCCTTTCCCTTATCATCCTGATACACAGCGACATTTCCTTCCGAATCGAGGACCTGCATCTTCGCACCCGTCAGCTTTTCTCCGTTCATGTCAACCTTGGAGAAATCCCATCTGGTGTACTGGTCCTTCTTCATCGTTTCCGCCCTGTCAAACTTTGCCTGTCCGTCGAGCGGGTTGCCGTTCTCGTCGGACATGAAGACGTAGCCGTCCTCATCAACGGTGAAGTAGGAAGGCGTGTCGTCCAGGACATATCCCGAAAGCGTTGCCGTTTCGGTGATGGAATAGATTCCGGTCTCAACATACTTGACGACAATCGTTCCATCTTCCTTTGTTACTTCTCTGCCGCCAGCGTAGACCTCGCCAGTACGGGTCCTGTCTGCGTCCGCTCCGCCGATCCGGGTGATGTCAAATGTAACTCCGCCCAGCGTCTTAGTCGGGTTGTCATCTGTCCACTCGCCGTTCTTGTCGGCTGCCCACTCATACTTGGTCAGCTTGACCGTGGTCGGCTTGTTCTCTGCTTCGATCTCTACTGTAACGATCGGCGTGTACTGGTCTTTGTAGACGAATTCAAACGGATGCTCCGTCGGATCAAGGGTGTAGCCTTCCGGCGCTTCGATCTCAGCCGTATGGTACTTGCCGAGATAAAGCTCCTTGGACTGCCCGGTTCCGTCCTGTCCGATAACAACAGTGTCAACCAGATCGCCCATTTCCGCCTGAACCGTTCCATCTCCGGAAATGATCTTCTCGTCTGCGTAGACTCCGAACTTTGCCCCGGCGATCTTTTCCTTTGTTTTCGCATCGGCTTTGGTGATCTTCAGGACACCCTTGACCTCCTGGTCTTTTTCCTGCCAGGTGATCAGCTGGTCCCAGGTATTGGCCTGGTCGACCTCGAACTTCGTGAGCTCCGTATTCAGGACATAGCCGTAAGGAGCCTCCAGTTCCTTCAGGTAGTAGGTCCCAACTTCCAGCCTCTGGGGCAGATAAGCCATGCCTTCCTCATTGGTGACGAAAGTAGATACCTTCTTGTGGTTGGTGCTGTCCTTAAACTCGACGACTGTCTCCTGGTCATCCTTCAGGACCTGGATCTTCGCACCGGCCCTGAGAACAAGCTTTCCGGAATCCTTGTCGATCTTGGCAAGCTGGATCCACTCGCCATGCTGGTCCTGGTAGATTCCGGTCTGGATCAGCTGCCCGTCGATGATGCCTGCGTCCTTCGTGCCATTTACATGAAGATTGCGGATTGCCCCGAATCCCTTCGGGACCGTATCCTTATTCTCGATGATCGTGTAATGGCCGTAAGGCAAGCGTCCGTGCGGATAAGCATCATCCTTCGTTGTCGCGTATCCTTCCGAATTCGTCTTGATTGAAACGTAAGGCTTTGCGCCTTCCTTCGGATTGTCTCCGTCCATGTCCGCATCCAGATAAATGTCAAACCGGATGCCTTCCATGGGCTCGAGTTTGTCGTGCGGGTCTTCCTCATTCAGCTCTGCCTGGACCTTGTGGATGTCCACATCAAAGCGGATCATATCATCCTCCGCCGAGATGGAACTCAGGTCCATCATGGTCCCTTCGTTCTCCTTTCGGACAGAGAACGTTGTAGGAATGAACTTTCCCCTGAGGTTGTACCCTTCCGGTGCTTTGGTCTCCTTCAGTTCATAGGTTCCGTACGGAAGGTACTGTTCCGGAGACAAAGGATCTCCGTTCACATCCTTGCTTGCCGGAGAGCTGAACTCACCGTTTTCATCTGTCGTGAAGGAACGGATCTTATCCCCCGGCTGATAGGTTTTCCCATCGACTATCACAGAGCTTGCGGACCTGTTGATCAGATCGAACTCTGCTCCCTGAAGGGAAGCCTCGCCCTGAATGGGATTTCCGTTCGGGGTGGTCTTGTCTGCACGGAACTCCGCCCCTGTCTTATCGGTCAGAGTACAGAGCTGTTCGGCAAGCTCCAGGTCCTTCTTCCGGAACCTGAATCCTGCTCTCTGCGGAAGGTTTGCGTGCGGGTCTGTCTTTGAGTAATCTGCCAGCTGTTTCTTCACAATCGTAACAGAAAGCGGCTTATCGGAAAGTGTGTACCCTTCCGGCGCTGTCTTCTCGCGAACGGTGTACTTGCCGGTCTGGAGAAGATTTCCGGTCGTCTGACCGGTCCCGTCGTCCCCTGTGGTGATCGTCGTTGCCACCTCACCCGGATGGATCGCTTTGTCCGGAGCGGTATGAAGAACGACATCAAAGTCATTTGCGTTGATGACCTCAAAAACTGCTCCTTTGAAAGTCGCGTCGCCGTCCGGAGTCTTTCCCTGCTCCTCTGAGATCTTTCCAAGCTTCAGGTCTCCGAAAGTCGGGATCTCCTTCAGTTCTTCCGGATCAACGGGAGCGCTCTGGAATTCCGGCTGCGAGGTACTGCTGTACATGACACCATTGCCGCTCTGCTGGATCTGCATTTTCCATACAGTACTGTTGAGCTCAAATCCTTCCGGCTCCTTCGTCTCCTGAATGGTGATGCAGCCAAGCGGGACTACATTTTCTCCATAAGTCAGAGAACCGGAAACCAGGTGTGCCTTGTCCAAAGCCGCCGTGTATTTCCCGTTCGCGTCCCTGGTCGTTTTGATCACCCAGGTCTGCTTCGCCTTTTCCTCCGGCTCAGGATTGTCATAGTAGTTCACCGTGAGCTCTGCTCCTTCGGTCGGGCGGCTCGTCTGGTACATCGGATCGACGATCTTATTGACCAGGCTGTTCAGAGTACCGTAAATCGGCTCATCCGCCACCGGGATCTCCTGCACGCCATTGGTAGACGGGAAAATGCCCCAGTTGAAAGATCCGACCGCCTTATATCCATTTGGTGCAGTCGTTTCAGAGACCTGATAGTTTCCAGGAGCGACGCTGACCACCTCACTGTCTCCGTTTCCATCAATGTGAAGTTGATAGGACTTTCCGTTCAGCGGATCGCCTGCGGCTCCGATATAGGTCAGAGTGAATTCTGCATTCGCGAGGCTGTACATGCGGTTGTCTTTCGTGACCACCGTATTTGCGGAACTCTTCTTAATCTTTACCGGGACCGGAATGATCTGGTTCTCCACATCCTGTCCCAGTGTCGCCGGTGCCGCCGCGGTATTTGCCTGAGTCAGCGCAACCGGAAATACGTTCGGGTTGATCTCCGTACCTGCCGGAGAAGCGACCTCTTTTACATAAACAGTCGCCGGACCGGTCAGGAATACTTCCGCAAGATTGGCATTTCCATTTGCGTCGGTAATCAGCTGTGCCGGTACCCCGGATTCATTCGTTGCTATCTGCGTGCAGCCCGGATCACGGTAAACATTAAAGAGCGCTCCGTCGACGCGGATATGCTCGCTGATATTCGTGTAGTATTTCTGCCCATCCAGCACGATCGATTTCTTCAGCGTAAGGTATGCCGGAAATCCGCTTGGATGATCGACAAGCTCGACCTCCTCGGTATCCTCGATGCTGAAGGTGAACTTGGTGATCGTATTGTCCCTGAGCCATCCGGCAGGCGGAAGCTCCTCAATTACGTAATAGGATGTCTTGTCCGCATAATCTTTTGTAAGCTTCTGGCTCGCTTTGGTCAGTACAACACGCTCGACAAGATCCTCCTTTACGGCCGCTTTCTGCTTTTTGGTAGTCGGTCCGCCGGCAGCATATATATCATTCGCTGCTTTCGCGGAAGCCTTTTTGGAATAAACTCTGTACGCAACGCCGGACATTCCTGCCATCCATACACCGGTAGAGCTGTCGACCTTCAGGAAATAAACTCCCTTGCTGGGTACTTTCCTGGTGAAGGAACCGCCTCCTGCAAGATTCTGCCAGGATGCCACGTTGTCGTTATGCCAGTTGAAGGAGTAGCTGTACTTTGCTTTCCCTGCGGAAGTAAGCTCTACAGAATAGGTGATGACAGCCGTTCCATACTGACCTACCTGCGGATTCATGTAGGCATGGCCGGAAGTGCATCTGCTTGCATGGATCGTCCTTCCTCTCCAGGCGCCTTTCCCATTGGTAAGGGTGATATTGGCCCCCTGGAAAAGATCATGAGGCCCCTGTGCATTTGCAGAAATGTATCCTCTGTACCTTACGGTCGTCTTCTTTGCGGCTGCGGCACGCAGGACGACCGGTGCCTTCGGCATTGCAAATGAAACCGTGACAGGCACGCCGGCAAGCTCTTCCCCGGAACCATCCGGAGCTTCTTCCGTCAATGCGCTGTCATCATAGTCAAGGTAGACACCCTGACCATCTCCGCTCTTATTTTCCTCGGAGAGGATCTCCTTCTCCGAAGCATCCGCATCAGCGTCTACCGCCATCGCACTGGCGGTACTGATTGCAAGATCTCCCTGTGGAACGACCGTGGCGACAACTTCCTCGCCGGGCTTGTACTCGGTCTTGTCCCCTTCTACCGAAATAGAATAACTGGAGCTGTCCGGAACAACCAGGGGGTACTCCTCAGCTTCCGTATCGGATTCCGTTTCAGCTTCGGTTTCATCCATTTCAGGAAAACCAGCCTCGGTCATATCTTCCGGAATGATCTCTGCTTCCGTATCTGACTCGAAACTGATCTCTGGTGAGTTCTGCGAGTCCGGATCGTCGCCATCGTCTGATTCCGTCTCGTCCGACTGGTCATCCGAAGCGGAAGAATGTTCCGTTCCGTTCTCAGTCTGGGCCTCCGGCTCTTTCCTGTTTTCCACGATACGGACCGGTCTCACCAGGAACCAGAACTTTCCGGTAGTGGCTTCATCCGCCCTGTACACAACCGTGTAAATGCCGGGAGTCCCGAGCTTCACATCGTTCTGAGCGAGAGAAGTCTGTACCGTATCCTTCGGATAGGTGACATCTTCGAACTTGTCTTCCGGAAGGTCCGTAAGATCCGAAGCAAGCTCAATCTCACTCAGCATCATGACGCTTCCCTGAGCAGGAAAACCATCCGCTTCGATAACGGAAGCAGAGCTCTCATTTCCACCATCCGGAAGATCTCCCGTATTCTCGTCAGATTCCATATTGGAGCCCGGCTGTCCGGCATCTTCA
>CACZFV010000090.1 GCA_902780465.1 uncultured Lachnospiraceae bacterium
ACCCGCTTTCACTCTGTCCCCCACCTTCACCTTCGGGGAGAACCCTTCTCCCTTCAGGTTCACGGTCTCAAGGCCAAAGTGGACGATCATTTCGATTCCGGCGTCAGACCGGATGCCGTATGCGTGAAGGCTCTCCGGAATGGCGATGATCTCGCCTTCCAGCGGACTGTATATGTTTCCATTCTCCGGGATCACGGCCGCGCCGTCTCCCAGCACCTTTTCCGCAAAAACCTCATCCGGTACTTCCTCCAGCGGTATCACCCTGCCGTCCAGCGGGGACAGTATCGACATCCTGCTCATTTCCTGCTCCTTTCTGTTCATTTCCCTTCTCTTTTAAATGTTTCATTTATGTGCCTACCTTGTTGCTGAAAACAGAATAACACTTGTTGCATTAGAATGCAAGCGCTTTTTTAAACTTTTTGCAAATAATTTATGCAACATATCTTTACTTGTTGCATTCTCCTTTCCCACGTAATTTCAGGAAATATTTGACTTGTTGCCGTGACTGTTTTACAATAATACCATGAAACAGCTCCTCAGGAGCTGAACCGCTTTTATATAGAAAGGATGCCTATGTCCGTCACCGTAAGAGATGTGGCAAAAGCCGCAGGCGTATCCGCCTCCACTGTGTCACGCACCATCACAAATCAGGCGACGATCAGCGACGCCACGAAGGAGAAGGTCCGGAAAGCCATGCTGGAGCTGGGCTACGTGCCTCCGAAGCAGAAACAGACCGTCTCCTCCGGCGCATTCCAGAGCGCAAAAATATCCGGCGGAGACGCAGCGCCTCAGCGCACGGCTTTCCGCCGGATCGGGATCGTGCTTCCTCCGGTCCAGAGCAAAATGCAGGAAAATTCATTTTTCCTTGAAGTGATCAAGGGGATCAGCAGCTGCTGCAACCAGAGATCCTGTTCCGTCTCCCTGGTAAACGGCAGTTCTCCGGAAGAACTGCGGTCCGCCGTGCGCTCCTTGTTTTCAGGCAGCGCTCCCGACGGAATGATCCTGCTGTATTCCCACAAAAACGATCCTGTCACAGAGGATCTCATCTCCTCGGGTGTTCCCTTCATCCTGGTGGGGAAATCCGCCTCCGAAGAAGAGGATCAGAGTTTTATTGACAATGACAACATTGCCGCAGCCAGGGAAGCCACCGCCTATCTCGCGGGACTTGGGCACACAAAGATCGGTTTCTTAAGCAACCGCACCGAGGAACAGTTCAACGCGGACCGGAAAGCGGGCTATCTCCTGGCCCTTGCGGAGCACGCTCTCCCCATACGCCCGGAGTGGATCCTGGAATCTGACGGGACGAGTGAAAGGACGGAGGAGCTTCTCACCCGGTTTCTTTCCCTTCCGGAGCTTCCCACGGCACTTCTGGCGGCGGATGATCTCCTCGCAGTGCTCACCATGCGGCAGGTCCTGTCGAAAGGTCTGCGGATCCCGGAGGACCTCTCCGTCATATCCTTCAACGACTCCCTGCTCTCCAGGATCACGCTCCCCGCACTGACCTCCGTGGATGTGCAGGCGGAGCGCCTGGGGGTGGAAGCAGCGGCACAGCTTCTTATGCGGCTGGATCATCCGGATCTGCCAGCGAACAAAGTAATCGTCCCCCACCGTCTGGTGGTCAGGGAAAGCTGTGCTGCTGTCAGTGCGCCATAACGGCAGCCCGCTTTTACCGGGATCAGTGTCTGGTGTAGAACCCGTCGTACCAGCTTCCCACGTAATTTCCGTTCAGATCGTAAGTCTGGATATAGACCTCATTCCCGCTCACGTCAAAGAACATCTGGTAAAAACCGGCGATACGGCCCAGGCCGTCCTGGTAGTACATGATGGCGGAGCGGGTATTTTCATCCACCGAGCCGCTGTAATAGCTGGTATTCCACCCGTCTTCACTGTAGCTCGTGACTGCGGCATTCATCTGGCTCCCCTCGCCTGCGTCCAGGGTAATACCCCGGCCATCCTCGGCCCGGTAGGTGCCGTTCAGCCAGGCGTAGGGTCTCACAGGGGCGCTGTTCTGCACACCGACCTTCTGTGTCTGGACCTGGCCGTTCACGATCCACTGCCCGTCACGGTTGACCAGATAGCCGTCCGGAGTCCTGATGTCGGTCCAGAGATAGCCGTCATTTCCGAAATAATAGCACTCGGCAGTACCATCTCTGTTTCCGTCGATCCAGGCCCAGCCGCCGGCAATATAGGTGCCGTCCTGATTGTCATACCACCAGCCTTTTCCGTCGCTGCGCCACATGCCCGCGAAAGCCGGGGCTGCAGCCGTCAGAGTCAGCGCCGCGCCGAGAAGTAATGCCAGCATTTTTTTCATGATCACATCCTCCTTTTTAATCCGTGTTCTTTCACCAATACCTATGACAGATCTGTTCCTGCATAGATCTATCTTAGCACAGATCGTCCTCTGTCCGGAACAAGCCCGGATCAGAGGACTTTACTTTCTTCTCAGGACCAGTGCGTAGCTTGCCGCCATGATCCCGAGTACCAGCAGCGCGTAGCCGGCATAGTAGCCGATGCCGCTCCCCGTAAGCGCCGCGATCCCGGAAAGCGGGGAGTCCGGGGAGGGAAGCAGGAGGAAACCGTAGTTCATGCCGGTCATTCTGTCAAAGGGGATCATAACAAGGGCGTAGACCGCGCAGAAAAGCATCGGGATCCAGGCGCGCTGAAGCCCGGGACAGATCCCGCCGTCCCGGAGCCGCAAAAGGACGTAGAGGACAATGCCGCCGTGACCCAGGAATTCGCATATGCTCAGGAAAGAGAAGGGCGCGCACCATCCCCATCCGGGAAAAAGAAGCGCCATCAAAGCTCCTGGCAGCCCCGGGAAAAACAGCAGCTCTGACAAGACCAGGAGGGCTGTCAGACGCCCGGCTGCCAGTGCCGCTCTGCCTCCGCCTGAAGATCGGTCTGCCTTACAGGAAAGAACAAAGTGCAGAAGGCAGCCGTAGCCTGCCATGGAACAGACATGCAGAGGAAGGGAATCCGGACCGTAGATCCCCTTCCTTATTTCATATAATGCCGGCAGGACCCTTCCCAGCACCGGGAAGACAGCCGCTGCCAGCATCACCCGCTCTTTCAGGTCAGTTCCATTCCGTCCGTTCCGTACAGACGCGGCGCGGTACAAAACGGTTCCCGCCGCCGCAAGAATCACGAGCCAGAGGAGATGTTCCGGCCCGAAGGTCTCAAATCCTGTCATGGTTTTAAGACACTCTCCTTCAGATCTCTTCCTTCATCCACCGGATCATGGCGTCGAACCACCCCGCCACATGGGGATCCGCGAAACGGTTCTTCTCCGGCTCCGCCACTTCTTCTGTCGCCAGGGAGAGGCCGTGGACGCCGTAGGGGAAGATGTGCATCTCCACCGGGACCTTCGCCTTCACCAGGGCGTCTGCGAGCAGGAGGGAGTTCTGTACCGGAACGGATTCATCCTCCGCCGTGTGCCAGAGAAACGTCGGGGGCATACTGCTGTCCGCCTGTTTTTCCAGACTGAACCAGCGGAGCTCCCTGGCCTTCGGGCTTTCCGCTTCCGCTGTTCCCTCTGCCGCCCGCTCCCGTTCCGCGATCTCCCGGATCTCTTTCTCCGGGATCCCGGTCAGTCTCGTGAAGCTTCCAAAATGCGCGAAGGGTCCGGACGTGACCACAGGATAGGACAGTGCCGCCCGGTCCGGCCGGAAGCATTCCGCCGGCATCGCCGGATCCCCGAGAAATGCTTTCACGTCTGAAAACAGTTCCTTTCCCTCCCAGTCTCTGTGATTCCAGTGGACAGCGAGGCTGCCTGCGCAGTGGCTCCCGGCGGAAAACCCCAGGACGTACACCGGATCGCCGGGATACAGTTCCCTGACCTTCGCCATCCCCCAGGCCGCCTGCTTCAGCGGCGTCAGCCCCAGCACCTCCAGGTCCGTATCATAATAGAGCACCGCGGCGCGGTATCCCGCCTCGTGCAGCGTCCGCTCCACCGGATGACTCTCCCGTGCCGAGAGCCAGCTGTAGCCTCCCCCCGGAAAAATAAGCACCGTCGCCTTCTCCTGCATTTCTTTGTTCTTCTTTTCATCCAACTCCAGTACTGCGCCGCAGAATCCTTCGATCTTCATGTTTTCCTCCAATATCAGACCGGGCCCGCATCCGGGTCCGATGCTTTTGCATACAAATCCCCTTTGGATTATAACCGAAAGAACGTCACAAGATGCGTCAAACCCGCAAAATGGAGTCTGGGGTGCTGAACAGTTACAAAAACTGTATCTGTCATTCTGCGATTGTGTCGGTTCTGTGCGGTTCCATAGTCTATGATTATGTCATAAAACAAAAACAACTACCCGACAGAACGGGGATCACAATAAAGAGAGGGAAAAAACAATGATGAAGAAACTTGGATTTGCAGTATTGACCGCGGCAGTAGTGGCAGGCATGACAGTGACCGCATTCGCCGGAACATGGCAGAACACCGCAAATGGATGGAAATATAAAAACGACGACGGGACCTACAAGAAAAACGAAGTGTTCTATGACGAGACCGACGGAGAGTATTATCTGTTCGACACGAACGGGATCATGGTGACCGGAGATATTACCTCCAATGGTGTTTCCTACTTCTTCAGAGAAGACGGGTCCATGGCCAGGAACACTTATTTCTCGGACACGAAGGAAGTCGCTACCGAAGACGGCTCCATCGTGAAAGCTGGCACCGACACCTTCGTGGCAGGAGAACTGGTGACGTTCCACGAAGACGGCGACGTGATCTATGTCACTGTCGCGAACTTCAGCGGAAAGCCCCTCACAGTCCAGAACTATGTGGAGCTCACCGGAAGCGGCATGAACGAAGTCTGGTATGCATATGACTCAGAGACCGACACCCTTGGCAAGGAATTCGTGCTCCAGCCGATGGACCAGATGCGCATCCCGTTCATCGCCGAGGACTTCCACAAGGCCGATTTCAAGGATAACAAGGTCGAAGCAAAGACCCACTTCACCATGGAAGATACCGGTTATTATCTCACCACCCCGGTCAGGGAAGACGTCGAAGGACAGGGCCTGCTGATGAAAGCCGTCCAGTAAAAACAAAACCAGACAGAAAGAACTTAAAGAAGCCGCCCGGCTGTGTGCTGATACACAGCCGGGCGGCGTTTTTCTGCAGGTTCTGTTTTATTCTGTCACTGCCCACACCCGGACAGGAAGTCCGGTCGCCCCTTCGATGCGGGGCCATGCGGCAAAGAGGATGGCGCCGGCAGGAGCCACCTGGTCCAGGTTGCAGAGCACTTCGATCTGCAGCTTTCCTTTTTCCAGGACATAGCGCTCGCAGGCCAGATCTCCGGCCTTCGCGGCTTCCGCGGAGGCGTCGGTGTCGAGGGCCTCATGGCCGTTGGCAGCAGCGTTCCTCTCCTCATAGATATACTTCAGGGCGTCCAGGGACCAGCCCGGGAAATTCTCGCTTCCATCCTCTGCGATACCGGAGAGCGCGTTCATATCCGGCCAGCCCTTCGACCAGTCCGTGCGGAGGGCGACAAATGCGCCGTCCGGAATGGGGCCGTACTTCGCTTCGTAATCCTTGATATCCTGCGCGGTCGCCGCGTAGTGCACATCTTTTGCCACCTTGTCCGTGATATCGATCACGCACAGCGGGAAGACGCCGTTGGTCACGCCGTAGGCTTCCGACAGCGCGCCGTCTTTCGCAAAGTGCCCCGGGAAATCGATATGGGTGCCGAACTGCCCCGGGAACTTGAAGGTCTGGATGAGGCACTCCAGCATGGGGTTGCCCCAGTCAAACACGGTCTTGCAGAGTTCCACACTTCCTTCCGGGATCCCGCTCCAGAAGGGACTGTCATTGTTCAGGCTGTGGGAAAGTTCCACCCACTTCAGTTTCTTCATTTCTTCCAGGGTCTGCCAAAGCTTGTACATTCTTTTCCGGCCTCCGTCCGACTGACTGAAAATGGTTTATTCTGCAACTGTATCACTGTTCAGCACCCCTGACCCGGAGTGCTGAATATTTACATAATTATACCATCGATACCCCGCTGTTCAATACAGAATCCCGGGTATTCAGAGTTTCTGTTCAGAACCTTCAGAACCGTCTCTTTGCCGCTTCCGCGTGGCCCTCGAGTCCTTCTCCATGGGCCATGCGGTTCACCAGGGGGGCGATCTTCCTGGACGCTTCCGGCGTCATGCTCTGATGGGTGCAGACCTTCAGGAAGGTCCCCACGTAGACGCCGCCGGTGTAGCGCGCCGCCTTGATGGTGGGCAGAGTGTGGTTCGTTCCGGAGGCATAGTCCCCGAAGACCTCCGCCGTGTTTCCGCCGATAAACAGGGAGCCGTAGTTGTACAGCTTCTCTATGACCGCCTCCGGATCCCGGAGATTCAGCTCCAGATGTTCCGGCGCGTAGTCGTTGGCCGTCCGGACAGCTTCCTCCAGGCTGTCCAGCACCACCACTTCCCCGTAATCGTCCCAGGATGCCCGGGCTGTGGCGGCAGTGGGGAGCCAGGACAGCTCTTTTTCCACTTCTTCTATGGTCGTTCTGGCCAGAGTCTCATCCGTCGCCAGAAGGATCGCCTTCGCGTTGGGGTCGTGTTCGCACTGGGCCAGAAGATCCGCGGCCAGGACGCGGGGATCGGCAGCATCGTCCGCGACAGCGAGCACCTCGCTGGGGCCGGCCACAAAGTCGATGCCCACCTGCCCGTAGCACTGGCGTTTCGCCTCGGCTACGTACTGGTTCCCTGGGCCCACGATGACATCCACGGGGGCGATGGACTCTGTCCCGTAGGAAAATGCCGCGATGGCCTGGGCGCCGCCCACGGCGTAGATCTCGTCCGCGCCGGCAAGATGCATGGCGGCGAGAGTCTTATAATGGATGCTTCCCGTGCCATGGACCACCGGGGCGCATGCCGCGACACGCTTCACCCCCGCCACTTTCGCGGGCGTGATGAGCATGAGCGCCGTGGAGTAAAGCGGGAACCGTCCGCCCGGAACATAGCAGAGGCAGGACTGCACCGGAAGGACCCGGTGGCCCAGGTGAATGCCCGGCGCCGGTTCAAAATCCGGGAGATCCTGGATGGTCCTGAGCTGCGCCTCTGCAAAGGAGCGGATATTGTAAAGCGCTTCCTTCAGATCCGAGGTCTCTTCCGGAGTCAGCTGCGCCACGGCAGCCGCGATCTCCTCCTCTGACACCCGGAGGGAATCCCGCACAAAGCCGTCAAAGCGGGCGCTGTATTCAAAAAGCGCCTTGTCCCCGTTTTCCTGTACATTTTCAATGATCTCCGAGACCGCGCTCCTCAAGGCGCGGGCGTCTTCCTTCGTCCGTTCTTTTCCTTTTTTAATATACCTCATAGGTCCTCCTGTTTCAGCTGCCGCTTCAGTTCTTTGTATTTCTCAAGTACATTGTAAATGCCGTCCTCAGACAGCACGCCGCGGGGCAGATCCGCCGGAAGCAGGTGCGCCTCGTCCGCTTCAAAGTCCTTCCGCCACTGGGGGCTTTCGAAGTAGGCGGAGAGGATCCGGATGTCCTCCTGGACTGCCTCAAACTGCTCCAGCGCCTCTTCCAGCTGGTTCAGACAGTGCACAGCCCGGTTCAGGCGGGCCTCCATTTCCTCGATACGTCGGATCATGTCTCTTCCTTTCCTGTCTTTCTCCTGCTTTTCTTCCGTCATGACAGCTCATCCAGCGTATGTCCGTAGGGCGGCAGGCATTCGTCGCGGAAATCCCGGACCTCCGGCAGTTCCTCACAGAGTCTGTCCACCGCGGCAAGAATGGTCCTCTTCGCGGTGCGGAACTCGGTGTTGCCGGCATTCTCCTCCTCAATGCATTTGATCAGGGCGGAGAGCTTGTCCGCGGCTTTTACGAGCCGTCGGAGATAAGCTTCTTTCTCCTTTTCTTCCGGCGCAGCTTCTCCGGAAGACTGTCCCTGTCCGAAAATGTCCCGGTAAACAGGCCTCAGGTCGTCCGGGAGCCGGGACAGGAGCCGCTGCTCCGCCACGGTCTCCACCTCTTTGTACGCCTCCCGGATCGTCTCGCTGTAGTATTTCACCGGCGTCGGCATGTCCCCGGTGATGATCTCCGAGGCGTCATGGAACAGTCCGATAACGGCAGCCCGGTCCGCGTCCAGCTGTTTTCCGTACCGGACGTTGCCGATGGTACAGAGGGCATGGGCGATCATCGCCACCTCCATGGCATGCTCCGAGAGATTTTCCGGTCGGGAGGAACGCATCAGCGCCCACCGCTCAATATATTTCATCCGCGAGATCGCGGCGAAAAAGTTTGTGGTCATACTTGTATATCCTTTCCATCTTCATCCCCGGTCCCAGGCTACCGGATCCACTTGTCGGCCAGAGTCGGCACGCCAAATCCCCAGTCTTCTTCCGCCGCGTGTTCCACCAGAGTGAAGCCGTTTTTTTCAAGGATCCTGGCGGAAGCACGGTTCTCGATCATCGAACTGGCCGTGATGATCTCAATTCCTTTTTCCCGGTACAGGAGATCCACCATCATAGCGACGGCCTGTGTCCCGATCCCCTTTCCCAGGGCGTGCTCCGCGAGTCTGCACCCGATGCTGATCTTATGAATGTTCTCCTTATATCCGTACATTTCCGCAAGTCCGCAGAAGGTACCGGTGGATGGCTCTTCCCCTGTGAACACGCCGAGGATCAGGGACTCCTCCAGGCATTCCGTATACAGGCGCCGGATCACTTCCCGGACATCCGGATATTTCTTTTCAAACAGAAAGGTCGGGAGATACTTGTAGACCCTCCGGCTGTTCACCATTTCTTCCAGGGCTTCCGCATCCGCCTGTGTCAGAGCCCGCAGTTCGATCTGACCGTTGTTAAGGACGGGTATTTCCGGAAACAGTTTTTTCATATCGTGATCCTCCAGACTGTATTATAACAAAATCCCGGGAACTGTGTGACCGGGATGTGAAGATCGCTGTCATATATTGACAGTGCAGATGTTTCTGTCCTGCGGTTATTTAAAGAAAGAAGATACTGAAAACAATATCACTATATCAATATGGAGGAAACAGACATGAAATGGAATGTCACGAAAACGGCGGCCGTCATGGCCGCGGCAGCGGCTGTGATCGCCATGACTGCCTGCGGAAGCCTATATCGTCGACATGAAAGCGGAAGGCTTCAACACGCTTCAGGACAAGGTACAGCTCAGGGATCCTGAGAATGCCAGAGTCTTCCTGACCTACGACAAAGGTCTTGCCCTCTGCGGGATCTTCGCGGCAGCGGACAAAGTCACCCTGGAC
>CACZFV010000091.1 GCA_902780465.1 uncultured Lachnospiraceae bacterium
GCTTGATGTTATCGAATGTTTCACGGAGCCCGGAAAGGCTCCTGTTCAAGGCGAAGTCCTGAAGAAGCAGGAACAGATATACCGCGATCTCGGTGTCACACCATTGCTGGCGACACCAGAGGTCGGAAAGTAACGGATCCCATAGTTATGTGTTCCGGGAATCCAGGATATAAATTTTTTGAAAGCACATTAGCAGAACATAGAGGTATTATTGCTGAATTTGCAAGAGATCAAACAGGTGCATTCTTTGTTTTTCCTGCACTATTTTACACGATTTCATTCATTAGAGGAGGTCTTTTATTAAATTGCTTGGGCTTACATATTAGAGTGGACTTCATATGTGAATTAATTATTACTATTGGGCGATTTATTGTTTTTATATCCTATCTTAGGTTTTTGTGGATATATCTGATATCTCCCTGGCTTGAATATAATCGACAATATCATTTTAGAAAACCGAAGACTGGGAAATAAAGACTTCATATCTAAGGTGGCAAAGAATGACTCGTGATAACATCCAGAAAAAGGAAAAATCGGTCATTATCAGCAACTGGAGTATATACAAGTGAATGAGTATGGCGATTACCCCCCATTAACCACACATTTGGGGGGCAGGCACCGGTAAAAACCTATAAACTAAGGCGGGGCCGAAACCCCGCCTGATTTTCATCACCAGATAAAATCTTCATTCCTCATCATCCGCTCCGCGTTCTTCTGAAGAAGGGCGTCGGGGCGGTCGGCTTTTTTCTCGATGTAGTTCACTGCGGCGGTCCATACGGGCGGTCGGCGGTCCGGACGGTGCATGTCGGTGCCGAGGAAGTGGACTTCGTCGTTTTTGACCGCGGTTTTACAGAAGCGGGAGGTGCTGTCGAAGAAGCCTCCGCCGAAGGGGTCGGTGCTGAGCTGAATGTATGCGCCCTGGGAGATGAGCTCCGAGAAACGGCTCTGTTCTCCCTTTGGGGCAGTCCTTAAGGCGAAAAAGCGCTCTGCGTGGGCGATGATGGGGCGCCAGCCGGCGTTCCGGAGCTTCCTTACAGCCCGCAGAATGGTCTCCCAGCTTTCCTCGGGATAGAATTCCACCAGGGTGAAGCGGGTATTGCCGAGGGGCAGGATTTCCCCGCTGCTCAGCTTCTCTGCCATGCTTTCGAACCAGAGGACTTCGTTGCCGGGGTACAGGCGGATCCCTTTGTCCAGGCCCTGTTCCCTAAGCTGCTTCTGAAGTGCTTCCAGGCGGCGGAGAATCCGGTCCGGATCAGAGGGGTGATCCACATAGTAATGAGGCGTCGCGATAATGTCCGTGACGCCTTGCTTTATATCCATTTCAATCAGCTGAATGGATTCTTCTATGGAACGGGAGCCGTCATCGACCCCGTAAATAATGTGGGAGTGAATGTCAAACATACATCTATGATAGCATATCCGAATCCATTTTCGGAATCCCGTGCGGAATTCCTATTCCGCGAATTGCATGTGGAATTCTGCGAATCCCGGCTTCAGTATATAATAATAGTCAATTGCCGGGTGGCATGTT
Organism: uncultured Lachnospiraceae bacterium; assembly: GCA_902780465.1. Lineage (GTDB taxonomy): Bacteria > Bacillota > Clostridia > Lachnospirales > Lachnospiraceae > Moryella. Next base: position 1,532 of record CACZFV010000091.1, read on the forward strand.
ATACTTTGAAAAAAGTCAGCGCCCGGACGCGAGAAGTGCCGGGGCTGACGCCGGCCGGAGAGGAGAGAACGATGCTTACAGCGGGAATGAAGGGTCATCTGGAACTTGTGGTAACGGAGGAGAAGCTGGCGTCCCGTGTGGGCAGCGGCCTTGTGAAGGTGTTCGCGACGCCGATGATGATTGCGGCCATCGAGCAGACGGCGGCGGAGAGTGTGCAGGGAGCCTTGGAGGAGGGCTGCACCACGGTGGGGACGCTGATCAATGTGAGCCATGTGGCGGCGACGCCGGAGGGCATGAAGGTGACGGTGGACACGGAGCTCACCGGCATTTCCCCCAACGGCCGCATGCTGACCTTCCGTGTGGAGGCCCGGGACGAGGCGGGGCTGATCGGCGAGGGCACCCACGAGCGCGCGGTGGTTAAGAAGCAGCGCTTTGAGGAGAAGGCCCTCAGCAAGAAAGCGAAGTAAGGAGAAGTCGCGCAGCAAAAGGGTGAGGTAAGTTTCCGTTTCAGATTCGGAGGTGTCAGAGTGAAGAAAGTTATCGTATTCGGCGGCGGAACCGGGCTTTCCTGCCTGCTTTCCGGCATGAAGCTGTTCCCGGTGGAAGTGACGACGGTTATCACGGTGAGCGACAACGGCAGCAGCACGGGGGTGCTGAAGCAGGAGTTTGATATTCCTGCGGTGGGCGACGTGGGCAAGGTCCTTCTTTCCATGGCGAACGTGGACGAGGATTTCGTGAAGCTGCTCCGCTACCGGTTCCACAAGGCGGGCAGTTCCCTGGATAACCATCCGGTCAGGAACATCCTTCTAACCGCGCTGATCGACCTGAAGGGGAACCTCACGGAAGCCACCAGATATATGAGCAGGCTCCTGCAGATCAAGGGCGAGGTGCTGCCTCTTACCGAGGAGCGGGTGGAGCTGGTGGGGAAAGATGAGATGGGCAATCCGGAATACTACGGCGAGGAGGATGTGAGCCGGAACATCCGGAGAATCGCCAGCCTTTCCTACGATCACGACATCCATGTCGGAAACCGTGTGCGGCAGAAGATCGCGGACGCGGATCTCATCATCTTCAGTCCGGGAAGCCTATACACCAGCATCCTTCCGCACCTTATCGTGGAGGATATCGTGGAAGAGATCCGGAAGTCCCCGGCGCCCATCATGTATGTCTCGAACCTGGTGACCCAGCCCGGCGAGACGGACGGCTACAATGTGAGCGACCATCTGGCGGTGCTGAACAGGTACCTGAAGGGCAGGAAAGTGGACATCGTCCTCTCGAACAATGCGCAGATCGACCCGGAGGTCGCGGAGAAATATCTCCGCACGGAGAACAAGACACTGGTGGAGCTGGACCGGGAAAAGATCGCAGCCCAGGGAGCCCGGATCATCGAAGGCGATATCTTTATGATCGATGAGAGCGGCAGTATCCGGCACGATGCACTGCAGACATCGTTCCTGATCTTTTCCTATCTGATGGAGGGATGAAGCATCGGGTGCGGCGGTCTGCAGTGCGCCTGGATGATAAAATAATGGCGGAAAAGCCGGGGGATTCCCGGCTTTTCTTTGTGTAGTCAATTTACGCTTGACATGATATAATGCATGTGATTCGGTACACGGCTTCTTTATGTAAACCGATGTAATAAAACAGTGTTCCTTCAGGGAGGAGGAAAGAGGAGACTGTTAGCGCCAGGACCGGAAACGGTCGACGAGGAATGGCAGTTGTCGAAAGACTCGGCGGATGCTGCCACGGCCAAAAACAGAAACCGGGCTTCACAAACAGGAACCGGAGCCGGGTGATCCGGGCTCCATGAAGCAGGACCTGATGAGGAAGGTTCCAAAATACGGCGGGCCGAGAGGAAAAGGTTAAAAAACAGAATCAAAACTGCAACAGAGCCTTTTCCGGCGCCGGAATAAGACGTTTCCCTGAGGGGCGTATAAGAAGTTCCCCCGGAGAGGACGGCTTTTTAACAATTTTACAGAGAGGTGTCATATGTATACGATCAAGGATCTCTATGATCTGGACCATACACTTGCAAAAGAGTATCTTTCTCAGTTCACGTACCCCTGGGAAGCTCTGAAGGGCATCAAGGAGATGATCCTGGCCCTGGGCCCCACGCTGGGTGAAGACTATGTGGAGCGGGAGCCCCAGGTCTGGGTGCATAAGACCGCGAAGGTCTTCCCGACGGCTTATCTCGGGGCGCCCTGCATCATCGGGCCGGAGACGGAAGTGCGCCACTGCGCGTTTATCCGCGGCTCCGCCCTGGTGGGCGCGAACTGTGTGGTGGGAAATTCCGTGGAGCTGAAGAACGTGATCCTGTTCGATCACGTCCAGACGCCGCACTACAACTACGTGGGCGATTCGATCCTCGGCTACTACAGCCACATGGGCGCGGGCTCCATCACTTCCAACGTGAAGTCTGACAAGAAGCTGGTGGTGATCCACAACGGCACGGAGCAGGTGGAGACCGGCATCAAGAAGGTCGGCGCCATGCTAGGCGATTATGTCGAGGTGGGCTGCAACAGTGTGTGCAACCCCGGCACGGTCATCGGCCGTCATTCCAATGTCTATCCCACATCCTGCGTTCGCGGGGTGGTGCCGGAGAACTGCATCTACAAGAACAGCGGAGAGATCTCCGAGAAGCACGAATGATTTCTTAATGGTGCCTGACACCTTAACAGACACCTTAACAGGGAGAAGCAGAATTATGAGAGTTGTTATTCAGGATAATTACGATAAGATGAGTCTTTGGACCGCGCACTATATTGCAGCGAAAATCAACGCGCACAAGGAAGCGCGGCCGTTCGTGCTGGGACTGCCCACGGGCTCTTCACCTATTGGCGTGTACAAGGAGCTGGCAAGAATGAACCAGGCCGGCGAGGTCTCCTTCGCGAATGTGGTCACCTTCAACATGGACGAGTACCTGGGTCTGCCGAGAGAGCATGACCAGAGCTACTGGTACTTCATGCATGAGTATTTCTTCGATCATCTGAAGGACATGAAGGCGGAGAACATCAACATTCTGAACGGCATGACGGACGACCCGGAAGGCGAGTGCGCGCGCTATGAGGAGAAGATCGCTTCCTACGGCGGTATTGACCTCTTCATGGGCGGCATCGGTGTGGACGGCCATCTGGCGTTCAACGAGCCCTACACTTCCCTCACCTCCAGGACCGGCGTGCGCGACCTGACTACGGATACCAGGATCGTGAATTCACGTTTCTTCGGCAATGATCCGGAGAAGGTCCCGGCCCAGGCGCTGTCTGTGGGTATCGGCACTGTGATGGACGCGAAGGAAGTCATCATCCTGATCAGCGGCCACAACAAGGCCCGCGCCCTGGCGGCAGTGGTGGAAGGCGGCGTCAGCCAGAGATGGACCTGCAGCGCTCTGCAGCTGCACAAGGCTGCCATCATCGCCTGCGACGAGGAAGCCTGCGGCGAGATCATGGTGGATACCTACAAGTACTTCCTGGATATCGAAAAGAAGGAAAGACTGTAAGTAAAGAAGGAGAGACTGCAATCATGGGAAAATATTTCGGGACAGACGGTTTCCGCGGCGAGGCCAACAAGAACCTGACTTATGAACACGCGGTGAAGATCGGCCGCTTCCTTGGCTGGTATTACGGCGTAAAAGAGGGAAGAAAGGCGAAGGTCGTCATCGGTAAGGACACCCGGCGGTCCAGCTACATGTTTGAGTACGCGCTCTGCACAGGGCTGATGGCATCGGGCGCGGACGCGTACATTATGCACGTCACCACTACACCCTCGGTAGCCTACATCACCCGTGTGGATGATTTTGACTGCGGTATCATGATCTCCGCTTCCCACAACCCTTACTACGACAACGGCATCAAGCTGCTGAACGGCAAGGGCGAGAAGATGGACGAGGAGACGATCCTGAAGGTCGAGGAGTACCTGGACGGCAAGGTCGATGTCCCGATCGCGGAACGTCATGAGATCGGCCGGACGGTGGACTATGTGGCGGGAAGAAACCGCTACATCGGCTATCTCATTTCCATGTCCCGCTTCAGCTTCAAGGACGTGAAGGTGGGTCTGGACGTGGCGAATGGTTCCGCCTGGAGCATTGCGAAGAGCGTGTTCGATGCTCTCGGCGCGAAGACTTACGTGATGAACGCGGAACCGGACGGCTACAACATCAACACAGACTGCGGCTCCACCCACATCGAGCACCTGCAGAAATTCGTGGTGGAGAAAGGTCTTGACGTCGGCTTTGCCTACGACGGCGACGCGGACCGCTGCCTCTGCGTGGACGAGAAGGGAAATGTGGTCACCGGCGACCATATCATGTACATCTACGGGCTCTATATGAAGGAGCGCGGCAAACTGGTCAACAACACAGTGGTCACCACGGTCATGTCGAACTTCGGTCTTTACAAGGCGTTGGACAAGGTCGGCATAGGGTATGAGAAGACGAAGGTCGGCGACAAGTACGTCTATGAGAACATGGTGAAGTACGGCCACAGGATCGGCGGCGAGCAGAGCGGCCACATCATCTTCACGAAGTACGCCACCACGGGCGACGGCATCCTCACCAGCCTTAAGATGATGGAAGTGATGCTGGCAAAGGAAAAGCCCATGAGCGAGCTTGCGGCGCCGGTGGTGTTCTATCCCCAGGTGCTGAAAAACGTGCGGGTGAAGTCGAAGCCCGACGCGCAGAACGATCCGGACGTCCAGGCGGCGGTGAAGAAAGTGGCTGACGAGCTTGGCAGCGACGGCAGGATCCTGGTGCGCGAATCCGGCACGGAGCCTGTGATCCGCGTGATGGTGGAAGCGGGCACCGACGAGATCTGCGAGAAGTATGTTGACGGAGTGATCGATGTGATCCGGGCGAAGGGTCACATTGTGGGGTGATAATATGTGCGGAATTGTTGGATATACCGGTAAACAGCAGGCAGCTCCGGTGCTTCTGGAAGGCCTGTCGAAGCTGGAGTACCGCGGCTACGACTCTGCCGGCATTGCTGTGCGCGACGGAGAGAAGGATGTGAGAGTTGTCAAGGCCAGGGGACGTCTTTCCGTGCTTGAAGAGAAGACGGACGGAGGGCGGACTGTTCCCGGAAACTGCGGCATCGGCCACACGCGCTGGGCGACTCACGGGGAGCCCTCTGAGAACAACGCGCATCCCCATGTGTCCGAGGACAGCTCCGTGGTGGCGGTGCACAACGGCATCATCGAGAACTACCAGGAACTGAAGGAGAAGCTCCTGAGAAACGGCTACACGTTCTATTCCGACACGGATACGGAAGTGGCCGTGAAGCTGATCGACTACTATTACAAGAAATACAAGGTGGGCCCCATCGACGCCATCGCGAAGTGCATGGTCCGTATGCGGGGAAGCTACGCCCTGGCAGTCATGTTCCGCGATTATCCGGGAGAGATCTACGCGGCGCGCAAGGAAAGCCCGATGATCCTGGGTCTCGGTGACGGTGAGAATTTCATCGCGTCTGATGTTCCGGCGATCCTGAAGCACACCCGCCGGGTGATCTATGTCGGCAACCTTGAGATGGCGCGGATCACCCCGGAAAAGGCCGAGATCATCGACCTGAACGGAGATGTGATCGAGAAGGAAGTGACGGAGATCACCTGGGACGCCGAGGCGGCGGAAAAGGGCGGCTTTGAGCACTTCATGATGAAGGAGATCTACGAGGAGCCCCGGGCTATCGAGGATACGCTGCACTCCGCCATTAAGGAGGGCACCATCGATATTTCCGGGACGGGACTCACAGAGGAAGAGATGAAGAGCTTTTCTTCCGTGTGGATCGTGGGCTGCGGCTCCGCTTATCATGTAGGCATGGTGGCGCAGTACGTGCTGGAGGATCTGGCGAAGATCCCGGTGCGCGTGGAGCTTGCGTCGGAATTCCGCTACCGTCAGCCGCTGCTGGCGAAGGACGCCCTGGTGGTGATCATCAGCCAGTCCGGAGAGACGGCAGATTCCCTGGCGGCGCTCCGGGAGGCGAAGCGGCAGGGCGTGAAGGTCCTGGGTATTGTCAACGTGGTGGGCTCCGCTATTGCCCGCGAAGCGGACTACGTGTTTTACACCCTGGCGGGACCGGAGATCGCGGTGGCGACCACCAAGGCCTACTCCGCGCAGCTGATCGGCTGCGACCTGCTTGCTGTTGCTCTGGGCCGCGCAAGGGGCGTCCTGGAGGAAGAGAAGATCAAAGAACTGCTCTCTGATCTTCTGAGCCTGCCGGGCAAGGTGGAGCGGATCATTGAGGATAAGGAGCGGATCCAGTGGTTCGCCAACAAGTTCGCGAACATAAACGACGTGTTCTTCCTGGGCCGCGGCCTGGATTACGCCGCCTGCATGGAAGGCAGCCTCAAGATGAAGGAGATCTCCTACATCCACTCCGAGGCCTACGCCGCCGGCGAACTGAAGCACGGCACCATCAGCCTCGTGGAGAAAGGCACCATGATCATCGGCGTCGCCACCCAGAAGCGGATCTTTGAGAAGACCATCTCCAACATGGTGGAAGTGAAGACCAGAGGCGCGTATCTCTGCGGCATCACCTCCGCCGGCAACTACTCCATGGAGGACACCGCGGACTTCGTGCTCTACGTGCCGAAGTCGGATGAGCACTTCTCCGCTACCCTGACCGTGATCCCGCTGCAGCTGCTGGCCTATTACGTGGCTGTGAACCGCGGAATCGACGTGGACAAGCCGAGAAACCTCGCGAAGAGCGTGACGGTGGAATAAGGTTAAGGATCTGTACCCCTTTACTGTAGAACCGGTAAAAGGGTACAGTTTTTTTAATTTTTACCGAAAATCGCCAGAAAACGCCCACGACCAACAAATTTGCGTGCCGTAGCCGGCAGTTTGGCCCCGGGAGGGCAAAGAAGTCCCGGTCGCAGTCAACAAGTTTGTGTGCTGCGGCCCGCAAGTGTTATAATATCTTTATAATAACAGGGGAGGACTTGCTATGAAGAATCTTGGTTATTACAACGGGAAATTCGGAGAACTGGAAGAGATGAGCATCCCCATGAATGACCGTGTCAGCTGGTTCGGCGACGGGGTCTATGACGCGGGGCCCAGCCGGAATTACCATATTTTCGCACTGGACGAGCACATCGACCGCTTCTTCGGGAACGCGGCAAAGCTCGAGATCAAGATGCCGGTCACGAAGCAGGAGATGAAGGATCTTCTGAATGATCTGGTCCGGAAGGTGGATACGGGAGAGCTGTTCGTGTATTATCAGGTGACCCGCGGCACCGGGATCCGGGACCATGTGTTCACGGAGGGACCGGGGAATCTGTGGGTGATGCTGAAGCCCGCAAAGATCAGTGACGGGGCGGAGCCGGTCCATCTTGTGACGACGGAGGACACGCGGTTTTTCCACTGCGACATCAAGACGCTGAACCTGATCCCGTCGGTCATGGCGTCGGAGAAGGCGAAGCGCGCCGGCGCGAAGGAGTGCGTGTTTGTGCGCCCCGGCGGCCGTGTGACTGAGTGCGCCCACTCGAATGTCCATATCCTGAAGGACGGAGTTTTCCGCACTGCGCCGACGGATCATCTGATCCTGCCCGGCATTGCCCGCGCCCATCTGATCCGGGCCTGCCACGCCCTGGGGATCCCGGTCAGCGAGACGCCCTTCACCCAGGACGAGCTCTATGCGGCGGATGAGATCCTGGTCAGCAGTTCCTCCAATTTCTGCCTGTACGCCGAC
>CACZFV010000092.1 GCA_902780465.1 uncultured Lachnospiraceae bacterium
TCGCCTTATCTTTCCATGAGCTTTACCCATCCGCTCATGTGCCGGGCTTTCCGGAGCTATGCCGATCAGATCAAGGAACGATACAAGGAAGACCGCGACTCGGTGCGGCGTCATCTGGAGAATCGTTTTCTGTAGGAGCCTTATCCCTGACTCTGGCATCATCTTCCCCCCGACAGAGAAACCCCCGGGCAGCACCTGGCTGTCCGGGGGTTATTATGCTTTCTCGTATTTGTGCTTCTCTCCGTGAGATCAGGCTCAGAAATCGAACATGCCTGCCGGCTTCTTGTTCGGCTTCTTCACGTCGTCGTAGGTCTTCGCGGTGGTGTAGTCGATGTTGTTGATCGGCCAGGTCGGCTTCTTGCCTTCGTAGACTTCCTGGATACCCATGGCGGAGAAGTAGGAGGCTCTGTGCGCAGCCTCAGCAGTGTTGCCGCCGATGTGCGGATAGATGATGACGTTGTCCAGAGTGAGGAGCGGATTCTTCGGATCCACCGGCTCCTGACGGATCGCATCCAGACCAGCGGCGGTGATGACACCGTTCTTGCAGGCCTCATACAGATCTTCCTCGACGACCAGAGCGCCGCGGGCAGTGTTGATCAGGATGGCGGTGGGCTTCATCATAGCCAGCGTCTCCTTGTTGATCATGTTCTTCGTGACCGGTGTGCTCGGTGCGTGCAGGGAGACGTAATCGCACTCTGTGAAGATGCGGTTCAGGTCGCGGACCACTTCCACGCCGTCCGGGAAATCCTTCGCCGGCTTGTAGGGATCGTACGCAAGGACATTCATCTCCAGAGCCAGAGCTCTGACAGCGACACGGCTTCCGATGTTGCCGCAGCCGATCAGGCCCAGGGTCTTTCCGCTCAGGGTGTTCTTGCGGACTTTCAGCTTTGCCTTATAGAAATCGGTCACCCAGGTCTTGTGAAGGACAGTGACGTTTCTGGAGGTCTCGAACATCAGCAGCAGAGCGGTCTCAGCGACAGAGGTGCTGTTTGCGACCGGAGCGTACAGCGTCTGGACGTTGTTGTCCTCGCAGGCCTTCAGGTCGACAGTGTCGAAGCCGGCGCCGTGGCGGACGATGACTTTCAGGTTCGGGTTGGCCTCAATGACCTCTCTGGTGATGGGGGTGATGCGGACGATCATAGCGTCCGGCTGATACTTCTTCATATCCTCCAGCACATCCTCAGTTTCAAAGCCGCGGCCCATGATCAGCTCGTGACCAGCATCCTCAAGAAGCTTTCTGCCCTCTGCCATGATCTCCTGCGGAAGTAAAATTTTCCAGCCCATGTTGTACTCCTCTCTGCCGTTCCTCTGACGGCTCCATGAATGATCTCTCCGTTATGCGGTAGCCTGTATCGTTGTTTTTTAAGATCTGCCTCAGACGCGGTACACGTCGTCGATGAACTCGAAGTCCTTGTCGGCAAGAGCCTTGTCGACCCAGCTGCGGTTGATGGTGCCCTGACGGGTCTTCTCAAGCTTGCCCTCGTCAGCAGCCTGGAACTTCTTCGCATCTTCAAGGATGGTGGCAGCGTCGTTTCTCGGGATGACGATGACGCCGTCCGGATCTGCGAGGATGATGTCGCCCGGCTCAACGCTGATGCCGCCGCAGGCGATCGGGACGTTCACTTCGCCCGGTCCCTCCTTGTAGGGGCCGCCCGGGGTGGTTCCGGTAGCATACACTGGGAAATCCCACTTGCCGATCTCGTCGATGTCTCTGATCGGGCCGTCAAGGACGATGCCGGCAACCTTCTTCTGAAGATACAGATAAGCCATCATGACTTCGCCCATCAGTGCGCGGGTGTTGTCCTCTTCGTTGGAAACGACCAGGACGTCACCTTCGTTGCAGAGGTTCAGAGCAGCGTGAAGAGCAAGGTTGTCGCCGGCGCGGCACTTCACGGTGAAGGCCGGTCCCACCATCATCTGGTCCTTGGGGCTGGACACCAGATGGATCCTGGGGTTCATAGCGCAGCTTCTGCCCATGCAGTCCGCGGTGTTGGATGCCGGGATGTTCTTGAACTGCATCATAATGTCGTGATCGGGCATATTCCTCTTCAGATAAATTCTCTTTCCTACTGCCATGGTTTCTTCCTCCTAGGTCGATTTGTTTTACGTTACATTTATGTTTAAGTTTTTTGTTTCCCGTTTCTGGCTACATCATACACCCGTCTGTAACATGTTTCAAGTGTTTTTTTCAAATTTGTAACCTTGTACAAATATCTCCCCTGTTTTTGTTCATTTTTAACAACTCCTTAAACAAAGACAGGGGACGGTTCTCCGTCCCCTGTCTCCTTCTGTTTTCTTTACTGCTCCGCGCTTCTTGCGGTGCTGAGTGTGATCTCTTTCTGTTTCATATCATAGCGGTCCAGATCGCTCAGCTTCAGCTGCTGCCTGCTCTTTTCCCTGAACCGCTCATAGTAACGGGTCACTGACCCCACCATGAGAAGCTGCAGGATACTGAGCTGGCAGAGCGCCGTCGCGGTGATGTTCATCGCGTTTCCGGCTGCCCGGGCAGGCGTCAGCAGGATGATATCCGCGTAACTGCCCAGGAGAGATTCCCGCACGGAAGTGATCAGGATCACCTTTGCTCCGGCTTTCTGCGCCAGCATCATGGCGTCGCCGGTGCTTTTCGCTCTTCCGTCATAGCTGACAGCGATCAGCACATCCTCTTCCCCGAGGTTCGCTGCCGTGCGCAGCTGCAGCAGATTATCGTTGACACAGAATGCATTGAATCCCATGTTCATAAGCAGACCTGCCGCGGACTGTGTGACGCCGCCTGCGCTTCCGCTGGCGCTCAGCATGATGCGGTGCGCCTTTCCCACCGCCTCGACCGCCTGCTCCAGAGCATCGTTGTCCAGGCCCATGAGGCAGCTGTGCAGCGCATTTTCACTGAACTGCATCATTTTCTGCTTGATGACGTTCACGCTGTCGCTGCGGGTGATGCCGATATCCCCCTCCAGCGCCACCGCCTGCTGCTGCATGTGGAATTTCATGTCCGCAAGGCCGCTGTAGCCGATCATCTGACAGAAACGGGTCACCGTTGCCACGCTGGTCCCGATCTTTTCCGCCATATCGTAGATGCTCATATCCAGCGCTGCCTGCTCATCCGCCAGCAGGAAATCCGCGATCTTCTGCTGCGTGGCGTTGAACTTCGGTCTGTACAGTCCGATCCTTGAACTGAGTTCACTCTGTCCTTCAATGATGGTCCGGTTTTTTTCCATGCAGATCTGCTCCCCTTTCGGTTTTATATACACATCTTACATGAAACATGTTACATCTGTAAACTCTTTTTTTAGTATACAGAAACTTCTCCAGGTGTAACTCTTCGCTGGCCCGGCGTTCATAGATACAAAAAAGAGACAGAGAACCAAGTCCCCTGTCTCCTTCGCAGTATTTATCTGTTTTTCTTGAAGATCGCCGTAAAGCGGGCGATCCGCTCCACAAGTCCCGGAATCTGCTCCTCCTCATCGGCGTCAGCGTCGCAGCGATCCATCTCGCTGATGGTGCGGCAGGCTTCCATGTAATCGTCGGTCAGATCCCGCAGTCTCTCGGCCATCTGCTTCATCACCCGGAGGATCTTGTCCGGGTTTTTTGTGAAGTATTCCTCCAGGTCGTCTCTCGTGATCTTCAGAAGCGTCGTGTTCTCAAGGGCCGCGACGGATGCGGATCTTTCGTTTCCCGTGATGAGGCCGAGCTCTCCAAGGAAGGCCCCCTCCTCGAGGGCAGTCAGTTCTTTCTCCGCCGGAGTTCCGTAGCCGGCATAGATCCCTACCATGCCTTCCCGGATCTCATACATCCAGTCCTCCAGATCTCCTTCCTCGAAGATCATGTCTCCCTTTCTGAATTTCAGTGTCTCCATTTTTTCTCCTTTTCATATCCGGTGTGACCAGTCCGCCGGTAAGAAAAGAGCGCCTGCTGGGCGCCCTTTTCAGAGATCACCGGAACTCCGGTATGTGACTGTGTTTATCCGTTCACCGCCAGGAAGTCCTGTCCGGCTTTCGTCTCTCCGGTGTGCAGCGGCTTGATGGACGCGTAGTCGTCGGTGTTGGTGATGAGCATCGGGGTGGTGAGCTTGTAGCCTGCAGCCTTGATGCCTTCCATATCAAAGGAAATGAGCTTGTCACCCTTCTTCACCTGGTCGCCTTCCTTCACGTGCGCCTCGAAGAACTTGCCGCCCAGGTTCACGGTGTCGATACCGATGTGCAGCAGGATCTCGAGATCATCGTCCGCGGCAAGACCCACGGCGTGCTTCGTGTCGAAGACCATGGAAACTTCCGCGTCGCAGGGAGCGTAGAGGACGCCCTCCGCCGGCTCGATGGCGACGCCGTCGCCCATGGCACCGGAGGCGAAACCTTCATCCTCGACCTCGGAGAGAAGCAGCATCTTACCGTTCATGTGAGCGCCGAGGACCTGGTCCTTCTTCTTCGGCTTCGCCGGCGCTGCAGGAGCTGCTGCGACCGGCTGCGCGGTGGCGTCGATGAAGCGGCTCTCCGGGACCTCGCCCGCGCGGACCTTCTCCACAAATTCTTCAAAGTTGGACTTCACGATGGTGACGGACGGTCCGTAGATGACCTGGATGCCGTTGCCCTTGATGACGATGCCGGAGGCGCCGGTCTCTTTCAGGAGCACCTGGTCCACAGTGGAAGTATCCTTCAGGGTAAGACGCAGTCTGGTGGCGCAGCAGTCGATGTCACCGTCCAGGTTCTTCAGGCCGCCGATACCGCGGAGAATATTGGAGGACTTGTCGTCGTAGTCCGCACCGACATTCGCAGCCGCTGCTGCAGCCTTTCCGCCTGCGACGCCGACACCGGTCTTCTGCCGGTATTCATCCTTGGAAACAAGATGTGCTTCTTCGTCATCGCCCTCGCGGCCCGGGGTCTTCAGATCCCACTTCAGGATGAAGAAACGGAACACGAAGAAGTAAAGAGCAAAGTACACCGCCAGGACCGGAAGCAGCATCATCCAGTTGGACTTTGCCTGGCCGGGCAGGACACCGTACAGGATCAGGTCGATCAGACCGTCGGAGAAGGTGGTTCCGACGCAGATCTGCAGCGCGTGGCAGACTGCAAATGCAAGTCCTGCGAAACCGACATGGATCGCGAACAGCATCGGAGCAAGGAACAGGAAAGTGAACTCGATCGGCTCGGTGACGCCGGTCAGGAAGGAAGTCAGGGCGACGGAGAACAGCAGGGATCCGACGACCTTCTTCTTTTCAGGACGGGCGCAGGAATACATGGCAAGAGCCGCACCGGGAAGTCCGCCCATCATGAAGGGGTACTTACCGGTCAGGAAGCGGCAGGCGTCCACAGAAAACTTCACGGTGTTCGGGGAAGCGAGCTCCGCGAAGAAGATGTTCTGAGCACCCATGACGGTGTTGCCGTCGATGACAGCTGTGCCGCCAACACCGGTCTGCCAGAAGGGCATGTAGAAGATGTGGTGCAGACCGAAGGGGATCAGGGCACGCTCAATGCAGCCGTAAATAAAAGTTCCGAACAGACCGGAGGCCTGGACGATGCCGCCCAGAGCGAAGATCACGTTCTGGATGATGGGCCACACGACATAGAGGATGGCGCCGGCCACAATACCGAAGACCATGCAGACGATCGGGACGAAACGAGTGCCGGCAAAGAAGGACAGCGCGTCCGGAAGCTGGGTCTTATAGAATTTGTTGCAGAGCTGCGCGGCGCAGAGACCGGCGATGATACCGCCGAACACACCCATCTGCAGCGTCTGGATGCCAAGCATGGAAGCGATGGCGCCCTCTTTCACGTGAGGAGCCACTGCGCCGTTCACGATGGATCCGTCAATGGTGAGAAGCGTGTTGATGGTGGTCAGCATGATCAGGTAGAAGATCGCGGAGCCGAGGACCGCGACGCCCTTCTCCTTCTGGGCCATGCCCAGGGCAACTGCCAGGGCGAAAACAAGCGCCAGGTTTCCGAAGATCGCGTTTCCTGCGGAGTTCAGCATCATGAAGAAGTTGTAGATCATAGCTCCTTCATGCAGGACCCCGGACAGACCGTAGGTCGCAATTGTCGTCGGGTTTGTGAAAGAACTTCCGATGCCGAGCAGAATACCGGCGAACGGAAGGACTGCGATGGGCAGGAACAACGATTTACCGACCTGCTGGGCAGCCGCAAATACTGAACTTCCGCCTTTTCCCTTTGCCATAATATATCCCCCTTTTCTTTAAACGCGCGGTGTTCCGCGCAGACATGACATTATTATAGCATTATTTGCTTTTTCTTCCTATTCTCTGGCTGCTATTTTATTCAAGTATACATGCGAAAGGAGGCAGAGGACCGTCCCCTGTCTCCTTTGTAATATTTCAGCCTGCGAAGATCATTCCGTCGAACAGCTCGTCCGCGTCGGTCCCGTTGACCGGCTGCGGCCAGTCGGTATCGTCCAGCTTCACCCGGATACAGCGTCCGTCCCCCAGAAGGAACCAGACGGTATCTTTGCCGTCGGTGCGGTAGAAGCCGATCTCAGTTCCCGCCGGAAGCGCAGCGGTCCCCTTATCAGCGAGGGTATCCGGATCCGCCTCCGGGAACTCTGCGTCCTGCTTCAGCGTGAGCCTGAAAGAATCACCGTTGTAGATCTCGTAATACGCCTCCTTATTTGCCGGGGATCCGTCTGCCTGCATCGCATAGACAGCAGAAGCCGAATATGTGCTCAGCAGCTCCATATGCTCGTCCAGGCGGATGTTGTCCGGATCTGTGATCAGGACGGACCTGTGGTCATCCTCTGCCGATTCTTCCTCATGGGCCTTTTCATAATCGTAATCCACCCACTCGCTCTCTTTCAGGATCCTGAACTCCCTGCTGATGCCTTCGACCGTGCCGGTCTCCTTCGGAGAACTGCCGTTCATGTCCAGCACATGGAGCGTGGAGAAATCATTTTCCCCCCTGTTGAACAGATACAGCCAGTACTTCCCGTCCCGGCAGAGAAGATGCGGCTCCAGAACATAGCCGTACTGCGGGATGACAAGCTCTTTCCCGTCCATGGACACGGAGATGCTGTCGTGCGCGCCGTATTCTCCGATGTTCCCGGTGACCAGGACCTCCGTGAGCTTTCCGTCCCGGAAAAACGTGACCGGCTCCAGCTCCGGGCAGGCGCGCGCCCAGACCGGAGACGCGTTCTGGTACTTCCCGGTGAAGATCTCCGGATGATCCTTAAACAGGATCTCCCCGGTGAACATCCCGGCCGCAAAGGAACTTAAGTCATAGGGGCTGAACCAGAAGCGGACGCCCTCCGGCTCAATGGTGAAGCTGTATTCCTCCGGCTTCTTTTCCTTCAGGATCTCCCGGATGCTGTCTGCCGCGAGATCGTACTTCTCGCCGTTCTCCGCGGAAAGGACCGGGTCCAGAAGCTCCGGCAGGGCGGAAGCATCGCTGATCACATCCGCCAGTGTGATCTCCTTCCCTGTCTTCGTGTCAAAGTTATACCCGCCATAGAAATAATCCGGATGCACGCCGCCGTAGAACATGTCGACATAGGAAACAAAGGAAAGGACCTCCGTATCCGCGCGCCGCACATGGCTCTGGCCGTTGACGCTCATCTGGATATCCGGATAACCCTGGAACACGTCCTTGTTGTTGTCCATGTTATCCACGAGCTCTTTTTTCAGCCTTGTAAAGCGGGCCTCGTGGAACTCCCGCAGCGTCTTTTCCAGATCCGGGAATTCTTTCGCGTCGTCATCGGAGAGAAACAGCGCCTCCTCCATGACATTCGCCAGCGCCATGTAGCCGTTTCCGTTGACCGCCGGGTCATGCCAGCTGTGCAGGCGGTTCCCGCTCTCCAGGTGCAGCGGGCGGGCAGGATCGATTTCTTTCAGTTCCTCCGCAGCTGCTTCCTCTGCCTTGCTTTCTTCCGTTTCCCCGGCATTCTGCTCCGCTTCCGCCGCCGGCATTGCCCTTTTCTCTTCCGCCGCGAAGGTGCGGGCTTCCGTGGTCCCTTCCGCCTTTGCCCCTTTGGTCTCAGTGGAAGACGCGCCGCACGCCGCGACCGCCGCGGTCATAAGGGCTGCGATCCCGAATGCTGCCAGTCTGTTTTTTCTCATGATGTCCTCCAAATATCATTTTCCGCCTGTCCGGAACGGACCGCGGTTTTTTCACTGTCCTCCGTAGAACACCTGCACCAGCGGTGAGTTCTTGTCCAGGATCAGCGTCTTGTTCCCGTTTTTCATGGAGGCCTTGGCCGCATCCAGGGAACGCACGAAGTTGTAGAATTCCGCCTTGCCCGCATCATTGTAGGCATTGGACAGGATCTGCATGTACTGCGCTTCTCCCTCCGCCTTCAGGACTTCCGCGTCCTTTCTTGCCCCGGAGAGCATCACGGATACCTCGCGGTCCGTATTGTTCCGGATCTTCTGGGCCTCGGAATTACCCTGAGCCGTGTAGGAGGCCGCGATATTGTTCCGCTCGGAGATCATCCGCTCATAGACCGCCTGCTTGTTGTCGTCCGGCATATCCAGGGACTTCGTCTCCACCGCCAGCACCTCGATCCCGTACTCCTTCAGAGAATTCCCCAGGTTCGCTGTGATGTCCTGCGCCAGCTTTCCATTTCTGTTCTCGATGATATCCGACTGGTCCATGTTGGAGATCACGGACTTCAGGGAAGAGAACACCGACGCCGAGATCCTGGACTGGGCCTGGGCCAGCTGCCCGTTCAGATAGCGGGTAAAGCGCACCGGGTCGCTGATGTGCCAGAGCACAAAGGCGTCCGCGATCATGGTCTTCTTGTCGGAAGTGATGACATCCGATTCGGGAAGGTCGTAGATGAGCATCTTGTGCGGAAGAGGACTTGCCGAATCAATAAAGGGGATCTTGAAGGAAAGCCCCGGTTCTGTAGTCACATTCACAACTTCTCCGAATCTTCTGATCAGCTGATATTCGTCAGGCTTAGTGATGACCATGGAAGAAAGAAGAGTCACGAAAACGATGATCGCTGCGATCACGGTGATGATAGTACGTGTTATCTTTGCACCGTTGATGGGATTGTCATTTATAATATTGTCATTTTTTTTGTTATTCATCACATGTCCTCCTTTCATTCATCGGCAGCGGCTGCAACCGATGCATTTTTTGTGTCATTTCCGGAGAAGGCATCTATTGGCATGATGGTCTCAATGCTTCCGGAGTCGGATTCAATGATAACCTTCATATCGGGAAGGACATCTTCCATGGTCTCATA
>CACZFV010000093.1:0-8927 GCA_902780465.1 uncultured Lachnospiraceae bacterium
AAAATAAATGATAATACAGTGACTTTGGAGAAGCTCTGCGTTTTGCGGAGCTTCTTTATATATAATGATAATTCCTGCTTTCGGAAATGCCCGCATTGAGGTTCGATCCGGTCTGTGGTATGCTTTTCCAGAAGGAGGTATACTATGAACTTCAGTGCAACAGAAAACGGACTGACGATCTTTCTTGGAAGAAAGATCGATTCGGATAATGCAGAGCAGGTCGCCGCAGAACTTGTCGGGATCAGGAAGGAGCATCCGGAAGGTCTTGCGACGCTGGACGCGGAAGGACTGCAGTATATCTCGAGTGCTGGTCTCCGCTCTCTTTTGAAATTCCGCAAGCAGGAGCCGGAGGTCTACATCGTCAATGTTTCTCCCGAGATCTATGACATTCTGGACGTGACCGGCTTTCGGAGACTGTTCCAGGTGGAAAAAGCCCTCAGGAACATCAAGCCGGGGGATTATGAAGTCATCGGACAGAGCAGCCGCGGAATGATCTGCCGCCTGGACCGGGAGACGATCGTCAGGATCTACGATAAGAACGTAAGCCTGGACGCTGTACGCCGGGAACAGAAGAACGACCACTCCGCTCTGCTTCTCGGAATTCCTGCAGCCATCTCCTACGATATGGTGAAATGCGCGGACCAGTACGGGATCATTTATGAGATGACTGACGCGGTGACACTTGCGGAGGCGATCCGGAAGCAGCCGGAAAAAAGAAAAGAATTTGCGGAGAAGTATGCCCGGTTCGTGAAAGAATACCAGAGCGTGCATGTAGGGGAGGAAGAGGCGGAAAGCCTGAAACGGCTCCTGCACGAAAAGGCGGACAATCAGTCATACGGGAGAACTCCGGAAGAGACCGGCTTCCTTCACAGGATGATCGACGTTATGCCGGAGACAGATACGCTGATCCACGGGGAACTGTTTCCGGAGAACATTATGGTACAGGACGGAGAACTGCTGATTCTTGTCATGTCCGCAGTGATCACCGGGCCGGCAGCGGCGGAGAATGCGCTGATCTGCCGGGAGCTCTTCCGTCATACGGAGTATGGAGATGACTTCAGGGAGACCTTTTTCCGGGAGTACACGGGGATCTCTGATGAGGCGGAGCAGGCGGAATACCGGAAGAAGCTCGGGCTTCTGTATGCGTTCCTTCTCTGCATTGCGCCGGGAAAGGTACAGGGAGGAGAAAGGACACTGCAGAGAGTCCTCAGGGAAGTGGTGATGCCGAACAGTGCGGCACTGAACTATCTTCTGAGGACGATACAGTAAAAACCGGGGAGGAAGGATCATGGTTTTTCATGAAGCAGAGATCCGTTCGGGCTACGAAGAGATCACCAGGATGCTGATCCGGCGGAAGAGTTCCATCACGACGATGGAAAGCTGCACGGCAGGGCTTCTGGCGACGCTGCTCACGAATACCGAGGGGTCTTCTGAGATCCTGAAAGGCGCCTTTGTCACCTACAGCAATGAGGCAAAGATCCGTGCCGGTGTCCCGGAGGAAGTGATCCGGAAGTTCGGAGTCTATTCACAGGAGACTGCCGCGGAAATGGCAAAAGCCTGCAGGTCGGCTTTCGGTGCGGAGACCGGGATCGGTGTGACCGGATCCTTCGGGAATCCGGATCCGGCAAATCGGGACAGTGTGCCGGGACGCATCTTCTTTGCCTTTGACTGCGGAGGCCGGGTCCGGGTCTTCACCCGGGAGCTGTCTCCTGAGCCGTCCCGGTATGAGTACAAGCTCGCAGCTGCCGGGCATATTCTGGAAGAACTCCGGAAGGTGCTTTTTGAGGAGCTGCAGGAGGAATCATGAAACAGAACAGGACTTTGAGCGCGCTGGCGGTTTTCGTCAGCGCGGTTTTATGGGGAACCTACGGTTCTTTTGTGACTGTGATCAGCGCGGGGGGAATGGGAAGAAATATCATGCAGGCGTTCCGCTTCGGCATGACGGCGCTGACAGTCTGTGTCATTATGCTGGTCAGGGACCGTTCCATGTTCCGGGTGCGGAAGGAAGACAGGATCCTCTTTCTTCTGAACGGTTTTGCAAGTATCCTGTTTTTTACCACCTGCTACACCATGGCGATCCAGGAGACGAAGATCGCCACGGCGGCCGCCCTTCTTTACACCGCGCCTGCCATCGTGCTGGTCCTTTCGGCGATCCTGTTCAGGGAAAAGGTGAATGGGAAGAAGGTGGTCTGCATCCTGCTCTCCATTCTTGGATGCGCCTTTGTTTCCGGGATCGCCGGAGGAGCTTCCGGTCTGACCGTAAGGGGTCTGCTGCTTGGTCTCGGGGCCGGGCTCGGGTATGCCCTGTACAGTATTTTCAGCCGCTATATCCTGGACCGGGGCTACTCGATCTACACGAATATTTTTTATACTTTCGGTATCGCCACGATGTCCTATCTGATCTGGAGCGCCGCCGACGGGACCCTGACGCAGCCGGCGCAGTATCCCGGGACCGCGTTTCTTGCGGTCCTCTGCGGACTGTTCACCGGCGCGGCGGCCTATATCCTCTACACCTGGGGACTGAAGGGGCTGGAATCCTCCCGGGCTGCCCAGATCGCCACCATTGAGCCGGTGACAGCGGCCCTGCTCGGAATGATCCTGTTTCACCAGACACTCTCCGTGCCGGAGCTCTTCGGCGTCGCTCTTGTGGTGGGGTCCGTGCTGCTGATGAATCTGTAAGAAAGACTCTTTTTCTTCAATTAAAAAAGCGTATAATATTAACATACGACTATTTTTTACAGGAAGGTGGTAAAAATGACCTTAAATTATGCACACAGAGGCTACTCATCAAAGTTTCCGGAAGATACCATGCTGGCTTTTGACCAGGCGGTGAGGACGCCGGGATGCGACGGTATTTCCATTGATGTCCAGATGTCCAAGGACGGCGTTCCCGTCATCATCCACGATGTCACCCTGAACCGCACCTGCACCAACATGACCGGAAAGATCCGCGCCTATAACCTGGACCAGCTGAAGAAAGCGGAGGTCTCCGCGGAGTATGAAGGCCAGTATGTGCCGCAGTATGTGCCGACGCTCCGGGAGTACCTGGAGTTCATCCGTCCGCTGGGCAAGAAGACGATTCTTGAGCTGAAGACAGAGACTTACGAGTATGAAGGTCTGGAGCAGAAGGTAGTGGAACTCCTGAAGGAATTTGACCTGATCGACCGTACCATCGTCGCTTCCTGCAATCATTACAGTGTCCGCAGAGTGAAGGAGCTCTGCCCGGAGCTGAAGTGCGGCCTTCTCTCCCATTCCTGGATCGTGGACGGAGAAAAGTATGTGAAGGAATACGTGGGTGTGGACTGCTACATGCCGAACTTCGGACAGTGCACGGCGGAGATGGTGAAGCGTTATCACGAGGCAGGTGTGGAGGTCTATACCTGGACTGCAAATGAGGAAGTGGATATTGAGCACCTGATCAACGTGGGTGTGGACGGTATCATCACGGACTTCCCGGAACAGGTGACGAGATACCGCCGGTTCGCTGAGATCGAGGATGATTATCCCATGAGCATGGCAGTCTGCGGGTGGGCAGACTGATCTTCCTGAACTTAAAAAGTGGGAGTCTTCTCCCACTGAGACAGATGTCCCAGTCGGTGACGACTGGGACATTTCTGCTATTTATTTGGCAAAACTGACTATTTTACGAGATTTTTGCTTTGATAACTGTGCAATCTTCCCCGATATGATATAATGAATAAGGCTTTTTTGTGCCATTACGACAAAGGAGGTAAAGAATATGAGAAAACAGTTATCTGTTCTGATGGCCGGACTGATGGTCCTCAGTCTGGCAGCCTGCGGCGGCGGCTCCGCGCCGGCGACGACAGCAGCAGCTGCTCCGGCAGCAACGGAAGCCGCAAAGGGAGAAGAAGCCAAAGCGGAAGCTCCTGCCGAGGGGATCGATGCTCTGATCGAAGCCGCGAAGGCAGACGGGACCCTGACGGTCTACGGCTCCTGCGAGGAAGAATACCTGGCAGCTGCCTGCAAGAACTTTGAAAAGCTTTATGGAATCAAGACGGTCTATCAGCGTCTTTCCACTTCCGAAGTCTACACAAAGATCAAGGAAGAGAACGGAAAGCCCTCCGGAGACGTCTGGTTCGGCGGCACCACCGATCCTTACAACGAGGCAGTCTCCGATGGTCTTCTGGAGGAATATGACGCGATCAATGCTTCCCATCTTCTGAAAGAGACCTACAAGGATCCGGGCAATCACTGGTTCGGCATCTACAAGGGCATCCTGGGCTTCATGGTCAACAACGAGGAGCTGGAGCGCCTGAAGATCGAGGCGCCCAAGACCTGGGACGATCTGACCAAGCCGGAGTACAAGGGCCTGATCATGCTGTCCAACCCGAACACCGCAGGTACCGCGAAGCTCGTCATCAACACTATGGTCCAGATGAAGGGACACGACGAGGCTATGGAGTACTTCAAGAAGCTTGACCAGAACATCGCTCAGTACACCAAGTCCGGCTCCGGCCCGTCCAAGATGGTCGGCCCCGGCGAGTGTGTCATCGGTGTCGGCTTCCTGCACGATGGTATCTACCAGATCCTGCAGGGCTACGACAACATCGGCCTTGTTGTTCCGGAGGATGGCACCTCTTACGAGATCGGCGCTACCGCCATCTTCAAGGGCGCGGCTCACCCGAACGCTGCGAAGCTGTGGATCGAGTACGCTCTGTCCCCGGACTGCGTGAACCTTGCGAAGGACAACGGTTCCTATCAGTTCCTGGTCCTGGACAATGCTGAGCAGCCGAAGGAAGCGGCTGAATTCGGACTGGATCCGGAAAACACCATCGACTACGACTTTGAGGATGCAAAGACCAATATCAAGCAGTACATTGAAGATTACTTCGCAGCTCTTGGCGGCAGCGCAGACGATCGTTTCAAGACTGAATAATCCGGTCTCCGGCGCCGCGCGGCAGCATTATGCCGCGCGGCGCTTTTCAGCTGAACTTTTACGAAAACCTGCAAGGATAAGGGGGTAACTATGGCTGGAAAGCAAAGCGCAGAGCTGGAACGGAAGAAATTCTTCGCTGATCCGATCATGGTCTCTACGATCGTGGTCCTGATCGTGTTCCTGCTTCTGTTCATTCTCTATCCGCTCCTCATGCTGCTGATCGACAGCTTCATGGCGGACGGAAAGATCACACTGGATGTGTTCCGGCGCGTCCTGAGCCTGGATCGCTTCCGCAAAGCATTTACCAACACACTGGTGCTCGGCTTCATCGTCGGCATCTGCTCCACGGCGGTAGGACTTCTGTTCGCTTATGTCGAGGTGTACGTCAAGTTAAAGACCAGGATCCTGGAGAAGCTCTTCGGGCTCGTCTCCATGCTCCCGGTCGTATCTCCGCCCTTCGTGCTTTCACTCTCCATGATCATGCTGTTCGGGCGGAGCGGCATCATCACCCGCTCGCTCCTTCACATCTATGATTCCGATATCTACGGCCTGAAGGGTATCGCGATCGTCCAGATCCTGACCTTCTTCCCGGTCTGCTACATGATGCTGAAGGGTCTTCTGAAGAACATCGACCCGTCGCTGGAGGAGGCGACGCGGGATATGGGCGCGACCCGCTGGCAGGTATTTACCAGCGTGACGTTCCCGCTTCTTCTCCCGGGTCTCGGAAACTCCTTCCTGGTCACTTTCATCGAGAGCGTCGCAGACTTCGCGAACCCGATGATGATCGGTGGTTCCTATGATACTCTGGCGACCACCATCTACCTGCAGGTCACCGGCGCGTACGACTCCACCGGCGCCGCGGCGATGTCCGTGGTCCTGCTGAGCCTGACTGTGGTCCTGTTCCTGATCCAGAAGTACTATCTGGAGAGCAAGACCGCGGCGACCCTGACCGGTAAGGCCAGCCGCCAGAGAATGCTGATCGAGGACAAGAGCGTCACCCGCCCGCTGTCCATCCTCTGCGGACTGGTCGCGGCCTTCGTTCTCCTGATGTACATCATGGTCCCCTTCGGCGCACTCTTTAAGCTGTGGGGCCGCGATTACTCGCTTACTCTGAAGTGGTTCCAGCTGATGTTCAAGAACAGCGGTCTGGAGGCCTTCCAGGATTCCTTCATGCTGTCCTTCATTGCGGCTCCGATCACGGCGTTCCTGTCCATGATCATTTCCTACCTGGTGGTCAAGAAGAAATTCAAGGCGAAGGGCTTTATCGAATTCGTCTCCATGCTGGCCATGGCGGTCCCGGGCACGGTCCTTGGTATCGGATATATCCGCGGCTACGCGAACGGTCTGTTCCGGACGGGCATCCTGTCCAACATCTACGGCACCGGTATCATCCTGATCATCGTGTTCATCGTCCGCTCCCTGCCCACCGGCACCCGAAGCGGTATCTCCGCACTGCGGCAGATCGACAAGTCCATCGAGGAATCAGCATACGATATGGGTGCGAACTCCGCCCAGGTCTTCACCAGTGTGACGCTTCCGCTGATCAAGGATTCCTTCCTGTCCGGTCTTGTCACCGCCTTCGTGCGAAGCATCACCGCGATCTCGGCGGTCATCCTCCTCGTCACTCCGGAATTCCTGCTGATCACCTGCCAGATCAACGAGCAGGCTGAGAAGGGCAACTACGGCGTGGCGTGCGCGTACGCGACCGTCCTGATCTGTATCACTTACAGCGCTGTCCTGATCATGAATCTGATCATCAAGCGCTTCGGAACCAGCAGAGCATTCGTGGAAGAGGAGGCCTGACATGGCAAAAGAGAAAAAGGGCGTACGCCTTGATCATATTTCCAAGATCTATGAAGATCCGAAGACAAAGAAACCGTTCTACGCGGTCAAAGACGTCAATCTTGACATGAAGCCCGGCGAGTTCGTCACTCTGCTCGGCCCCTCCGGCTGCGGAAAGACCACCATCCTCCGCATGATCGCGGGTTTTGAGAGCCCGGACGAGGGCGAGATCTATATTGGCGGCGAGGCGGTCAACGACCTGACGCCCAACAAGAGAGACACGGCGATGGTGTTCCAGAGCTACGCCCTGCTGCCGCACATCAACGTATTCGACAACGTGGCCTATGGCCTGAAGCTCCGCAAATTCCCGAAGGAAGTGATCCGCGAGAAGGTCCTGAACATCCTGAAGCTGGTCGAGATGGAAGGCATGGAATCCCGTATGACGAACCAGCTGTCCGGCGGTCAGCAGCAGCGTGTCGCACTGGCAAGGGCCCTGGTCCTGGAGCCGGGCGTCCTGCTCTTCGACGAGCCGCTGTCCAACTTGGACGCGAAGCTCCGCGTCACCATGCGTACCGAGATCCGTAAGATCCAGCAGAAGGTCGGCATCACCGCGGTCTACGTCACCCACGACCAGTCCGAGGCAATGGCCATCTCCGACAATATCATCATCATGAGCCGCGGCCACATGGAGCAGATGGGCTCTCCGCGGGATGTCTATTATAAGCCGGCTTCCAGGTTCGTCGCAGACTTCATCGGCGAGGCGAACTTCATCCCGGTGAAGCTTGAGAAGAAGCACGACGGCAAGGCCGATATCGATGTGTTCGGCGCGAAGCTGACAGTCCTTGACTACTCCAAGGCTGAAGAAGGCGGCGAGGCCACCCTGGTCATCCGTCCCGAGGCAGTTAAGCTGGCGGATACCGGTCAGATCGGCGGCGAAGTCTCCCTGTCCACCTTCATGGGCGCGTACCAGTACTACCGTCTGCTGGTGGGCGGCCAGGAGATCCAGATCACAGATTACAACCCCGTAAACCGGAAGATCTACGAAGTCGGGAACAAGGCGTTCCTGGACTTCGACCCCAGCGGCGTCTACATTCTCTAATAAAGTACGGTACGAAGAACGCTGATGCGTTTTCGTACTATGGTATAATGACCGCAAAGGAAAGCGGTCATTATATCTGCCTGCGGCAGACAGCTTCCTGACGGAAGCTGCCCAGGTACGGTACGAAGAACGCTGATGCGTTTTCGTACCTGTGTTATAATCGAATCAAGTGCTGCGGGCTGTGCAACTGGCACAGCCCGCTTCTTTACGGAAAAACCCGCCGGTGGCGGACAGCAGGGAGGAAGCCATGGGAAAATACCGGATCATGCTGGTGGACGATGAGGAAGAGGTGCGCAGTGCTATCCTGAAAAAGCTGGACTGGGAGAGCCTGGGGTACAGTGAGGTCTGCGACGCGGAGAACGGAGAGGACGCGCTGGAAAAAATGGAGCATTTCGCACCGGACGTCCTGCTGACGGACATCCGCATGCCCTACATGGACGGACTGGAGCTCTGCGAAAGGGTCCGGAAGACTTATCCCAACATCAAGCTTCTCATCTTTTCCGGCTTCGATGAGTTCGAGTACGCGAAGCAGGCGATCCGGCTCAATGTGTCCGAGTACATCCTGAAGCCGGTGAACCTGCAGGAGCTGAGCGCTATTCTGAAAAAAGCGGCGGAAGGGCTGGACGAGGAGATCCGGCAGCGGCGGAGTGTTGATGAACTTGCCCGAAACTACCGCTATGCCATGCCGATTCTCCGCCAGTCCTGGTTCCTGAACCTGATCCGGGGCGGCATGAGCCCGGAGGAGATCCGGGAAAAGGCGGAACAGTACGGGATCGATCTCCTGAACGCCCGGAAGTGGGTGGTGGCAGCGGCCGAGCTGGAGAAGGACCAGGGAGACATGGAACTGGGACTTCTCTCCGTGCAGCGGTTTCTGGAGGACAGCCTGAAAAGCTACTACCGGCTGGATGTGTTCCGGTCCATGGATGACCGTCTCTGCATCCTGACTGCCATCGACGACAGGAACACGCAGACGGACCTCATTTCCCTGCTGAACGAGATCTGCCGGGAGTGCGGACGGATCCTTGCGAGGACGGTGACCATGGGCGTGGGCCACAGCTGCACCGAGCTGGAGCACGCGGACCAGGCGTACCAGTCCGCGCTGGAAGCGCTGCGCTACAAGAGGGAACAGCTGACGGGAACGGCCATCTA
>CACZFV010000093.1:8966-14216 GCA_902780465.1 uncultured Lachnospiraceae bacterium
GACCCGGATCTTTCCGTGGATGAGGTGTGCCGGCAGCTGCATGTGAGTCCGAATTATTTCTCTACGATCTTCAAGCGGGAAACAGGCAAAACTTATATCGCTTACCTGACGGGACTCCGCATGGAGAAGGCAGTGGAGCTTCTGAAGAACACCCAGCTGAAGACCTATGCCATTGCGGAGCGGGTAGGCTACCAGGAGCAGAACTATTTCAGCTACGTGTTTAAAAAGACATACGGCGTGTCACCGTCAAAGTACAGGAACAGGCAGGAATGAACCGCCGGGGAGCGCAATAAATGAAACGACTGTTTGAACACTACGGCATCCGGAGGATGATCTTCCTCTATTTCACTGCCGCGGAGATCGTGTTCGCGTCGCTGGTCACGCTTTCGCTTTACCAGCGTATGAAAGCGCAGTACATCAGTTCCGTCACGGAGGAAGCGGAGATCATCGTAGATCAGACGGCTGCGGCGGTGGAGGACTATCTCCAGAGGATGATCAAGCTGTCCGATTCCCTCTACTATGGGGTGATCAAGAACGCGGACCTGAAGGATCCTTCGACAGCCGAGAAGGCCACGATCCTCTACGACTCGGAGAAGGAACGGATCTCAAATATCGGCGTGTTTTCCGGTACCGGGGAGCTGGAATTTGCGGTGCCTGCGGCCCGTGTGGCGGACAGTGTCAGCGTGAACGAGCTTCCTCTGTTCTCGGAGGCGCTCTCCAGGCCGGACGCTCTGCTGTTCTCCCCGCCGCATGTGCAGCGCACCTTCGCGGGAAGCGAGGGACAGTACCGCTGGGGACTTACCCTCGCAAGGGCGGTGGAGATCCGGGAACGCGCCTCCACGCACCAGGGTGTCCTGATGATGGAGCTCCTGTACAGCGGACTCCAGCAGTATTTTGACAATGTCTCCATCGGCACCCATGGCTACATTTATATGATCGGTTCAGACGGGGAGATCCTGTATCATCCGCGGATGCAGCTGATCGAATCCGGGATCGAGGAAGAATCGCAGCTGGCCGCTTCTGCGGTCAGGGACGGCACCTATTCCGAGCGCTACCGGGGAGAGAACCGCCATGTCACCGTGAAGACTGTGGGATACACGGGATGGAAGCTGGCGGGCGTCACCTCCGACCGGGGATTCTACCTGAACAACCAGAAGAATCTTCTGTTTATGGGATTCATCATCGGCCTGCTGGCGTATATCCTGGCCCTGGTCAACGCCTATATTTCTTCCAGGATCACCACGCCGATCCGGAAGCTGGAGCACTCCGTGAACGTCATCGAAAGCGGAGACCTTGAGGCTGAAGTCTACATCGGGGGAGCGGAGGAGATCCGTCACCTGGGGACCTCGGTGCAGAAGATGGCGGACCGGATCCGCGGACTGATGCAGGATATCGTCACAGAACACGAGACCCGGCGCAGGACAGAGTTCGACGCGCTGCAGTCCCAGATCAATCCGCATTTCCTGTATAATACGCTGGACATCATCGTATGGATGATCGAGAACGAGGAAAAGGAAAAGGCTGTGCAGATCGTGACCGCGCTGGGCCGGTTTTTCCGGATCAGCCTGTCCCGGGGCAGAAGTATCATCCCCGTGAAGGATGAGCTGGAGCATGTGCGGAACTACCTGATGATCCAGCAGAACCGTTTCAAAAACAAGTTTACCTATCGTGTGGAGGCGGACGATGCGGTCCTGCCGATGGCGTCGGTGAAGCTGATCCTGCAGCCCATCGTGGAGAACGCGATCTACCACGGGATGGAGTTCATGGACGGAGACGGAGAGATCCTGGTGAAGGCGGAGCTGAAGGACGGCTGCACGGTGATGACGGTCCGGGACAACGGTCTCGGAATGACCGAAGAGACCGTGGAAAAGCTTCTGTCCGGGGAGCAGCCTCACGCGCCGTCCCGCCGCGGCTCCGGCATCGGTGTCCGGAATGTCCACGAACGTATCAGGATCTATTTCGGAGAAGACTACGGACTCAGCATTGTCTCGGAACCGGACGAAGGGACCAAAGTGACGATCCGG
The DNA here is from genome assembly GCA_902780465.1 of uncultured Lachnospiraceae bacterium. Taxonomy (GTDB): domain Bacteria; phylum Bacillota; class Clostridia; order Lachnospirales; family Lachnospiraceae; genus Moryella. The sequence goes on from CACZFV010000093.1 coordinate 10,991, forward strand.
ATGCCGGCAGTTCCCTTCGATGAGAGCAGAAACCTCTCTGCAGGAAAGGAGGGCGCATGAAGATATGGCAGATGATCCGGAGCCATCTTCTGTGGCTCCTGTCAGCGGGATTCCTGGGCGTTCTTTTCTTCGCCTCTTCCACAGATCTTCTGATCACGGAGCAGTCCTCCGAGGTATCCCGTATTTCAGTGATCCTGGATGATGTTTCAGACGTAAACTATGAGAATTTCCGGAAGGGCGCGGAACAGGCTGCGCTTGAGCTCAGGGCGGACGTCCGCTTCATCACCCTTTATGAGGCGGGAAGCGAGGAAGGCCAGCGGGAGCTTGTGCTCCGGGAGCAGGAGGACGGGGCGGAGGCACTGATCATTTCCGCCATGAGGGAAAGAGAAGCGTCAGAGATGATCGCTTCCCAGCAGGTCCACATCCCGGTGATCTTTCTCCGGGGCGACGTAGTCATCCAGAACAATTACAGCGCCGCGAACCTGAACAGCGACTATTACGTCATGGGACGGAAGCTTGCGGAAACGGTGACAGAGCATTTCCCGGAAACTGTTCCAGTGTATTACATCTCTACAGGAAGACTGTACGGTGCTTCCAGAAGATACCTGGACGGCGCGGAAAGTATTCTGGAGAACACCGGCTACCGGCGGGAACGTTCCGTCCGGGCGGTGAATGAGACAGAAATGACGAAAATCCGGCGTCTGGAGGAAGAGGAGGAGGAAGCGGTGCTGATCGCCCTGGACCGCACCAGTCTTCTTCATGCCATGAGGTACAGGGAAGCGAAGGGAGAGGACGGCAAGATACTGGGACTCTACGGACCCGGTACGGGGATCGAAGTCCTTTCCGGACTGGAGCGCGGACTGGTGGATGGCCTCTGCATCACGGACGACTACGCGGAGGGGTATCTTGCAGTCAGCATGGCAGCGGCCCGGATCGGCCATCATAATACGCCGATGCAGAGCCGCACACTGGAAGGTCATTACATCGAAAAAGAGGATCTTGAAAAGGGGACTTATGAGAGAATTCTGTATCCGATGGAGTAAAAGGTTCTTTATCTGTTCCGCGGCAGTCCTTTTCCTGTTCTGTGCAGGCTGCGGAAGCGCTGCAAACCGGGGAAAGAGCACCGTGCGGATCGGCGTGGGCCTGTACCGGAGCGACGATACCTTCATCAACAATCTCCGCCGGGAGCTGGAACAGTACGCGAAGGAGTACGAGCAGGAAAGCGGCACGAAGATCGTGCTGGACATCCAGGCGGCGAAAGGGAACCAGAGTGTCCAGAACCGGCAGGTGGACCGGTTCGTATCTCTGGACTGCGACGTTCTGTGCGTCAATCCCGTGGACCGGATGGCAGTTTCCTCCATTATTGATAAAGCCATGGCGGCGGATATCCCTCTGGTGTTTTTCAACCGCCAGCCCAGCACAGAGGATATGAACCGCTGGGACAGACTCTGCTATGTCGGAGTCGACGCGAAGGAGACGGCAGTGCTGCAGGGGCAGATCGTGGCGGATCACTACCGGGAGCACCCGGAGCAGCTGGACCCGAACGGGGACGGCGTAGTCTCCTATGTCCTTCTGGAGGGAGAGACCAGCCATCAGGACTCCCTGATCCGGACGGAGTGGTCGGTCAAGACCATTCTGGATAAGGGGGTGCCTCTGGAGCGCCTGACCGGAGGGATCGGCAACTGGGAGCGGAGCCAGGCTTCTGCCCTGATGGAGCAGTGGCTCGGGCAGTACGGAAAAAAGATCGAGCTGGTGCTCAGCAACAACGACGATATGGCGCTGGGGGCGCTGGACGCGATGGAGCGCGCCGGGATCACGGGGATCTGCGTGGTGGGGATCGATGCCACAGACCCGGGACTGGCAGCGGTCAGGGAAGGGAAGATGATCGGAACGGTGTCCGCAGACAAGGCAGGCTATGCGAAAACGATCTTCGACACAGCGGTGGAGCTTTCGGAAAAGGGAAGCACCGCAAAGGAAAAATATTACTGGTGCAGACAGGAGATCCTGACCGGAGTAGAAAATTGATAATTTTATCAAATAAAAATCTATGGTGATAATAGTGTGAATAATTGTAAAATAACGTTGGTGCTTCCCAACCCTGGCAAAGCACCGAAGCAGATAACTATTTTTTATGGGAGGAAAGTACAATATGAAGATCAGAAGATTCGCAGCTATGGCAATGGCATCTATGATGGTCCTTTCTATGGCAGCATGCGGCGGCTCTCAGCCTGCAGCAACCACCGCAGCTCCGGCAACCACCGCAGCTCCGGCAGCGACCGAGGCTCCGAAGGCAGAAGAGACCAAGGCTGAGGCAGCGGCCGAGACCACCGCAGCAGCAGCTGAGGCAGCAGCGGCCGGCGGCAACATCGGTGTCTGCATCTACAAGTTCGACGATGCTTTCATGACCACCTATCGTAACGCTCTGCAGGAGATCCTTGAGGGCAAGGGCTACACCGTTACCTTTATGGACGGCAAGAACGACCAGGCTGAGCAGAACAACCAGATCAACAACTTCATCGCACAGGGTGTCGATGCCCTGATCATCAACCCGGTCATGACCTCCGCTGCTGATGCTATCATCAACACCGTGAAGACCGCGAACATCCCCACCGTCCTGATCAACCGTGAGCCCACCGCTGACCAGATGAGCGCTTATGACAAGCTCTGCTATGTCGGCTGCGACGCAAGACAGTCCGGAACCATGCAGGGCGAGCTGATCCTTGAGACCGAGAAGAAGGGTGACATCAACGGCGACGGCAAGGTCTCCTACATCATGATCCAGGGTGACCCGGAGAACATTGACGCACAGTACAGAACCGAGTTCTCCGTCAAGGCTCTGACCGACGCTGGCGTCGAAGTCGAGCAGCTTGACCTCCAGAGAGGTGACTGGGACCGCAACAAGGGCCAGGAGATCGCACAGAACGACCTTGCGAAGTTCGGCGATGAGATCGAAGTCGTTTTCTGCAACAACGATGATATGGCTATCGGCGCTCTGCAGGCGATCACCGCAGCAGGCCGCAAGGTCAACGAGAACATCTACCTTGTCGGTGTCGATGCTCTGGATGCAGCTCTGAACGAAGTTGCAGCAGGCAACATGACCGGTACCGTTCTGAACGACGCGAAGGGCCAGGCTGAGGCAGCTGTCGAGGCTATGGAAGGCCTTCTTGGCGGCAAGACCTACGCAGCAGGCGAGCAGTCCATCTATGTCGACTACGTGAAGGTCACT
>CACZFV010000094.1:0-966 GCA_902780465.1 uncultured Lachnospiraceae bacterium
CCGCGGGAAAAAAGTCATGATCATGAGCACAGACCAGGCCCACAGCCTGGGGGACGTCTTTGAATGTCCTCTGGACGGCAGCGCGAAGCGGGTGACGGAGAATCTGGATGCCCTGGAACTGGATCCCGGCGCAGAGGGCCGGAAGGCCTGGGGGAACCTGAAGGACTACCTCAGGCAGATCATTTCAGACAAGGCCAACGGCGGCCTGGCGGCGGAGGAAGCCCTGCTGTTTCCCGGGCTGGAGGAACTGTTCTCCCTGCTGAAGATCCTGGAGATCTGCGATGAGGACGCGTACGATGTCCTGGTCGTGGACTGCGCGCCCACCGGGGAGACGCTCTCCCTGCTCCGCTATCCTGAGCGGCTGTGCGTCCTTTCCGACAGCATTCTCCCCTCCATCCGGAGCATGAACCGCGCCTTCGGCGGCCTGATCTCCAGAAAGACCACTGTGCCGAAGCCGCGGGATGAAGTGTTTGCGGAATTTGAACGGCTGGTGAAGCAGCTGAACAGGCTGCAGGAGATCCTGCGCGACCGGCAGCGCGTCTCCCTCCGGATCGTCGCGACACCGGAGCGGATCGTGCTGGAGGAGGCCCGGCGGAGCTATTCCTGGCTGCAGGCCTTCGACTTCGGGGTCGATGCGGTCTTTATCAACAGGATCCTTCCTGCAGAGGCCCTCAAAGGCTATTTTGAAGCCTGGATCCCGCTGCAGGAGAAAAGTCTTCAGCTGGCGCGGGAAAGCTTTCCCGGCCAGAGGATCTTTCCGCTTCAGCTGCAGAGTCAGGAGCTGAGGGGCATCCCGCGGCTTCTGGATGCGGCGCGTCTTCTCTACGGGGAAGAGGATCCTTCCGGAGTCTGGTGCACGGAAGCGGCCTTCCGGATGGAAGACGAGAGGGGGACAAGGAAGTTTATCGTGCATCTTCCCCATCTGCAGAAGGAAGATATCAATGTGGAGCAGGACGGCAGCGATCT
>CACZFV010000094.1:1009-9878 GCA_902780465.1 uncultured Lachnospiraceae bacterium
GATCTGATCCTGACCGTCCGGAACGAAACGAGACGGTTCCATCTCCCGGGCCGGGTCAGCAGACGGTATGTCTCCGGCTGGACCTATGACGGAAACGAACTGTGCATCCGGATGGATTACGACTGATCTGCGTTCCGCGCACATCCCGCTGAGACAGGACGTCCCGGCAGATCTCCTGAACAGGAGACTGCCGGGGCGTTTGCTTGTGAGGAGCACTAGGCGAGGTATACAGAACCGCAGGTTCTGTCGAGCCGTACGTGCGTTCCATACAAGTGTTCTTAGCGAGCACGAGCGGCAGCGAAGTGGGAGCTTAGAACAACTTGTTCTTATAATTCTTTATACTTGTGGACTGTCCTTGTGCCGGAATGGTAAACTGTACATAGTTTTTGCGGTGCCTTATAATGTAGAAAGAGCACAGAAAAATACTGCGGGAATGGTGGAAGAGGTGCAGTTCATGAGGTATACTCTGGGGTGGTCCACCTTAGTGGGAGAAGCCTCCCGATGAGATGAACGCTCCGCTTATGATGCGCACCTGCGCGGTATGGAAGGAGATCCTATGAAAGTCGTTATCCTGGCGGGAGGTTTCGGTACCCGCATTACAGAAGAGAGCCACCTTAAGCCGAAGCCCATGATCGAGATCGGGGAGCAGCCGATCCTCTGGCACATCATGAAGTACTATTCTGAGTTCGGCTTTCACGAGTTCATCATCTGCCTCGGCTACAAGCAGTATGTGGTGAAGGAGTACTTCGCGGACTACTTCCTTCACACCTCCGACGTAACCTTTGATCTGGCAAACAACAGAATGGAGGTGCACCGGAAGCACGCCGAACCCTGGAAGGTGACGCTGGTGGATACAGGCCTGTACACCATGACAGGCGGCCGCGTGAAGCGTATCCGGGAGTACACGGAGGGCGAGCCCTTCATGCTGACTTACGGCGACGGGGTCTCCGACGTGGACCTGAACGCGCTGCTGAAATTCCATAAGGAGCACGGAAAGATCGCGACGCTGACCACGGTGAATATCGGCCAGGCCAAGGGCGTGCTGGACGTGACGCCGGACGGGCAGATCCGCTCCTTCCGCGAGAAGGACGATTCTGACGGCACATTGATCAACGGCGGATTTATGGTGTTTGAGCAGGGGATCTTCGATTACCTGAAGGACGACACCACGGTCCTGGAGCAGGAGCCTTTCCGGCGGCTGACCGCTGACGGCGAGATGGCCGGCTACTGCCATAAGGGATTCTGGCAGTGCATGGACACCCAGCGGGAAAAGAAGCGGCTGGAGGAACTCTGGCAGAGCGGCAAAGCGCCCTGGAAGATCTGGTGAGGAGTAAATAATGCTTGATTTCTGGAAAAACAAAAGGATCCTGGTGACGGGACACACCGGTTTCAAAGGAAGCTGGCTCACCGAAGCGCTGCTTCTGGCGGGCGCGGAGGTGACGGGCTATGCCCTGGAGCCCCCCACGGATCCTTCCCTTTTTGAACTTCTGAAACTGAAGGACCGGATGCGTTCCGTGACGGGAGATGTCCGGGACCTGGGACACCTCCTGGAAGTATTCCGGGAGACGCAGCCGGAATTCGTGCTGCACATGGCGGCCCAGCCCATTGTCCGCCTGTCCTACCGGGAACCGGTGATGACTTACGAGACGAATGTCATGGGCACGGTGAACATCTGCGAGTGCGTGCGGCAGAGCCCCGGCGTCCGTTCTTTCCTGAACGTCACCACGGACAAAGTCTATGAGAACGGCGAGAAGGGGACCGGTTTTGTGGAGACGGACCGGCTGGACGGCTATGACCCTTATTCCAACTCAAAATCCTGCTCGGAGCTGGTGACCCACGGCTACGTGCGTTCCTTCCTGAAGGAACAGGGCGTCGCCGTCAGCACGGCGAGGGCGGGAAATGTGATCGGCGGCGGCGATTTCGCGCCTGACCGCATCATCCCCGACTGTGTCAGGGCAGCGGAGAGCGGCAGCCCGCTGGTGCTCCGGAATCCGGATTCCGTGCGGCCGTTCCAGCATGTGCTGGAGCCGGTCATGGTCTATCTGGACATCCTGGAGAAGCAGGCGGCGGATCCCTCTCTCGCCGGAGCCTATAATGTGGGCCCGGATCTTTCCGACTGCGTCCGCACCGGGGAACTGGCGCAGCTTTTCGCTGACGCCTGGAACCGGGAAGAGACGGAAGGCAGTGCTTCCGGCGCAGGAAGAGAAGACGGCGCAGGCGGCACCGGGAAGTTCAGGATCGAGATCCGCCCCGACGGAGGGCCCCACGAAGCGGGATTCCTGCGGCTTGAGTGCGCGAAACTGAAGGAGATCTTCGGCTGGGAGGCGCGCTGGCACATCGCCGAGGCTGTGCAGAAGACCGCGGACTGGTCCAGGGCATGGCTCAAGGGTGAGGATATGATCCGCGTCACGGACGAGCAGATCCGGGAGTTCCTGCTGGCAGACAAGTGATCTGGAATTTCTGCGGAAAAAGGGTTGAATTGGAAACTCCAGAAAAGCTGTCCGGCCTTGCTGCAGCGGCCGCCTGATCGCTGTGGGAAAGCAGATATAGAAAAATTCAGACACAACAGGAAAAGGAAACGTAATGTTCGAGCATAAGACAGAGAAAGAAGCGCGGGAGGAGATCCTCGCGGCGGTGGCGGAGTACTGCAGCCGTTTTCATAATCAGAACAGGGAATTTAAGCCGGGGGACCGCATCAGCTACGCCTCCAGAGTCTATGACCAGGATGAGATGGTGAATCTTGCGGACAGCGCCCTGGAATTCTGGCTGACCAGCGGCCGCTACACGGCAGAATTTGAAAAGAAATTCGGGGAGTATCTCGGCGTGCCTTACGTCTCCCTGGTGAATTCGGGCTCCAGCGCGAATCTGTGCGCCTTCATGGCGCTCACTTCCCCGCTCCTTAAGGAGCGGCAGATCCGGCCGGGGGACGAGGTGATCACCGTGGCGGCAGGCTTCCCCACCACTGTGACGCCCATGATCCAGTACGGTGCGGTGCCGGTCTTCGTGGACGTGACGATCCCCCAGTACAATATCGACGTGAGCCTTCTGGAGGAGGCGCTCTCGGAGAAGACCAAAGCGGTGATGATCGCCCATACTCTGGGAAACCCCTTTGATCTCGCGGCAGTGAAGTCCTTCTGCGTGAAGCACGGCCTCTGGCTGGTGGAGGACAACTGCGACGCTCTGGGCAGCACCTATACGCTCCGCCAGGATATTCCAGGCACCGTCGCCGGAGAGAACAGCCGGGCGGCCCGCCCCGCCGGGACCTACCTGACTGGCACGGTGGGCGACATCGGCACCTCCAGTTTCTATCCGCCGCATCACATGACCATGGGCGAGGGAGGCGCGGTCTACACGAGGGACCCGCTGCTGCACCGGATCATCCGCTCCATGCGCGACTGGGGCAGGGACTGCATGTGCCCCTCCGGCGTGGACAATCTCTGCGGCCACCGCTTTGACGGACAGTACGGTGAACTGCCGAAGGGCTACGACCACAAATATGTCTACTCTCACTTCGGCTACAACCTGAAGGCCACGGACATGCAGGCAGCCATCGGCTGCGCCCAGCTGAAGAAATTCCCCTCCTTCGTGGAGCGGAGAAAAGAGAACTTTGCTTACCTGAAGGAGGCACTGAAGGGGACGGAAGACCGCCTGATCCTTCCGGAAGCCTGCCCGGATTCCGACCCCAGCTGGTTCGGCTTCCTGATCACCTGCAGGGAAGGTGTGGACCGATACCCGCTGGTGCGCCATATCGAAGAAAAGGGCGTACAGACCCGCATGCTGTTCGCGGGCAATCTGACAAAGCATCCCTGCTTTGACCAGATGAGGGCGGAAGGAAAAGGCTACCGCGTTATCGGAAGCCTTGATGTCACGGACCGCATCATGAAGGATACCTTCTGGGTGGGCGTTTACCCGGGTATGACAGAAGAGAAACTTTCCTACATGGCCCGCGTCATCCGGGAGAGCTTAGAACTTTCGAGCAGTGTGCGCAGCAGATCAATTCCTGCATATCAATCCGGAGGCTTATCAACATGATCATCACCCAGACACCCTTCCGCATGTCCTTTTTCGGCGGCGGGACCGATCTGCCGGCATTTTTCAATGAACACGGCGGCGCCGTGCTTTCCACAAGCTTTGACAAATACTGTTACGTGAACGTGCGGCATCTGCCGCGGTTCTTCGACTACACTTCCGAGATCAGCTACTCCAGGCTGGAGCGGGTCACGGACGTGAACGACATCCGGCACCCGGCGGTCCGGGAGGCCATGAAATATCTTGACATGCGGGAGATCCGCCTGACCTACGAGGCGGACCTGCCGGCACGGTCCGGTCTCGGCACCAGCTCCAGCTTCGCTGTGGGCATGCTGAACGCGTTTTACGCCCTGAAGGGAAAGTACGCGGACAAGAAGAAGCTCGCGGACGATGCCATCTACCTTGAGCGCGTCCTCTGCAATGAAGCGGGCGGACTTCAGGACCAGATTGCGGCTTCCTTCGGCGGCTTCAACCGCATCAATTTCCACGCGGACGGCTACACCGTGAATCCCGTGATCCTTTCCCCGCAGCGGAAAAAGGAACTGAACTCGCGGCTGATGCTGTTCTTCACGGGATTTTCCCGGTTTTCCTCGGACATCCAGACCGCTACCACGAGCGCGGTGAAGGACAAGACCGCACAGCTGCTGGAGATGCTCTCCCTTGTGGACGAAGCGGAAAAAGTGCTGACCTCCGGCCGGCACGACGAGAATCTGGATGAGTTCGGGAGACTTCTGGACCACACCTGGCGGCTGAAGCGGGGCATCACCTCCCGCATCTCCACAGATTCCATCGACGGACTGTATGAGAAGGCCCTGGCGGCGGGCGCCCTGGGAGGCAAGCTTCTCGGCGCTGGCGGCGGTGGCTTCCTTCTTTTTTACGTAGAGCCGGAGCGGAGAGAGAGCGTGATGAAGGCGCTGGAACAGCTGCTCTACGTGCCCTTCGAATTCGAGAATGCCGGGACCCGGGTCATCTTCTATGATCCGGAAAGCTATGAGCTCCCGGAGAAATCATAACCGCAGATAACATAACTGCAGAATACAGAACCGCAGAACAGAACCGCGCGGATCAGGGAATGCGCGGAATGGCAGAATACACGTGACAACAAGGAGGAACCGGTCTCATGACAAAGAAAGAGATCCGTCAGATATACAAAGAACTGCGGGAAGAGATGACATCGGCAGAGTTTCTCTCAGCCTCCGGTCTCCAGAAAGAGACGGTGGAGATGGTGCTGAACCGGGAGTACTGGGAGGTGCAGATCGCGTCGCTGTTCCCCATCAAAGACCGTTTCACCTGCAGGCAGCTGTTTGAGATCTGCCGCGCCACCATGTTCCTCCTGGGCCGCGAACCGGAGGAGGGCTGGATGTCCTTCACCTACAGGTACGTGTGCCACATCCTGTATCCTGAAAAGGAGTTCACCGAGAAATACAGCGAGTACAGCGCCGGCGCCCTTTATTACCTGAACGTCCTGCGGTTCTTCTTCGACAAGGAGAGAGAAGCGCTTCCCTTTGAACCCCTGAAGGATTTTGCCTTCCTTTCCGAGGAGGAGTACAGGCAGTCCGAAAATGCCGAGGAGTACAGAAGATTCCTGAAATACTGGCACCGGGAATATATCTACGAGATGATGCGCCTGAACTCGGAAGTTACGAAGTTCAAGACCCTGGAGCACATCTCGGGAGTGCACTACGTGGCGATGACCATCGCCCGGGGGCTCCATGCGGCCGGTTCACCTGTGGACCTTGCGCTGGTCTCCGGCGCGGCGGCGTCCCACGACCTGGGCAAGTTCGGCTGCAAGCCGAACGAGAAAGTGCCCTTCATGCATTACTACTACACTGCCTTGTGGTCCGAAAGCCATAACCTTCCCTACATCGGCCACATCGCGGCGAACCACTCCACCTGGGACCTGGAGCCTGAGAACCTGTCCGTGGAGTCCCTGTGCCTTATCTATTCAGATTTCCGCGTGAAATCGAGCCGCGGGGCGGACGGCGTGGAGATCACCCGCATTTCCACCCTGAAAGATGCCTTTGACGTCATCCTCCACAAGTTCTTCAACGTGGATGAAAAGAAGGTCACCCGGTACCGCTTTGTCTACTCCAAGCTGGCGGATTTCGAGACCTATATGCGGAGCCACGGGGTGGATGTGGAACTGAACGGCGATCCGCCGGCACCGGAAGTGCTTCCCGTGCCCGGGCTCCGGACTCCCGAACAGATCGTGCAGTCCCTGGTGTTCATGGCCATTGAGCACAACATCGACGTCATGCACCAGATGACCGCGGAGAGGAGCTTCGGAAATCTGCTGGAGGCGGCGCGCAGCGAGAAGAACTGGAAGAATGTCCGCGCCTACGTCAATGTCCTGGGTGAGTATTTCACCTATACGAATGACACCCAGAAGGAGCAGACTCTCGGCTTCCTGTATGAACTTTTCATGCATAAGGAAGGTGAGATCCGCGTCTACACCGCGCTGCTCCTTGGCCAGCTGTTTGCCCGATTCAACGCGGGGTACAGAAAGCGCCGCCCGGAGGGAATGAAGGATATCGCTCAGGAGAAGGTGCTGAACCTGTGGAAGCACTACCTCCAGATCATCATCCGCCCGGATTACCGTCTGGTCGACATCCAGCAGCGGCGCATCCGTTCCCAGCTGAAAAACATCATGCTGTCACTCCAGAAATACATGGAGCCTTCGGACTATCCGATGTTCATGGGCGCCCTCATGGAGTGGTACCGGAATCCCCGGGAAAAGGAGATCCAGGAGCAGTTCGTCATGATGAACTGCGTCGAGGTCTTCCAGCTGGAGCGGATGGAAAAGGAAGATGTGGACGCGGTGTGCCGTTTCGCGCTGTACTGTGCGGAAAGCCCGAATGAAGAAGTAAAGACCGCGGCCTGGCGGGCCATCCGGCAGATCACGAGCTATGTGCTGAAGAGCGGCATGAAGCATGAGGAGCTGGAGGCCTGGAGCGAGATTGGCAGCACCATTTCCTCCATTCCGACGGATGACTCCACACTCTATACCTTCCTGAAATACCGGATCTTCACAAATCTTGGCCTGGACACGAAGGTGCAGCAGAAGCTTCTGTACGACCGGGATATTCTGACGGACATCTTCCTGGACAACCTGAAGACAGGAACGCCCTGGGTGCAGCAGGCGGTGAACATCCGCCTCCTGGCGGACCAGGTGCTCCACGGCGGCTGCAGCCATGTCATGCAGATCGCCACCCATTTCTCCAACATGATCAAGGTGGGCCAGTACATGCTGGCCCGGGACGGCGCAGGAAAAGCCCTGCTCCAGATCATGCCGTTCCTCCGGGTGGACCAGAGGAACGAGATCGCCGTGGAAATGCTCCGGGGACTGGACACGGGAGAGTCGGATTATTCCCGTACCATTCCCAGATGGCTCGGCAGGGTGGCGCTGTGGCTCCCGCCGGAGCAGCTGGATGAGCTGATCCGCGCCCTCCGGGGGATGCTGGCAAATCCCACCGGACAGGTGACCGTGGTGGCGCTGGACACGGTGGGGACCCTCCTCGAACACTATCCGGAGTACCGCGGACGTTTCGAAGAGGAGGAAAAGATCGGAAGAGACCGCTGGAAGAGGCTCCTCGGGATCCTGATGAGCGGCATGGCGAACTACCGGGAGGCAGTGCACCAGGAGGCCCTTCTGGTGCTGGGGCAGTCCGTGTTCGGCTCCGAGATCCTGACCAGGGACGAAAAGCTGGATATCTTCTACGCCGTGTACCGGAAAATGTACTTCCAGCTGAATGAGAATCCCGGCGGCAGTCTGACGCATTACTACCGGGCGGCCAGCCTGACGAATCTGTACCGGTTCATCACTGCGCACCGCATTCTGGACGGTCCTTTTGAGATGCACAGCCGCAGCAAAGTGGCCTTCTTCCCGGGCACCTTCGATCCCTTCACCCTTTCCCACAAGGGCATCGCGAAGATGATCGCGGACATGGGCTTTGAAGTGTATCTTTCCGTGGATGAGTTCCGCTGGTCAAAGAAAGCTCAGCCCCATTTCATCCGCCGTAAGATCGTCAACATGAGCATCGCGGATGAATTCCACGTGAACCTCTTCCCCAGCGAGCTGCCGGTGAACCCCGGGAATCCGGAGGACCTGAAGCGGCTGCAGAAGCTCTTCGCGGACAGGGAGCTCTATCTGGTGGTGGGGTCGGACGTCGTCGCCCACGCGTCCTTCTACCGGAAGGATTCCCCGAATCTGGTGACCCGCTCCATGAACCACGTCGTGTTCCGCAGAGTCGGAGACAAGGATGCGGACTCCAGGTACAACCGGGAGATGATGTCCAACATCACCGGCAAGACGGTGGAACTGGAGCTGCCCGCAAGCCTGGAGGAGATCTCCTCCACCAGGATCCGCGAGAACATCGACCTGAACCGGGACATCTCGAACCTCATCGACCCGGTGGTGCAGGAGTATATCTACAGCAGGAGCCTGTATCTCCGGGAGCCGGAGTACAAGCCCATAGTCCAGGCCCGGGCCATTGTATTCGAAGAGGCGCCGCGGCCCGGAGAGGCACTTCTGAAGGAAGTGAAAGAGACGCTTCTCGCCAGGGAAGCGAAAGGAGCGCTGATCATCCAGTCCATCCGGGAGTCCGGGGACCGGCTGCTGCTTCTCAGGAACAGCATGGACGGAAACCGCCTTGCGGGCGCGGCCCGGATCCGGTACCTTAAACCGAAGGATCTGTTCACCGTGCTGAAGGACGTGCAGCTCTGCGACATGGTGCGGACCCGTACCACCGGGGAAGTGCTGGTGATCTCCGGCATTTATGCGGGAAAAGACGCCATGATCCTGGACGCGGAGCAGCTTCTCCTGACAGAGACGGTGATGCGT
>CACZFV010000095.1 GCA_902780465.1 uncultured Lachnospiraceae bacterium
CATGCGGATGATGCTCTGATGCTGTATGAACAGGAACTGAGATATTATGCGTCGGGTGCCTGTCACTATCCGGTCGGCACGATCCTGCAGAAGGAGACCGGCAGCGGGGAGGATTCCGTAAAGACGCAGCTGGAGGAGTATTTCTGGGACCTGCAGAGCTCAAACCAGGATATCCTGTCCATGATCCTGCTGGACGACAAAATGAAATAGATCGTCTCTTTCGGGGTGAGGACGGAACTCCCGGAACAGCAGCGCTATCTCAGACGGCAGGAAGAGCTGAACGCGGACCGGTATTACGGTGAGGAGTCGGATTTCTATTACGCCTATTATTATCCGGTCTATGAACAGCGAAAAGGCAGCCCATCCGGAATGTGCGTCTTCATCCTGGACCGCTGGGCTCTGGAAGGAACGATCCGCAATATCATCAAGGATCATTCCGCTGCGCTCCTGCTCAGTGATTCAAAAGCGCTGGATCTCGCGTTCTACAGTTCCGGCACGATCCCTGCGGGAAAGCGGATGGAAGATCTTAGGCGGGATCCGGATATTATTTACCGGGAAGGAAACTGGCAGCAGGGCATCCGGAGCGCTGCGGCGGTCTCCATCGACGGGAACGCGGAAGGAGTCAGGGCTGCCGTAAATCTGTTCCGTTTTGCGACGATTATTTCGGCGCTGCTTCTGGGGATCCTGGTGTTTTTCTCCTATTACCAGCTGGCAAGACCGATCCGGAGGCTTACGCAGTTTATCGACAGGGCGGTCACACATCCGGATGACCGGCTGAATCTGGAACGGAAGGACGAGATCGGTGTCGTGGCTTCCAGTCTGGACCACATGCTGGATGAGGACCAGAAGATGATCCGGCAGATCACGGAAGGAAAGATCCTTCTTTATGAACAGAAGCTGGCACGGGAACGCATGGAGATCCTCGCATACCGGAACCAGATCAATCCCCATTTTCTGTACAATACGCTGTCCTGTATCCGGGACATGGCGCTGTTTCACGATGATGACGACATCGCGGACATCACCATGGCGCTGTCCGATATTTTCCGCTACGCGGTCAAGGGCAGCAATATCGTCCAGGTGCGGGATGAGGTGCAGTATATCCAGAAGTACGCAAAGATCATGGATTACCGTTTCATGGGAAAGATCCTGATCGAGACGGATGTCGCGGAGGAGGCGATGAGCCTGCCGATGATCCGCTTTTTCCTGCAGCCGCTGGTTGAAAACTCGGTGTTCCACGGACTGGGCAGCTCTCTGGAGCAGGGGTTCGTAAACGTGGGGATCACTGTCCTGGACGACAGGATGCAGATCTATGTGCGGGACAACGGAAAGGGCATGAACAGAGAGACTCTGGAGAAACTCAGAAAGCAGATGGAAAGTCCGGATCCGGAGGCAGGTATCGGCATGAGCAATATCGCCCAGAGACTGCGGCTGTTCTACAGGAATGATTACAGCTTTACCATAGAAAGTGAGGAAGGAAAAGGAACACTGATCAAGATATCTCTTCCGTGCCGCATGGCGGTAGAAGATGCAGAGAAAACAGAAGGGACATGAAATGCTGACAGCTTTTATTGCAGATGATGAGATATGGATTATCCGCGGGCTTCAGAAACTGCTTTCAAAGACAGGGTACGACGTCACGGTGGTGGGTACGGCGACGGACGGTTTCGCGGCGAGGCAGGGGATCGCTTCGCTGAAGCCGGATATGATCTTTTCGGATATCCGGATGCCCGGGATGACCGGACTTGAGCTCCTTAAGCTGCTGCCGGAAATATCGCCCCATTCCAGACTGATCCTGATCTCGGGATATGCGGAGTTTTCCTACGCCCAGGAGGCTGTGCAGAACCATGCTTTTGATTATCTTCTGAAGCCGATCAAGGAGGATGAACTGGAGCGGGTGGTCAGGGTCCTGTCAGAAAGCAAAGGAAGCCGGAGGCCCCCCCTGGACAAGAGGCAGGAACCGGTCATCCCGGAGAGCATGGTGGACAATGTGATCTCGGAGATCCGGAAACGGTACGCCGAGAACCTTTCCTTGACAGAGCTGGCGGAACGGAACTCCGTAAGCCCGGGGCGGCTCAGCACGATGATCAAGGAGAAAGTGGGAATGACCTTTTCCGACCTGGTGGTCTCCCTCCGCATGCAGAAAGCCAAGGAACTTCTGATGAACGACCGGCTTTCGATCCAGGAGATCGCTGAGGAGGTGGGCTATAATGATTACTTTTACTTCACCAAGGTCTTCAAGCGGACAGAGAATATCTCGCCCAGCAAGTACAGAAAAACATTGTCAAAAATTTGACGAAGCGCCGCAAGGCGCTTTTTTTATTTCACGGAAAATTGTACCAAAAACGAAAAAATCATCCATGTTTATCTGTAAAAACGCAACATAAAATAGAGTTACAGTCCGGTTCGGGAGAAAGGACCGGAAACGACCAGCAGCATCACCAGTTAAGCATTAAAAGGAGGAAATTATGAAGAAACGTTGGATTAGTGCATTGCTTTGTGCATCCATGGTTATGGGATCAGTCCTGACCGGCTGCGGCGGAAGCGCATCGTCTTCCACAACTGCGGCAGCAGCGGGCGGCGCGGCTCCCGCGGCAGAAGAGAAGAAGGCAGAGGCTCCCGCTGACGGCGACATCAAGATCGGCGTGTCCATCTGGAGCTCCACTGATGTTCTCGGTTCTCAGTGCAAGCTGATCCTCGATGAGGCAGCCAAGGCTCTGGGCGTCCAGGTCCAGTATGTTGACCAGGGACATGTTTCCGAGCGTGTTACCGCTTCTGTCGAACAGCTCTGCGCGGCAGGATGCAAGGGCATCATCATCTGCAACTCCTCCGATACGGAAATGGCTTCCGCCATCAAGACCTGCAATGACAACGGCGTTTATCTTGCACAGTTCTTCCGCATCATCAACCCCGAGACCAGCGCAGACATCTACAAGGCAGCAACTGATTCCGCTTACTATGTAGGCGCTGTCCACGAGAACGAGCCGGAGAACGGCGAAAAGCTGGTCCAGATCCTTCTGGACAAGGGCGACCGCAACATCGGCCTGATCGGCTGGGAGCAGGGCGACGCGACCTGGCTCGGCAGATGGGAAGGCTACAAGGCAGGCGTTGAGAAGTGGAACGCAGCTCATCCGGATGATCCGGCGAAGCTTTCCGAGCCGCAGTACGCAGGCACTTCTTCCGAGGGTGGTTCCAAGGCTGCAGAAGCTCTGATGAGCGCAGATCCGGATCTGGATGCTCTGATCCCGGCAGGCGGCGGCGGAGATCCGCTGCAGGGCGCTATCGCGGCTGTTGAGCGCGCAGGCAAGACCCAGGACATCGACATTGTTTCCACTGACTTCCTTCCGGACCTTGGCGAGAGACTGGCCAACGGTTCCATGGCAGGCGAGTCCGGCGGCCACTACTGCGATCCGCTGTTCGCATTCATGGCAGTCTACAACGCGATCAAGGGCAACTACACCGGTATCGCAGGAAACTTCGAAGATATCAAGTTCCCGTATCTGTATGTCTCTTCCCCGGATGACTACGCTGCATACGAGAAGTACTTCGTTGATCAGCTTCCCTACACGGATGAAGAGCTGGTCGAGATGGCCGGACTTGACATGGCAGGCCTGAAGGATAAGGCAGCATCCCTGTCCATCGAGGACGCAGCTGCCCGCGCCGGCAAATAAGTAATTGTCTGACAGGGGCCGATGTCGTAACTGCGATATCGGCCCATAATCATGAGTCTGAAAAATAAGAGGTAAACAGTATGACAACGACGCAGAACAAAGCGGGAAAGAGCGGAATGTCCGGCACTGTGAAGGGATACATGATCCTTTTCGGACTCGTGATCCTTTCCTGGGCGATATTCAAAGTGCTTACGCCCAACAACTTCGGTTCCCCGAAAAACCTTCTGAGCTATTTTGAGGCATCCCTGCTCGCGGCAGTCGGTGCAGTAGGATTCTACTTTGTCATGGTCATGGGCATGTTCGACTTCTCCATCGGCGCGAACATCATGCTCTCCGCCATCGTGGGTTGCGTGTTCGCCACCAGGTTCGGCATGGGCTATGCCGGTCTGATCATCGGCAGCATCCTGACCGGCGCTCTGGTCGGTTTCCTGAACGGTTTCTTCTATGTCCGTCTCCGGATCCCTTCCATGATCGTCACCACCGGCCTGGCTCTGATCTATGAGTCCGTGGCCAACTACATCGCAGGCGGAGTGGAGCAGACCCTTCCCTCCAATCTCCGTGCCTTCGGACAGATGCCGGGCAACCTGATCCTGGCAGTCCTGGCTTTCGTCGTGGCTTATCTGCTTTTGAACTACACGAAGATCGGCACCTACACCTATGCGATCGGCAGCAACGAGTTTGTGGCAAAGAACATGGGTATCAACGTCAACTTCTACAAGATCCTGGCCTTCATGATCAGCGGCGCCTTCCTCGGCACCATGGCGATCCTGACCATCAGCTACGGTTCTTCCATGGTGGCGGTGACCGGCATGGCTTCCATGAGCAGAAACTTCGTCCCGACCATGGGCTGCTTCTTCGGAGTCGCCTTCAAAAAATACGGTATGCCGCTTCCCGCAATTATCATCGGAGAATTTGTCATCAACATCATTTTCTTCGGTTTTATCGCGCTGGGCGCGCCGACTGCGATCCAGGACGTTATCACCGGACTTGCGCTTCTGATCGTCGTCACTCTGACGACCAAGATCACCAAGGGCGAGATCATCAAGTAAGAAGGGAGGGTCCATACAATGAGCGAAATAAGACTTCAGGTCAAAAATGTATGCAAATCCTTCGGGATCACAAAAGCGCTGCAGGACGTTTCCTTCAATGTCAACAAGGGTGAGGTCCACGCGCTGATCGGAGAGAACGGATCAGGCAAGTCCACACTGACCAACTCCCTGACAGGGATCTACCAGAAGGACAGCGGCACCTTTATTCTGGACGGAAAGGAGATCGCCCCGAAGAACCAGGTGGAGGCAAACCTGGAAGGCGTTTCCATCATCGTCCAGGAGCTCGGCACACTGGACGGTCTGACGGTAGCTGAGAACATCTTCCTCGGACATGAAGACATGTTCGTCAAGATGGGGATCAAGAATACCAACGCCATGAACCGCAGGGCGAACGAACTGCTGAAGCAGTACGGCTTTGAGCGCATCAAGGCTTCCGACATGATCGAGAACTACAACTTCGAGGACAGGAAGCTGGTGGAGATCGTCAAGGCGACCTACTTCGGGCCGAAGATCGTGGTCATCGACGAGACCACCACGGCGCTTTCCCAGGAAGGCCGTGAGGAGCTGTACAAGCACATGAACCGGATCCGCGAGGAAGGAAATACGGTCATCTTCATCTCTCACGATCTTCCCGAGATCCTGAGACTTTCCGACACCATCACGGTCCTGCGGGACGGTGTTTACATCGATACTGTGAAGAGCAAGGACATCGATGAAGAAGGACTGAAGAAGCTGATGGTCGGCCGTGAGGTGACCGGCGACTACTACCGCGCGGACTACGGCGAAAAGATCTCTGACGAGGTCGTGATGAGCGTCCGCAACGTGACCGTGCCGGGAAGCATCTACGACGTGTCCTTCGATCTTCACAAGGGCGAGATCCTGGGCTTCGGCGGTCTGTCCGAGTCCGGTATGCACGAAGTCGGCAAGGCCTGCTTCGGCGCCTCCTTCGACAGAGAGGGCAGCGTGACCCTGGCTGACGGGACTGCCATCAACGACATTCCCACTGCCATCCATCACAGCATCGCCTATACGTCCAAGGACAGAGACAACGAGTCCATCGTCATGAACCAGAGCATCGGCGACAACATCTGCCTGCCTTCCCTGGATGAACTTGCGAACGGAATGCATGTCCTCAGCGACAGGAAGCTGAAGGAATTCTCCAACAAGTACGCGAAGGAAATGTCCACCAAGATGGTCAGCGTGGACCAGTTCGTCTCGGATCTGTCCGGCGGAAACAAGCAGAAGGTCGTCCTGGCCCGCTGGGTGGGCAAGGATTCCGACATCCTGGTGCTGGACAGCCCGACCCGAGGAATCGACATCAAGGTGAAGCAGGATATCTATCAGCTGATGGACCGGATGAGAAAGAGCGGCAAGTCGATCATCCTGATCTCCGAAGAGCTGATGGAGCTGATCGGAATGAGCGACAGGATCATCATCATGAAGGACGGCAGGATGAGCAACGAACTCCTGAGAGATCCCGACATGGATGAGAACAGTCTGATCGCGAGCATGGTTTAAGGAGGAAGGTCATGGCAGAGAACAGCAAAGCAGTATCAAAAGAAGAAGAGCTGAAGAAGCTCTCGAAAGTGAACATGATCCGGTCCCTCCTCCCGATCATCGGACTGGTAGCAGTATTCGTAATCTTCAACGTCCTGACCAAGGGCGGGATGTGGAGCGCCAGGAAGCTGATCATGAACCAGATCTACGTCGTCATGATCGCAGCGACCGGTGTGTTCTTCATCATGACCATGGGAGGTCTGGATTTCTCCCAGGGCTCCATCATGGGTATCGCGTCCATCGCAGTGTGCATGCTTTCCAAGACCAACATTTTCCTGGCACTGCTGGGAGGAATCGTAGCGGGCGCCTGCATCGGCGCAGTCAACGGATTCTTCTATGTGAACAGGAAGATCAAATCCTTCATCGTCACGATCTGTACGATGTTCCTGTTCCGCGGATTCATCAAGTATATGGCTTCCAACTCCCCGGTGGCGGCGAGCATGGCGGTCTACGACTATGACACCACAGCGGTCAAGCTTGGCATCACCCTTCTGGTCCTTGGCATCGGCTTCTTCGTGTTCCGCTTCACGAAGTTCGGCATGTACCTGAAGGCCATCGGCGCCGGCGAGAAGGCGGCGAAGTTCGCCGGTATCCGCACCGACCGGATGAAATTCATGATCTATATGCTGGCAGGCGCCATCACCGGCCTTGCTGCATTCGTCAACATCGTAAAGAACGGTTCCGCCACGGCAAACGTCGGAAACCAGCTTGAGACCCAGATCCTGATCGCTCTGGTCCTGGGCGGAATGCCCATCTCCGGCGGCGCAAAGGTGCGCTTCGAGAACATCATCGTCGGCGCCCTTCTGTACACCGTGCTGAACAACGGCCTTACCATGATGGGACTTACGACCCAGGCCATGCAGCTGGTGCAGGGCATCGTGTTCCTGATCTTCGTGGCAGTGTTCGCGGACAGACAGAGTCTCCAGGTGATCAAGTAAACAAGTCTGCAGAAAAGGAGAGTATCAGATATGAGCAAGCTGTATTTTATTCCGGGCAGTCAGGACCTTTACGGCAGAGAGTGCCTTGACCAGGTGGCGGCGGACTGCCGCGCCATGGTGGATTTCCTGAATGAAAAACTGAGCGGTGTGGTGACGGTCGAACTGCTTCCCACGGTGGAGACTTCCCCGATCTGTGTGCAGGACATCCGCACTGCGGAAAATGATGACGACTGTGTCGGCGTCATCACCTGGATGCACACCTTCTCCCCGGCAAAGATGTGGATCAAGGGCCTTCAGATCCTGACCAAGCCCCTGCTGCATCTGCACACCCAGGCGAATGAGAAGCTTCCCTACGACGAGATCGACATGGATTTCATGAACCTGAACCAGGCGGCGCACGGCGACAGAGAGTACGGCTACATTCTTGCGAGACTCGGCATCGCCCACGAGGTGGTTGCGGGATACTACAAGCATGACCGCGTCATCGCGAAGATCCGCCAGTTCGCTGAGGTGGCGAAGGCCATCAGCTTCTCCAGAAACCTGACCGTCGCGACCTTCGGCAACAACATGCGCGATGTGGCAGTGACCGACGGAAACCGTCTTGAGGCGGAGATCCGGTACGGCTGGGAGATCAAGTACTGGGGCATCGGCGAGATCGCAGCCCTGACTGACAAGGTGACTGACGAAGAGCTGGATGCGAAGATGAAGGAGTACACCAGCCTCTACACCATGGCCACCGACAATCTGGACTCTGTGAAGGAGCAGGCGAAGTATGAGGTCGCTCTGGAGAAGTTCATGAAGAAGTGGAACGTGGAAGCCTTCACGGATACCTTCCAGGATCTGCACGGCATGAAGCAGCTCCCGGGCATTGCCGCCCAGAACCTCATGGCAAAGGGCGTAGGCTTCGGTCCCGAGGGCGATTACAAGATCAGCGCCTTCTCCGCAGTGCTGATGAAGATGGCGGAGTGCCGCAGCGGCGCCACCGGCTTTATCGAGGACTACACCTATGACCTGACGGAAGGCGAGGAGCTGGAGCTGGCTTCCCATATGCTGGAGGTCCCGCCGTCATTTGCAGCTTCCAAGCCGGAGATCCAGGTGCATCACCTTGGCATCGGCGGCAAGGACGATCCGGCCCGTCTGGTGTTTGACGGCGTGACAGGAGACGGCATCCAGGTGACCCTGGTCGACATGGGCGACCACTTCCGCATCATCTGCGCGGACATCGAGCTGGTGAAGCAGCCGAAGCCCATGCCGAAGCTTCCTGTGGCGCGGATCATGTACCGCCACAAACCGGATTTCGCCATCGGCACCGCAGCGTGGTGTTATGCGGGCGGCGCACACCATTCGGTCGTTTCCACGGCTCTGACCAGAGCGGACATCGCCATGTTCGCCCGTCTGACCGGGACCGAGCTCATTACCATCGGAGATGATACCACTGAGGCAGATCTGCAGAAGTTCTTCATGAGGTAAGAAAAATGTCGCAGAATACGAATATCGAAACCGGGAAGACAGCACTGGGGATCGAATTCGGCTCCACCAGGATCAAGGCTGTCCTTACGGACCTGAAAGGTGAAGTGCTTGCAGTCGGTTTTTATGACTGGGAGAATTCTCTGGA